>JAZNCU010000017.1:0-7205 GCA_045587745.1 Eubacteriales bacterium | reverse complement strand
TTGGCCTCCGACTTTACTCGCGTTTCTGGGCAAAATTCCTGTACGACATCGGCGTACTTTCCTGCAAAGAGCCTTACCTCAAGCGTACCGCACACGGTATGATTCTCGGCGAGAACGGCGAAAAAATGAGCAAATCCAGAGGCAACGTTATCAACCCCGACGATGTTGTACGTGAGTACGGTGCCGATTCGCTCCGTCTTTACGAGATGTTTATAGGCGATTTTGAAAAGAGCGCTCCCTGGTCCACCGCAAGCATCAAGGGCTGCAAGCGATTCCTCGAGCGTTATCTTGCACTCGACGAGATGATTGGCAAAAAGGATCCCGATCTCGAAAAGCTGCTTCACAAAACCATCAAAAAGGTCACCTCCGACATTGACGGTATGAAATTCAACACCGCCATCGCCGCAATGATGACCTATATCAACGAGGTTTACGCCGTTGGCGCTATCGACAGCGAGAGTCTTGCAATACTTACCAAGCTCGTTTGCCCGTTTGCTCCCCACGCCGCAGAGGAAATGTGGGAGAAGCTCGGCGGAAAGGGATTTTGCTCGCTTGCCCCCTGGCCTGCCTACGACGAGGCAAAAACGGTTGACAACGAGATTGAGATCGCAGTGCAGATCTGCGGCAAGGTCAAGGGTAAGCTCGTCGTTCCCGCCGACAGCGAGGAGGACGCAGTATGGGCGCTCATCAACGCCGATACGAGCCTGAGTGCACTTCTAAACGGAAAGCAGATAATCAAAAAAATCTACGTCAAAGGCAGACTGTTCAACATAGTCGCAAAATAAGGAGGTTTTTATGGATACCATCAAAATCAACAAGGGTAACGCAAAAATCATTGCACACAGAGGTCTTTCGGGCATTGAGGTTGAGAACACCAACTCAGCTTTCGTTGCGGCGGGCAACCGCAGCTACTTTGGCATCGAGACCGACGTACGCAACACCGCCGACGGCAATTTTGTGCTTCTCCACGACGATACCACCGAGCGTTGCGGAATCGACGTGCTTTCGCCCGAAAAGTGCTCGCTCCAGACCATTCTTTCGGTTCAGCTCAAGGACAAGGACGGGGTTCGCGGAAGATACGATCTACGCGTGCCCGAGATGATCGATTACATCCGTATCTGCAAACGGTACGGAAAGGTGTCGGTGCTCGAGTTCAAGGGGCTTTACAACGACGAACAGATGGTAAAGCTCGTTGAGCAGATCAAAACCGTTACCGAGCTTGAGAACATCATTTTTATCTCCTTCGCCTTTGACAACCTCGTCACCCTCCGCAGGCATTATCCCGAGGCGCACTGTCAGTTCCTCACCGGCGAGTACAAGCAGGAGATTCTCGATCTGCTCGTAGAGCACGGTATGGGACTTGACATCTGGTCGAGAGCGCTCGACTGCGAGGAGAAGGTAAAGCACATCCTTGAGATGGGCATTGAGCTCAACGTATGGACCGTTGACGATCCTGCCGAGGCAGAAAAGCTTATTTCCTGGGGCGCACAGTACATCACCTCCAACATCCTCGAGTAATCCCCACGCTTTTGAAAAAGCTTGGCAAAACTTTTAGTGCCCACGGTCGAGTGTTTGCAAAAGTCTGTGCTACAACTACCGTGAGGTTCAAGTAAAGGTTAAAGTCTGTGCTACAGTTACTGCGGGGTTCAAGTACGGGTTAAAGGTTACTGTTAAACAAACAACAAACTGAAACAGACCGACAGAAACGAAGTCGTTTTTCACAAAAAACGAGTGTAGGCTTACAACGGTAAGATAGTCGAGTTTTTTGTGAAAACCCTTGAAAATACAATAAAAAATTGTATTCCTTATAAAAAACGATCGAGCTTCAAAATAAGAATGAAGCTCGATTTTTATTTTTGATATTTCTTTCAAGGGTGTAAAGAACGAGTTTATCTTCGGTCTGAAGGGGCTGTCGCATTTTTTATGCGACAGCCCTTTTTGGACTTTAGGTCAAATTAGCCGTTAACCGCAGCAGCAGCAAAGGATTACGATAGCAATAAGGATAATAATCCAGCAGCAGTTATTGCCTCCGAAGAACGAGTCAAAGCAGCCCATGTCACAGCCTCCCTTCACTCTTTAGATTATGCTGGAGGCTACTGTTTGTGACAAAAAATTACTTCCTTGTATGTCCCGTGCCGTGAACGGTGTATTTTACAGTCGTGAGTGCATCGAGTCCCATCGGGCCTCTTGCGTGTAGCTTTTGGGTGGAAATACCTATCTCGGCTCCAAGCCCGAACTCGTTTCCGTCGGTAAAGCGTGTGGATGCGTTGACGTATACTGCGGCAGCATCTACAAGACTGCAAAACCGTACGCCGTTTTCGTGAGTCGAGGTAACTATCGCCTCGCTGTGCTTGGTGCCGTGGGTATTTATATGGTCGATTGCCTCGTCAACGCTTCCAACCACCCGAACAGCAAGAACGAGGTCGTTATACTCGGTATCCCAGTCCGACTCCGAGGCAGGAACTCCCCTTTTTGTGAGCGCCAGCGCTTCATCACAGCATCTCAGCTCAACGTCGCAAAGCCGCTCCTCCATCAAAGGCACAAACTCCTCTGCTATATCCCTGTGCACGAGCACCGTCTCGCAGGCGTTACACACCGAGGGGCGCTGGCGTTTTGCGTTATCTACAATATCGAGCGCCATCGGAATATCGGCATCGGTATCAACATAGGTGTGACAGTTGTCTGCACCGGTTTCGATTACCGGGACGGTGGCGTTTTCCACCACCGAGCGTATAAGCGATTTTCCGCCTCTCGGGATGAGCAGATCGATCATTCCGTTCATCGTCATAAGCTCTTTTGCGCTCTCACGGGAGGTGTCGCTTACTATCTGTATACACTCGCCGTCAAGACCTGTCGAGGAAACAGCTTTTTTGAGGGATTTGACTATTGCAAGATTTGAGTGTATCGCCTCTTTTCCGCCTCGCAGAATAACTGCGTTGCCCGATTTAAGAGCAAGCGAGGCGGCATCGGCGGTAACGTTGGGACGAGCCTCAAAGATTATTGCCACGAGTCCAAAGGGTACACGGTTTTTAATAATAGTGAGTCCGTCTCTGCGGACATAATAACCGTCACGAACCAGCGGATCGTCAAGCTCAATCAGCTCGCCTATTGCATCCGAGATGCCCTTTATGCGATCGGAGGTAAGGCGGAGTCTGTCGGTCATTGCCGCCGTCATTCCGTTGTATGCGGCATTTGCGAGATCGAGCTCATTTGCGGCAAGTATATCGTCGGTATCGTCGATCAGCGCCTGTGCCATTGCCGTTAGCGCCTGGTTTCGCTTTTCTACAGAGGAATTTGCGAGCAGGCTCATAGCCGCCCGTGCTTTTTTTGCAAGAAGAACGAGGTCGGACATATAGTTATTTCTCCTTCGCAGTAAAATAAGTACCCTTAAAATCGCCGTCAAACACGTTGTAGAGTATGTCGGGATTCTGACCGTTGACTATCACCATCGGAATACCGGCATCGCAAACGGTTTTTGCCGATTCGATTTTGGCAATCATTCCGCCCGTACCCCTCTCGGTGCCTGCCCCCTTTGCAAAGGAAGCGATGCTGTCGTCGATATTATCCACGACGGGTACAAACTCGGCATCGGGATTTTTCCTCGGGTCGGCGGTATAAAGCCCGTCTATATCACTCATATTGATAAGCAGATCGGCGCCGACAAGCACCGCAACCGCTGAGGCAAGAGTGTCGTTGCTTCCGATTTTTATCTGCTCATTGGAAATGGTATCGTTTTCGTTTACGATAGGTATGATCCCCTGCGAGAGCAGGAGCTCGAGCGTTGTTGCGGCGTGGCTCCGCATCCCGGGCTCGTCAATAGAGTTGCGCGTAAGCAAAATTTGTGCTATAGTAATACCGTACTCGGCAAAACGGCGTGCGTACATATCAAGCAGGACGCACTGCCCAACCGCTGCCGCCGCCTGCTTTTGCTCGGTGGTAAGAGTATCACGGCGGAAGCCTGTTTTTGCAAGTCCGCAGGAAACCGCACCGCTCGAAACAAGAATTATCTCACGGCCGCTGTTGTGCAAGTCGGCAAGGCAGGACGAAAGCCTTTCGACCAGCCTGATATTAATATATCCCGAGCCGTGAGTCAGAGTGGACGAGCCGACCTTGATCACTACTCTTTTGGAGGAAGCGGTGTTGAATTTCACTGCATCACACGCCCTTTCGTCAGATGTTGTTTTACCATTATAACATATTAAAGCAAAAAATCAAGTCCCTTTGAAAAGGAGAACAGATATGCAAAAACCAAAAATCATTCTCGCATCGGCGTCACCGAGACGGAAGGCCCTGCTTGAGCTTGCAGGCTATGAGTTTGACGTTATTACCTCGGATGCCGAGGAAGCTTTTTTTGAAAGCGCCGAGGAAACGGCAAAGCATAACGCTTACCAAAAAGCGCAGGAGGTATTTGAGCGCACGGGCAACAGCCGTATCGTGCTCGGGGCGGATACCGTGGTAAGCATTGGCGACCGCATACTCGGAAAGCCCTCGGACGAGGAGGACGCAAAAAGGATGCTCGGTCTCCTCTCGGGCAATATTCACTGCGTAATAACGGGAGTTGCAATCATTCATCCGCAGGGTGAGAGCGTTTTTGCGGCAAAAACCGAGGTTAAATTTTTTGACCTGACCGAGGAGGAGATTTTGGAATACGTTGCAACCGGAGAGCCGATGGACAAAGCAGGTGCGTACGGTGTGCAGGAAAAGGGCTGTGTGCTTGTCGAGAGCTTAAACGGGGACGTTTTTAACGTTATCGGACTGCCCGTGGCGCAGGTCGACAGAGAAATAAGGAAAATAGCATCCAATTTATGACGAATTTACGAAACCCGTTGACTTTTTATCCCCCGTTCTGTATAATATTTACACAAAACATACTGAAGGAGAAGTAATATGAATATGGCAAAAAGATTTTTGGCAATAGCTGTCGTTGCTGTGATGCTCGTCAGCAGTTGTGTGTTCGCCTCGGCGGATGAATACGTTTTTTCGCTCGTGAACAACAACAGCGGACATACTTATGAGGACGGCAATCTTGTTTATACCAACTATACCGTCACTTCGGGACAGAACGGCAACTATGTTGTCGGTACCGCACTCGAGTTTGACCCTGCCGACGGATACATTCCTATGGTATTCTCGGGCTATTCGGGCACCTCGGGCACTCTCAAAACCCAGTATTCTCTCGCTACCGGCAGATACGGCTATGACGTAGCAGGCATTATCAACGGCTCCTTCTTCTCGATGGATTCGGGAAGCACCAAATACGGAAACTACGGTACTCTTACCAGCTACATCATCAGTAACGGAAAGGTTGCCTCGGCTCACGCAGGCTGCTCCGATAACGTGGTTGCGTTCGGCTCGGACGGAAGCATCAACGTTGTAAACAGCTCGCTTGATTACAAGCTGTACATCAACGGCGCCGAGATGAACAACGGCATTTACTACATCAACAAAACCTCGGGCAGCAAGGTTGCCTCCAACTGGAACAACGGTTTTTATTACTTCGACCGCTCCTGCGGCTCAAAATGCGACACTTATGAGATATGCCCCGGCTACGAGGTGCTCTGTAAAAAGGTCGATAACACCGATCTTGCAGTAGGTCAGACCCTTATCGGTGAGGTTGTGTCCGTCACCGAGAACGCCTACGGCGGAGAGATTGGCACCGATGAGTTTATTCTCTTTGTGAAGAACAATTCTCCCAATGCCGCATACGTAAAGGATCTTCAGGCAGGCGACGAGATCAATATCTCGGTCAGCGAGACTATCGCCTCCTCCAAAGAGATTATCGAGAACGCAAACTCGGTTATCAGCAACGTTGGCTGGCTCGTAAAGGACGGCGTTGACCAGACTCAGATCGTTGCCAACATCGGTACCCACTCGGTTACTCTCCAGGCACGCTGGACAGCTTTCGGCATCAAAGAGGACGGAAGCTACGTATTCTTTACCACCGAGGGTGCAAGCACCGGCTCCAACGGCTCGGTTACTCTTCGTGACGTTGCCGCAGCAATGATTGAGATGGGCTGTGTTAACGTTATCCGTATGGACGGCGGCGGAAGCTCGGCTATGTATCTCAAGGATGCAGGCGACGGCGAGCCCGGCTACGTTCAGGTAAGCAAGGATTATGACCGCCCCGTCGGCGACTGCATTCTCGTTGTCAAGGCAGAAAGCGCAGGTGACGAGGAGCTTAATGCCGCACTTGCAGCTTCGATCGAAGAGGCAAAAGCTGCTGTTGCCGAGACTCCCAACAGCGAGCTCGAGGAAATTATTGCCGAGGCAGAAGCGATGCTGGCAAACGGCGTCATTGTCAGCGGTGATGCTCGCAGGATGATTATGAACATCTCCTCCGCTATGTCGGGTAAATCCAAGCTCATTGACGCTGTTGCGCTTGTGAGCGGAATTTCCTTTAGCGATTATTCCGAGTACGTTCTCGACAGGCTCAGAGACGCTTACGACAACGCTGTATACCTTATCGGCGCTGACGATGCGACCATCGACGAGATTCTTTCGGCCACCGAGGAGCTTAATTACTGGCACTCTCTCTCGGGCGACGTTTCGGTAAACCTTTCGCTCGGCGCATCCTACACCACCACCAAAAACGACCGTAACGATATTTACGCCGACGACCTTATAAAGCTTACCGATGGCAGTGCGGGCTTTAGCGATCCCGGCACCGCCAAATACAGCGGCTGGTCCTCCAAGGGCTCTCCTATCGAAATTATAGTTGATCTGGGCGAGGTTCAGGACAACATCGATACCTTCAAATCCTATATGGCATACGGCACCTGGGGCATTTCGGAATGCAGCTCCTGCTCGATAAGCGTTTCCAAGGACGGCAGCAAGTATACCGACGTGGCAGCCGAGTTCTCCTCCGAGGTCACTGCCGACACCGACTCCTGGGACACCGAGACCTACACCTTTACTCTTGCCAATGCTGTTTCGGCAAGATACGTAAAATTCACCTTTACGGGATCCAACTTTGTATGGCTCGATGAGGTTGAGGTTTTTGCAAACCACAAAGCTATTACAAACGGCATCTATCTTACCGGATTTAACACCAAGATAGGAGCAGAGTACTCTGTGATCTTCACCTCCGCCATGGGCGAGATCAGCAGCGCAAGCGCCAACCTCAACTGGACTCTCAACTTCCTTTGCGAGTGGGACGAGGATCAGCAGGGCTACGTTGTTGTTAAAAAGTGGCAGAACAACGGCTC
>JAZNCU010000016.1:0-16869 GCA_045587745.1 Eubacteriales bacterium | reverse complement strand
TAACTTATTATCAATACGACGAACTTGGCTATGTTTGCAAAGAAGAAACAAAAACAAAAAGCGGGAATTTTATTTCTTGCCTTGTTTATGAGAATAACGATACCGGAAAAGTATTGAAAATGAGTGCTTTGGATCAAACCGGAAAAGTACAGACTGAAACCATAAATCTGTATGATGACGACGGCAGAATTATCCAAGAGCAAGTGGATGGACAAATAATCAAAAACTACACTTATGATAGCAACGGTAATTATACCGTTACATTTCCCGGAAGCGATAGATATTCAAAATATGATAAGAACGGAAATATTTTAGAAAGTGTAGACTCTTTTTCTTCAACAACATATAGTTATTCAAATAACTTATTGTCGGAAGTACTAATGACTACTGATAATGTTATCTACAAAACGACATATGAATATACAAACGGTTACGTTACAAAACAAGTGAATTACGAAAACAATGAAATATCGTTAGTATATACATACGAATATGATGATAATATGAATTTAATAAAAGATACTATGGCAAATGCCTTGGGAATAGCTCAAAGCATAACCGAATACGAATATAAAGACTTTGAAATCCAAGAGCATTAATTAAAAGGTGGTTTTATATTTTGACAAAAAGCAAACTCGAGCGGAATACTGACTTCGTTTTTCAAGCGGAGTCAGTTTTGATTGGTGCCTTTTAAGGCGTGGAAATAAACCCCCGGTTCTACCGGGGGAAGATAAAATACTTTAGTATAAGCATAATAAAACCTCCGTGATATAATTGTGTAAAGGTTTGGCGACCGCATTACACAAAGAAAAACGGAGGTTTTATAACATGTTAAAAAAAGAAAAGAACGAAATAAAAAGTAGTGCACATTCAAAATACAGATGCCAATATCATATAGTATTTGCCCCAAAATATCGTAGACAAGAGATATATGGACAAATCAAAAAAGATATAGGGGAAATACTACGTAAATTGTGTGAACAAAAAGGCGTAGAGATAATAGAAGCAGAAGCGTGTGTAGACCACATCCATATGCTTGTAAGTATCCCGCCACACATAAGTATAGCACAGTTTATGGGATATCTCAAGGGAAAAAGTTCACTAATGATATTCGACAGACACGCAAATTTGAAATACAAGTACGGTTCACGACATTTCTGGTGCCGAGGCTATTACGTAGATACAGTTGGAAGAAACAAGAAAGTGATAGCGGAATACATCAGGAATCAAATTGAGGACGATAATGCCTCGGACCAGATAAGTTTCAAGGAATACACAGACCCGTTTACGGGTGCCAAGAATAAGTAGGCTAAAAAAAGACAGCCGCACGTGAGCGGCTGCCAGTGAGTGTAATGCGGTGTCAAACTTCAGTAGTCCCTTTTAGGGACGAAGCCTGTAATAGCCCCTTATAGGGGCTGTGCAAACCACCAGTTCAACTGGTGGTTTTGATTATTCAACTGACGGTATGCATCACGTTGTATCGTGCATCAAAGCAATATCAGCTTAAACGGAAAATCCAACGTATCTCATCCTTCTTTTTGCCGCCCAGGTAGTGTCCGTATACCAACAGCGTGCTTCCGTCCTCCTGTATGAGGATATAGTACAGGTCGATGGCCTCGGGCTCAAGCAGATTTACGCTATATGCTGTCCTTACGTTGTCCTTTATCTCATAGGCTTGGTCCTTATATTCTTTGCCGTATGAGCCCATTTGAATCAAAAAATCGGTTAAACCCGTACCGATCTCCTCTACGCTACCGAGCTGCTTTCCCGACAGATCAAACAGCCTGGCACTGTTGTCTATCGTTATCATCGGAACTTGAGACGTTACGTATGAGTATATCGGAGCATCGAATACCAGTGTTACGGTCGGATCTTGCCATTCGAGCTTTGTATCCGAGCCTTCGTCTGTCGATAAATTGCCCCCAAAAAGCATTTGTTTAACGTACTCGACGCAAGCCTCTCTTTTTGCTTCAATGTCCTCGCCGTCTGCGATGATTTGCCATTCACTTAAGTGACTTGAAAGAGGATGTGACCACAGAATGACATATATTTCCTGCTCGTCAATATCGTATGCCGATAATATTGTACGCATCTCCTCTGCTCTTGCACCCTTGAGGTTTATCAATTCATCGGAAAGCCATTCACGTCCCTGTTCGGAATGCGGCAGTAAGCCAAAGGAATAGCTGTTTTTTGCCATCTGCCAAACGTAAACGTCAAGACCGTTCGTCGCATCAAGCCCAAAATATTCGGGGTATTGCTCCATCAGAGCGATTTGTGCATCGCTGAGTATGATTTCGCTCTCCGTTTTGGCTTGTTCGTCATCCCCGTCAAAGCTTATGGGTATAGTCACCGTTCCGCTCCTTCCTGTCAGCTGAGCGGAATCAACCGATTCGATCGAAACGGGTCGTTCAAATCCGATATACAGATAGAACCCGTGGTCCTGCGGATGAACACGCTTTATCATTATTTTTTCGGATACGCCCGTAAGCTCCACTGCCTCGCCTGCCGGATACTTTTCGGCAAGCTCCCCGGTAGGATCGGTATCACCGAATTTGATCAGAATCCTGTATCTTCCGAGCGAGCCGTCGTAATCTTTTATTCCATCGCCGCAGTATTCGCCCTCGGTTACGTCAACGGGAACCACGCTGTACCTTCCCGTGGGATTTGAGTATTTCAGCTTTATCTTTATTCCGTCAAATCCGGCTTTGCTGACCGAAATACGGTATACCCCCGTATCGGTTGAAGGGCTGGTCAAAAAGCAGGCAGCAGTAGCCGTGCAGACAATAATTGCCGCAATAATAATCCAGAACGCAGGCTTTTTGTAGCTCAGCACCGATCTGACACGGCTCACAACGCCTACCTCGCCGAAGGCGAGAGGACAAGCCGCAATCGTTCGTCTGTTTACGCTGCAGGAGATAAGAGCCTGCGAGTAGTCGGCCCTTGCATCACGGTCGAGCTCTTTGATAACCTTTTCGTCACACGCAAGCTCAATATCGCGGCAAAGCAGTATATACCCGAGCCACATCAGCGGATTGAACCAATGCAGAGTAAGTATGAGGAATCCAAGCGGTTTCCAAATATGGTCCTTTCGCTTGATATGGGATTGCTCGTGTGCCACGACGTGTGCCATATCCCGCTCGCTGATACCCAACGGCAGATATACCCTCGGCTTGATAAGGCCGAGAACAAAGGGCGATACCACGTTCTCGCTTTGATATATGTTGTCTTTGTAAAGAACCGACGTTCCGATTTTGCGCTTTAGTCTTACATAGCTGGTAACGGCATAAGCAACAAGCACGGCGATTCCGATTGCCCAAACGGCAGTAACGATCGGAATAAATACCTGAAGAGGATTTGCACTCTCGCTGATTTCGGGAGCAAACGACTCGTTGATAATGGGGTTTAAGGTGCTGTCAAGTGCTATAAATCCGGTATTTACAGCAGGGACGGTATCGGTCATTATGCTCGGGTTTACAGTTTTTGCGCTGGGGATCAGGCTGAGTGCGCTCTCTATCGAAAAGGGGCACACGAGCCGTACCGCAACGATTCCCCAAAGCACCACCGTGAGCCACTTGGGTGCCCGTTTCAAAACAAGACGCAAAAACAAAACTGCGATCAATATCCAGCTTGCCGCAATGCTCATATTGACAATGCTCAAAAAAATCCTTGTCATTATTCTTTTCCCTTTCGATAGCGGTCGATCATCTGCACAACGGCATCAAGCTCCTTTTCCGAAAGCTTTTGATGCTTGGCAAATGCGGCAATAAACGCAGGAAGCGAGCCCTCAAAGGTTTTCTCTACCATTTCGTTGATCTCTGCCGCCTGAATTTCGTCCTTGGTGACAAGAGAGGTTACGACGGTGTTCTCGTTTTTAAGAACTTTGCGCTCCGACAAACGCTTTATAACCGTGTAGGTGGTGGTGGGCTTCCAGCCGAGCTGTTCCTTGCAAATTTCAACGAGCTTGCTGCTTTTAATGGGCTCGTGCTCCCAAAGAATTAGGCAAAATCGGTATTCGCTTTCGAATACTTTTGGTGTTTCCATTTCCGTATCCCTTTCCTCTAATGCGTTAGAGCTCACGTTTACTCTAACATATTAGAGTGATCCTGTCAAGTGTAATTTGAAAAAAAGCAAAAATATCCCGATATCCAAGGCATCGTACAGACACCCCGAGTATCGGGATTTTTGTATTATTGCACGGTATCGCCGGAATTGCGCTTAAAAATTACGTAGTTGCTTTCGCTTAGTATCCAATAGGCTTCGTCAAGGAGCTGATAATCGTATTTGATGACGTCGGTATCGGCTTCGCTCCTTCCCGTCTTTTCGGCTACGATTTTGCGGAACCTAACAAGACCGTCCATCGTGGTAATATTTCCGTGACGTCGGATAGTATAATCCTTGCCGTTGTTAGCATCCTCACGTATTTCCCTGATGCTTGCGGGAACAAAGCCCTTGCTTATCATATAGGAGTTCCAACGGTAATGCTCCTGGATCGCCATTGTCGTGCGGCGTGAGTCCGAAAAATCTATGCCGTAAACGACCTTTTCCATGCTCTCTATCTCATCACCGCGCTCGATAATTTCCTTATAGGGTGAGGGGATATCGCCCTTTGCATAATGGCTGATGTATTCCGATGCGGTAAGAGCAGGTGAGGGATTTTGACCTGCAAGGCAATAGTCAAGCCCCATAAGCTGAAGCTTTGAGCGCAGGCTCAGACAAGCGTACATATTTGACTCACGCATAAGCTGATGAGTGTTGACGTACCATTTGATCTCGGCAGCATTGTAGATCGCATCAATCTCCTCCCGACTGCAGCTGCTGCTTTTCTTTGCGCTTTCAAGCTCGTATATCTTGCTGCGGAGCTTTGCCATCGCCACGATCTCGTAGTCGACAATAATGTCGATATTATGGACTGTGCTCCTTTCATCTCCGATCGCAAAGCAGTCATCACGGTCGAAAACGGGGTACAGCGAGCTGTCGCCGCGTACCTTAACAAAAATATACAGGTTTTTAACGTTCCATTCGAGCTTCTTTTCGACGATTCTTTGCGCCATATCCACGTTCTCAAGGTCGGTACCAAAGGCGATGACGGCATAGCTGTAGCTCCCGTCAACCGTAACGGCGCTTTTTATCGTTTTGTAAAATTCGGGATCGTTTACGTCGAGCTTGTGATAATACTCCTTAGCAGGAAAATCGGGGAAGGGCAAATACGTCTGCTCGGCATCGGGATGCTCGGAGCGGTGCCTGATATCGTCCTCAAACTCATTACGGAACCTGTAATAGCTGTGATTGAGATTCTTGTTGTTTTCGAGGTGACTCCTGTCAAAAATATGATATTGTACCTGCTTGAGGCATATTTTGCCGTCCTTCTCGGCAAGAAACTGATTGTTTGCCACCGAGGAGTGGAATATCTGCTGGTTGGTTTTGCCAAATCCGATCATAACGACGTTGAGAACTGCATCGGGCTTGATTAGCGAGCGTTCAAAATCAATTTGATCGGCAGTCATAAAGCTCGTAAGGGGATATCTGTTGATAAAGTCGGTTGCGATCTGACCGTATTTATTGATGTATCTGATACAGCCTTTGGATATATCGGTTATCCTTGCGTATATAGCCTCGTGAGCAGGCTGACCGAACACGTAAACTTTTATCTTCGACAGCACGTCGGGAAGCATCTCGGCGTCGATAGTGCCGAAGAACGATATTATCTTACGGCAAAGCGCAATATTCTGCTCGTCGTTTTTGGTATTGATGATAATGATTCCCGACTCGTCTTTTTTACGGCGGCAACGGTTGACCAGCCTCAGACAGTGCGCCTCCACCGTATCGCTATCTGTAAATATATCGGCATTCTTGCTAAAAAACCCCGCTTGCGAGAAGAAGCAAATTCCCTTTGAAAACAGGCGTGCCTCGGCCTTATCATCCATAACGTCAACGATTGCCCTCAGACGCTTTTGCTCAGATGCGTAAATGCAAATGTTATCATCGTTGTTTCCTACCAGTAAGAGCTTTTCCCTTTTGCTCAGCTCCCAACGCTTGCTTTGCATCCATTCCCATATTTTTTGGTGTGTGAGCGAAAGTGCAAGTATAATAGCGTTGGCGGCAACGAGGAAAAAACAGAAGTATACGGCAATACCGTAAAGCGTATTATCGCTCATCAGAGCGCTGATACTGCTCATATCATAGCGGAGCACAACCAGTATGATACATTTGTTGATAGCAGAAAAGAACGCCGGCAAAAATGCCTGTCCTGCATAGATATGTCCCATACAGTAGATGGGAATGGCAACAAAATAGATAATCGCACAGCTGCCTTTTTTGAATTTGCGTATAAACGCAATGCACTCCTCGCGGTCATTGCGCCATTTAAGCAAAATTTTTGTAACGTATGTAATCGCAATAGCTGCCAGCGCAAGCAGACACAGCAGAGATAAAATACTGTATTGCATTGTTTACACCTTTACCTTTAATTACTATACAGAGCAAAATGCTGTAGACATTCTATTTACGTCTTTTGATGAACAAAGCACCGATAACAGCAATCACCGCCACTGCCGATACGACGATGGCAATCACGCCGCCCATATTGCTTTTGCCGTCCGAGTCGGTGCTGCTGTCCGAGACTGCCGGGCTTTCGGAATTGTGATCGCCGCTCACATCCTCCTCGGATACGGCATCACTCACCGATTCGGAGTCCGTGTCATCATTGGATGTACCGAACACCTTTATATCGCTCGACCAGAAGAAGTTTCCGCTGATGCTGTAATCAATGCGGATGTATCTTGCGGTCACCTCGTTCTCAAGAGTCAGCTCACAGTCAGCGAGTGTCCAGTCACCATCGGCGCTATTCTCCATATCCATATTACCCGCCGATTCAAAGCTCGTGCCATCGGTAGAATAAAGTACCTCGACGGTGGCGCTTTTGGGATCGCCAATACCCCAGGAGGAGTTGCCGTACAGGTCGGTGACGAATCGTTTAACCGTGCCGATCTCACCAAGGTCGATAGTAATACCGATGTTGCTTCCCTTATATGCGCCTATCGCAAGATCGCTGCCCGAGGTGGCAAATATACCGTCGGTGAGCTTACCGATCGGATTTCCGTCACTGCCTGTGTCGGTCCATTTTTCGTCCGAATATACCTGTCCGCTTGAGGTATAGCTCTTGTTAAGCGCAAGGTTTTTGTATTCTTTTCCGTCTATCTCGACAGTATTATCGTTCTTCGAGGCAGGAAAGTCGTAACCCTCCTCGCAGGCTTTGACAGCGCATTCCCACAGCTTCTCACAGGTAGCTTTGTCCATATCTGCGAGATAGGAGTTACCCGTGGGATCAATGCCAAGATAGGTGTAAAGCCAGGTGCAGGCGATAAGGTAGCTGCCCTCCTTGGAGTGATGCCCAAGGTCGTCCGCAAGCAGATTCACCTCGGGATATTTGTCAAAGCAGAGCTGATATGCCAGCGCAAGCGGAGCGTTTTCTATTCCGTAAAGCTCGCTCATTGCGGTGTAATTGGCGTAGTGCTTGGCGGTTCCCTCAAGGCTGGTTCCGTAGCGCATATAGAGCAGGGGAGTTGCTCCGTTTTTTTCGATAAGCGGAAGAATAACGGCAAGCGAGCTTTTCATCGAGGTAGCATCCGCCGATGCCGCATCCTGAAGCACCACGTAATCGTATTTTTTGACGTTGAGCTTGCTGCGGAGCGCTTTGCCTCTCTCATGCGTTTCATCGGCAAATTCACTCAGGAACGCGCTTCCGAAGGTGCAGTATTCGACCTGCACGTCAACTCCTGCGGCTATTGCAAGCGCCTTGAATTTGATAGGTGTGCCGTTAAAATATGTAGTGCTGTTTCCTACAAAAAGAAATGTCAGCGCATCCTCCGAGAGAATCTCTTTTTCGGGATATTTTATCGTAAGAGTGTTTCCGCTGTACGAGCCGTACATTTCGTAACGGATGGACATGGTTGCGTTGTAGAGCATTGCTCCCTCCATTGCAACCTCCTTGCACTTTTTGAGTGCGGCAGGAGCGCCGCCTCCGTACGCAACGCAAAATCCGCCCGCAGGAACGGTTACGGTGAGCTGAGGCGAGCCAAAGGTGCCGTCCGCATTTGCGAGCAGGTCACCGCCTGCCTCGATAAGTCTGCCATCAGCGTTGAATATAAGCAGGCTGGAATAACGGAAGTTGTAATCCGCCGCACCGATAACCCTATCGGTGTCACCTGCGGGATAAACGATAATGCCCGATGTCTCGGTCATTTTATCAAAGCCCGAGATCGTAAAGCTGTTTTCGATCATTTTGATTTCCTCTGCCGTTGCGGCAATAAAAGGTATATGCATTGCGATAATGCAAACGGAAATGATTATGGCAAAAAACTTTTTCATTTTTGGCCTCCTGCTGTTATTGTTTATTTAGCTTTGTTCTTTTGAGCAACAGTGAATTGCTTACCACACATACCGATGAGAACGCCATACACGCCCCCGAGATAATGGGTGTGAGCAGTCCGAAAGCCGCCAGCGGAATTCCCAAACAGTTATAAAACAGTGCCCAAAACAGGTTTTGGGCTATTTTTTTCATTGTCGCACGTGACAGCACAACGCAATCGGGAACGGACGAGATACTGCCCGACGAAAGAACGATATCTCCCGATTCAATGGCTATGTCGGTGCCGTTTCCTATCGCAAACCCAACGTCTGCCGATGCAAGTGCGGGCGCATCGTTAATTCCGTCACCTGCCATAGCGACCGTACGGTATTTATCCTTTAGCTTTTTGACGGCATCCACCTTGTCCTGTGGCAACGCTCCGGCAATAAATTCATCTATTCCAACGGCTTGGGCCACCGCTCGGGCAACCGATGCGTTATCTCCCGTAACCATAACGGGGGTGATCCCAAGCTGTTTAAGCCTTTCCACGGCATTCCAAGATCTTTCGTCAACGGGGTCGCTCACTGCAATGGCGGCAACTGTTTTTCCGTCAATCGCCGCATTCATTACCGTTTTGCCTTCGCCGGCAAGACGCTCGGCAACAGCGCCGTATTCGCTTTTGCCGCACAGCTCCTCGATCCACAACGGCTTTCCGACAAAAATCTTTTTTCCGCCTACCGTTGCCGTTATTCCCGCACCCGTTACTGACAAAAAGTTATCACAATCGGGCAAAACTCCCTCAAAGCTTCCCGAAATTACCGCACCGAGCGGATGCTCGCTGGGTTTTTCGGCGGCAGAAATAAGCATTCTGATCTCGTCGTGGTTTACCTCGTAAGTAACAAAATCGGTCAGCATCGGCTTGCCTTTGGTCACGGTACCCGTTTTGTCAAGCACGATAGCCTTTATTTTGCACGCCTGCTCAAGTGCATCGGCGTTGCGTATCAAAATTCCGTTTTCGGCGCCAAGTCCTATTCCGACCATCAGCGCAGTGGGAGTTGCAAGTCCCAAAGAGCAGGGACAGGCAATAACGAGCACCGATACGGCTCGCTCAAGCGCAACAGCTGTACCGACGTCAAGCAAAACCGATACGGCAAAGGTAACGGCCGCAATCAAGGTCACCGATGGAACAAAAATCGCACTGACCTTATCGGCAAGTGTTTGTATGCCTGCCTTTGAGGACTGCGCCTCCTCTACCATCCGCACGATTCCCGACAGTACGGTGCTCTCACCGATTTCCTCGGCAACGAACATCACCGAGCTGTTTCCGTTTACCGTGCCGCCAAAAACCTTGTCGCCCCGTACTTTGAAAACAGGTCTGCTCTCTCCCGTGAGCATAGATTCGTCAATGTACGCCTCACCCTGTGCTATCCTTCCGTCGGCAGGAAACGACTGACCGGGCCGAACGAGAATAACGTCACCGACTGCAATTTCCTCGGCGGATATCTCAAGCTCTTTGCCGTCCCTGATAACCGTTGCGGTCTGCGGTGCAAGCCTCATCAGCTTTTCTATAGCGGCTGATGTGTGCGCTTTTGCCCGTGTTTCGAGCGTTTTTCCGAGCAATATCAGGGTGATTATCATAGCCGAGCTTTCAAAATACAGCGAACCGCCTCCAAAGAACAGGGAGTATACGCTGTAAACATAAGCAGTCGTGGTGCCGAGCACGATAAGCACGTCCATATTTGGGCTTTTATTTACTATCGACTTAAATGCGCCGATATAAAACCGATATCCGATACCGAACTGTATCAGCGTGCCGAGTATAAACTGCCAAAGCCCGCCAGCGTGCAATAAATGCATCAGCCGGGAGGTGGGTGCAAAGAACATTAGCACCATCATCACCCAAAAGGGAGCCGATAGCAGTACCGATACGGCGAGGGAAACCAAATTCTGCCTGAACTCTTTTCTCCTCTGCATGGCGGGATCGGTAACGACGGTGTAGCCTGCCTTCCTTATCGCCTTGTGCAGTGCGCGCAGATTGGGAGCGCCCTCTGTTTCAATAACGGCTCGTCCCGACGTGTAGGATACCGATGCCGAAATCACTCCGTCTACCCTTGACAGTGCGTGCTCGACCGCACCCGAGCACCGTACACAGGACATTCCGCCTACTCGTATAATAATCCTTTTGCTCATTCCGCAACACCAAATCCAATCGAGGTAACGGCGTCCTTGACAGCCTGTACGTCGGTTTTATCGGGATTGAAGGTTACGCTTATTTCGCCGCTGTCAACACTTCCCTCGGCATCTTTTACGCCCTTAACGGATGCGATGGCGTTAATGACTCTGGCAAGGCAGTGCTTGCAGCTCATACCCGTCACTTTTATAATTACGCTTTCTTTTTTGCCGAACATTCTTCAGCCCTCCTGTTTTTCGTTTATTATCCTGTTCATTATCCTTGCCGCATCTCCGACGAACTTACAGCAGGGACGGTCTTTGTAGTAGCCGGGCGTTCGCTCGCTCGGAATGGGGCAGGTGCTGCTTTCGATGCCCTCAAGCAGCTCGCGGCAGATATAGGTGCCGTTGATTTTTTTGAACTCCTCGGCTATTTTTTGAATCAGAGCGTAGTGCTCGGCTTTTTGAGTACCGTCAATCGCATCGCCTCCATACAGCAGCCCTGCCACCATAAAAGCGCCCGTGCAAGCGCCGCAAACCTCTCTCAGCCTTCCCATTCCTCCGCCAAAGGAGGAGGAGATCTTCATCGAGTCTGAGTGGCTCATACCGGTCACATCCTCAAAAGCGCATAAAACTGACTGAGCGCAGTTACAGCCCGATAAAAACAGTTCCTCTGCCTTTTTGCCACGTTCCATATAACAGCCTCCGTAAATAATACTCCGTGTTTAACCCGTGCATAGCTTTACACTATATTTATATGTTATCAATTTTCGTAACAAAATCAAGTGTATTTGCAATAAAAGCCTTTATTTTGGGTATATTTTTTTGGTCTTTGGGCAAAAAAACAATGAGGTGACGGAAATATGACAGTTATAATGCTGCGTGCGCTTATATTCTATATTCTTCTTACGCTTTTAATGAGGTTTATGGGGAAAAGACAGATCGGTGAGATGCAGCTGACCGAGTTTGTAACGGCAATTCTTTTGTCTGAGCTCGCCGTGCTTCCCGTTACCGACAGAGAAATTCCGCTGATTCACGGATTGCTTCCGCTTTTGCTGATCGCATCACTCGAGGTTATTATATCCTTTATCTGCCGTAAAAGCGCATCGTTTCGGAGGATGCTCAACGGCGATCCTATTGTTTTGTACGAAAAAAACCGCTATATCGAAAAAAACCTCACCAAGGCGAGGATTTCTGCGGAGGAGATCGAGGCGGAAATGCGTATAAACGGATACGAAAGCAAAACGCTTGTCAAAACGGTGATACTCGAGCGTACAGGAAAAATCAGCGTTATTCCAAAAAGCAATACGCCCGCATCCAATCAGTCGGGCTCGGATTAAAAGGGGAGGATCACGGTGAAAAGCTTTGTTGGTGCAATCGTTCTGCTTTGCATAGTAACGGCATTTGTTGTTACGAACGCCGTTATTCTTGACTCGGTTTGCGAGGATATCGCAAACCTGCTTGACCAAAATCGCACTGAGGAGGCATACGGTCTGTGGAAGAAGAAGGAGAGCTATCTTTCGTATTTTCTCAATTTCCGTGATATAGAGCTAATTGAGGAAGAGGCAGAGAATATGCACTCCTATTTTTTGCTCGGAAACACCGAGGAAACCGAAGCGTCACGGGTGCGTCTGCTGGTGATTTTCGACGAGCTCCGTGACGCAGAAAAGCCATTGTTCAGCAACATTTTTTAGTTGACATATCGGTGCGTTGGGTATATTATATTTAATGACGGGGGAACTGCGCTCAAAACGGTTGTATCCTTTGCTTTTAACGTCCACTGCGCATATCCGACCGTCTTGCTTTATTACAGAATATGTAAAAAGAAGTCGAAAGGGAATAGCGTTTTGAACAGAAGACTAAAACTTTCACCCTCCGCTCTGTCCTGTGATTTCGGTGCTGCAGGTGTTCAGATCAAAGAGGCAGTCGGAGCAGGAGCAGAGTATCTGCATCTCGATGTGATGGACGGTGCCTTCGTGCCCAATATTTCGTTCGGACAGCCGGTTATCAAATCTCTCCGCCACGTTACTGATGCGGTTTTTGACGTTCATCTTATGATTGACGAGCCTATAAGGTATATCGAGGATTTTGCCAAAGCGGGTGCCGATATCATCACCGTCCACGTTGAAGCGTGCGAGGACGTGCTTGCTACTCTTATGCGTATCAAGGAATGCGGAAAGCAGGTCGGAATCTCTATTAAGCCCAAAACGCCCGTTTCCGAGATACTGCCCTATATTCATCTGTGTGATCTCGTGCTCGTTATGACGGTTGAGCCGGGATTCGGCGGTCAGAAATTTATGGCTGATATGCTTCCCAAGGTCACCGAGATTCGTGATTACTGCGACAGCCACGGCATCACTGCCGATATTTCGGTGGACGGCGGTATAAGCGCCGGGAATGCACGTCTGGCTTACCTCGCGGGCGCAAACCTGCTCGTTGCCGGAAGCTCGGTTTTCTGCGCACCCTCTATTACCGATGCGGTAAAATCAATTATAAGCTCCGCATCAGGCATTACGGAGTAACTCATGGCTGCAAAAAAACGCAAAAGATCCAAAAAAACCAATAATACATATCTTTACGTTGCGATTGCCTGTTTGTCAATGGCGGTAATGCTCGCAATAGGCTTTGTGATGTATATTACGTCTGATGGCGGCGATGTCAGCAATGACGAAAGCGTATCCGAGCCCGTGAGCGAAGAGGAAAGCACCGTGATAAACGAGTCGTCGGAGGTATCCGCTGAGGAGAGCGAGGTATCGCAGGAAAGCTCCGAGATCGAGCTGAGCCCCACCGAGGCATACGAAAAGTATATCGGTGTTGAGTACGCCGTTGATATGACCGATTACGAGCAGTACGTTTGCCCGGAGAATGAGGCGGATTTTGTGTTTCTCGTCAATCCCGACCATCCTCTCGCATCCGACTACGTACCCGAGAATCTCGTCTGGTGCACCAATATCCGCGAGGGCCGGCCCGAGCAATGGTCCTATATGGTCGAAACGGCAAACAAAGCTCTCGAGGCTTTTCTGGCTGAGGCGGCGTTCTACGGATACGATGATATTTCGGTAACCAACGCATACCGCTCCTACTCATCGCAGGCGAGCCTGTTCAACAACTACGTAAGCAGTGATATGGAAAACGATTATTACTGCGATACCTGCGATATGTACATAGATACCCAGTACGAGGGCAAAAAGGTGGTCGACGGCTGCTGTGCCGAATGCGGAAGCGAACTGAGGCGTCCTACCAAGGATGAGGCAACCCAAAAGGTTCTCACTTATTCCACACGTCCCGGCACCAGCGAGCATCAGTCGGGGCTGTGCTGTGATATGCACAATCTGCCGTCTACCTCGAGTGCGTTTGATAACACTCCTGAGGCAGAGTGGCTTGCCGAGAATGCTCACCGATTTGGCTTTATTCTCCGCTATCCCGAAGGCACTCAGCACATCACGGGAATCAAGCACGAGTCCTGGCATTTCCGATATGTCGGACGTACCGCCGCAACCGAGATATACGAGGCGGGAATCACACTCGACGAGTATCTTGCGTGATAAAATTAAAAATCCTTGTCTTGCGATTGCAAGGCAAGGATTTTTTGTATAATTGTTATGCGAGTCCGTCCAGGAATTCCTTGACAGCTTTGTTGTATTCCTCGTGATTCTCTCTGAGAATAAAATGGCTTCCCGTAAGAGTTACGAGCTTGCTGCCCTTGATGACGTTATGCATCATACGGGTGTGATTTTTGTCGATCATATCGTCGTCACCGACGAGGATAAGGGTGGGAATGCTCAGCTTGGATAGCTTTTTTGGCGAGATTTTGGGCTGCCTTGCCATAAGATGCAGCATCTCACGCTCGTCCTTTTTTGTTTTGTCGAAAAGCGTCGAGAGATATTTTTGCTCGACCTCCAGACGGCATTTTGCAATCATACCGTTGGGGAACATATTTGCTCCGTTCAGTATCATCGATTTCACCCGTTCGGGGTATTTCAGAGCAAAGGTCATTGCAATATTGCCACCGTCCGAAAAGCCCAGCAAATGAGCACTCGCAATGCCCTTGCTGTCAAGCAAACGCAGAAGATCCTCGGCGAACGTATCAAAGGTAAACGGATCGTCGCCTCTGGGCGAGCTTCCGTGACCTCTCGTATCGACGGTGATAACCCTCATAAACGATGCGAGAAAATCCCTTTGAAACTCAAAAACGCTTCCGTCCTCGCCGTTTCCGTGCATAAGTATTATCGGCTCGCCGCTTCCGAGCTCCTCAGAGTAAATAATAAGTCCGTCGGTTTTCATGCCTGCCTCATTTGTAAATATCGGGTGTATCGGTATATCTCAGCTCGCCCGACTGCTCGTAATCCGCAAGTATCGATCGGTCAAGTGACTCGGGAAGTGCGGCATCCGAAATATAACATTCGGTAAGAGCCTCGTCTCCCTTTATCGCCTCGAGCAAAAGCCTGTGACCGCTGAGGGCAAAATTGTAGCCTCCGTGCTGAACAACTCCTATGCCGCTTCCGCCGTCGGCATCGCAAACGGCTACTGTCGGATAGACAGAGTAGGGCGACAACAGCATTTTTGTGCCGTTTTTGCCCTCAAAGGACTTGTAGCAAGAATAAATCACCTCGGCAAGATATTCTGCCGAAACATATGTGGAGTCCACGATAAGATCGTAATTTTGATAGTCAAAGTTGTTTACGTGGTAAAGCTCCTTGTATCTGCGGTTCTCCTCCAGACTGCGTGCGAGCAGCTTGGCTTTTGCATCCTCTACGCTCTCATATTTTTCCACGCTGCCGCGGCTGTCGCCCATAACACGCCTTGCGGCGACGGTCATATCGGCATAAACATAAACCGTAAAAGCGTTTTTGGCAAATTTGAATGCCATTCTCGAATCGAAAATGATAGCTTTGTCCGTGGTTTTTTCGGAAATCTCGGCAACAGCGCTGTCGATTATGTTGTCGAGCTGATTGTCGCCCACCATCATTTTGTTGAGCTCAAGGGTGGTGATGCCCATCTCCTCGGCAATACCCCGCTGGATTTTTCCGGTGCTGTAAATATCAAATCCGTATTTATCCGCAAGAATTTTGCAAACAGTTGATTTTCCGCTGCCAAGTCTTCCCGAAATAGCTATGTGCATACCTGTCACCTCAACATATAACGTTTATTCATAAATGGGATGTCTGCTGCAGAGCTTGTCCACCTCGGCAACGATATAGTCCTTGCTGTTCTCAAAATCTGTTGCGGCAAGCTTGATAAGGTGTGCAACGACCTTCATATCCTCCTCGTCAAAGCCTCTCGAGGTAACCGCAGGCGTTCCTACACGGATGCCGCTGGTCACGGTGGGCTTCTGAGGATCGTTGGGGATAGCGTTCTTGTTGACGGTAATATGTACTTTATCGAGATTGATCTCGAGCTCCTTGCCGGTAACACCCATACTGCGGAGGTCGATCAAAATAAGATGGTTATCGGTACCGCCCGAAACAAGGTCAAATCCTTCGTCGGTAAGTGCTTTTTCAAACGCTTTGGAGTTTTTGAGTATCCGGTTCTGGTAGTCCTTGAACTCATCGGTAAGCGCTTCTCCGAAAGCAACTGCCTTTGCGGCAATAATATGCTCGAGCGGGCCGCCCTGAGTACCGGGGAATATCGCCTTGTCGATCTGCTTTGCATACTGCTCCTTGCAAAGGATCAAACCGCCTCTGGGACCTCTCAGAGTTTTGTGAGTAGTAGTGGTCACTACATCGGCGTAGGGAACGGGCGAGGGATGAAGCCCTGCCGCAACGAGTCCCGCAATGTGAGCAATATCAACCATCATGATTGCGCCGACCTTGTCGCATATCTCGCGGCATCTCTTAAAGTCGATTACTCTGGGATATGCGCTCGCGCCCACTACGACGAGCTTGGGCTGATGCGTGACAGCCATTTTTTCCATTTCATCGTAATCAATATATCCCGTCTCGGCATCAACACCGTAGGAAACAACGTTAAAATACTTACCCGAAATATTAACGGGGGATCCGTGCGAGAGATGTCCGCCGTGAGCCAGACTCATTCCGAGAACGGTATCGCCGGGCTGAAGGAACGCAAAGAATACCGCAAGATTTGCACTTGCTCCGCAATGAGGCTGGACGTTGGCGTGGTCTGCGCCAAAGAGCTTTTTGGCTCTCTCAATCGCAATACGCTCAACCTTGTCAACCTCTTCGCAGCCGCCATAGTATCTGTGCTCGGGGTAACCCTCGGCGTATTTGTTGGTCAGCACCGTACCTGCTGCTGCGAGAACTCCCTCGCTGACAATGTTCTCACTTGCAATAAGCTCGATGTTGCGTTTTTGGCGTTTGAGCTCTGAGTCAACGGCAGACGCGACCTCGGGA
>JAZNCU010000015.1:0-4163 GCA_045587745.1 Eubacteriales bacterium | reverse complement strand
CTTTTTGTTCAGAAAAGATTGTAATGAGAAAACCTATCAGCTATTTATTTCCCTGATAAATACTGATCTGATCAATTTGCAAGCTGCTCGGCAATAATTGCGTTTACGTATGCCGCAAGTGATGCGCTTCCTGCAAGCTGATAGCACTGGTCGTACTCGCCAAAGCCCCACATATCGCAATCACCGTCAACGCGGTAGTGAATGGTGTTGGTAGGTCTGCCGAAATGCCCGGGTATTCCGTGGAGATAAAGTACTACAGTGTAATCGGCAAAATAGAAATAATCCGATACGCTTACTTCCTCATACTCGGGAGAATCGAGGTAGGCCAATACACCTTGCCAGAGGCTCTCAATATTTGCAACGTCCTCTGCACCGTCGATGCGGACTCTCGCAACGATAGTCTCGGTTTCGTTGTCCCAAACCTCGGCAATTACTGCCTTGCCGTCGTTTGCATACTCGTATTTGCCGGAAGAGGTTATCTCGCCGTAATAGTCATCGTGGGCACTGAATACTGAGGTGTAATCATTGAGATCGAGATTTCCGATATTCGAGATATAGTAAGCACATTCTCTGAGGAGCGAGTTATTCTTTCGGGATATAATAAATGCTCCGCAGTCATAATCGTCGAGAACATCGGTTTCCCAATACCACGATTTATCAACTCCGTTATTCTGCCAGAACCAGTAGCTTTCTACCATTCTGCCAAGCGCATTGACCATTCCCTGATCGCCCTCGCCGAAGATAGAATAATAGTAGTCGCTGATCACGGGAGCCGCATCAAGATCGGTAAAGACAACGTAATTCTGTGTGGAATTAAATTCATCCGGTTGACCAACCGCACTGCAAAGCACGCTGATACGGTCGATAATAGCGTTATACACATCCTCACTGAGGTTATAGGATGCGTCGCTCTCCTCCGCAACTACACCGAACGATGCGTAATATTCCTCGGAGGAATAAAAGCTCAGTCCGTAATAGGTATTGAGGTTGCCCTCGATGTCGTAAATACGAATCACATCGTAGGTTTCAAACAGCTCACGGGTGTTGCCGATAAGATAGAAAACATCCTCGGCGGTAAGCGAAAACCACTCGCCGCTCTCTCTCCTTGCAACAAAATCCGCAATCTGCTCGCTGCTGTAAACCGTTACAACGCTTTTACCATTCTCCTCGGACAAAAAGCTGTACTCGCCAAAGCGGCCTGCAAGCTGAGTCTGTGCGGGAGGGGTGGAGCCATCGGTAACGGGGAGCTCATCTTCGCCGACAAATCCGCTCACGTCGGGTGTGAGAGATGCCGTCCCGATCGAAATTGCGTTCTCGTCGCTTGCGGCGATCATCATCATTCCCGATGCAAGCAGACAGAGCGCAAGCAGGATCGAGACCATCGCCTTGAAAAACAAGCTTTTGGATTTCATAGTGTCATTCCTTTCGTAGATTTTTCCGTATACGGTAGTCTAAGTATATATGCGGAATGTTAGCTTACTGTCATGTAGTTATAAGGAAGTTGTAAAATAATCAAAAGATCACAAAAGCGGTCGTTCCCTTGCCGACCTCCGACTCAAACGAGAGAACGGCACCGTG
This sequence comes from Eubacteriales bacterium, assembly GCA_045587745.1. Taxonomy (GTDB): domain Bacteria; phylum Bacillota; class Clostridia; order Oscillospirales; family CAG-382; genus Coliplasma. The sequence continues at coordinate 2,585 of JAZNCU010000015.1, read as the reverse complement.
TGCCGCGGCTATCTGCTCGCAGAGCGCAAGCCCGAGTCCCGTTCCGCCGTCACGGCGGCTGCGTGCCTTGTCAGTACGGTAAAACGGCTCGGTTATATGAATTATCTGCTCGGGGGTCATTCCCTTTCCGTTGTCCCTGACGTATAAAATTTTCTTCTCGTTTTCTTCGTATGCACCAAGCTCTACCCTTCCGCCCTCGCCGCACGCCTTGACGGCATTATCGCAAAGGTTGGCAAGCAGCAGCTCAAGGAGTGCGGTATCTGCTTCCATAACGAAATCACCGCCGACACACTCGATTCTGACACCTTTTTTATGTGCGGCTGCGTGTAATCGATCCCGTGTACCGAGCAACAGCTCACGCACGACTGCATTGGAAGGGTTGATTTTATTCTCACGCACGAACGCCGTATCGAGCAGTATCTCGCTGATAGTCCGCAGGCGCATCGCCTCGGACATAATAAACTGTGCTGCCTCGATTTTGTCCTCCTCGGATACCTTTGCGGCAGTGATATATTCGGCATAGCCGTGAATACTCGTAAGCGGCGTGCGCATTTCGTGTGCGAGGTTATCAAGCATTCGCTGGCGCCTGTTGGCTGTATTCGTCAGCTCGGTCATCTGCACCAGAATAGTATCTGCCATTGTGTTAATATCCTTTGCGAGCACCGAGAACTCATCGCCGCCCGATTCATCCGCACGGATGCCGAAATCGCCCGCCGCAAGGCCGGCTGTCGTAACACGCAGCTGGTCGAGAGGAGTATACAGCCTTCGGAGCAGAAGATATAAAAACAGAGCAAGCAGCACCGATGCCGCTACGGATGCCGCAGCAAACACCAAAGCAAGGCTTTTGAACTCCTCGTCGAGATAGCTGACATCCTTTGCATAGGTAAGCAGGTATCCGCTATCCCCTACCGACTCGGTAATAAGCATAAAGCGCTTTCCGCCTACCTTGCCTCCCTCGAGCAATCCCTCCTCGGGGCAGTTAAGTCCCTCGGGCAGAGTCGAAAAGCTGAGCTTCCCGTTTTTGGTAAACTGCAGATATATTCCCTTTGGCATATAAAAATTTCCATAGGATACCTGCAAAAGGTACTCGTTTGAGGGTATCACCGATGCGAGGTCGTTTTCAAATGCCTCGATTATATAAAATTCCTCCGACATACACACCTGCTCCGCCGCAGAAACGCTGTTGCTGTGAGTATAGTATGCAAGCGCAAAAATTCCGCCGTTGAGGAACAGCAAAAACAGCAAAAGAGTCAGCAAAAACGTACGTTCAAAAAACTTCTTTTTCATATTTCAAACCTGTACCCTACTCTGTAAATCGTTTTTATGCGGTCCTTGATATCCAGCTTACTGCGAAGCTGCTGGATGTGTACATCCACAGTGCGAGTATCCCCCTCGTAATCGTACTGCCAAACAAGCGAAAGAATTTTGTCACGGGTCAGTGCAATATTCCGATTTCTTATAAGCGCCTCGAGAAGCGAGAACTCCTTGTGTGTAAGCTCAATAACCTCGCTTCCTCTGAAAACCTGTCTCGAGTCGAAATCCACCCTGAGCCCGTCAAAGCAAAACTCGTTTCCGTCACGCATAGTCCTACGCAAAACGATACGCACCCGGGCGAGAAGCTCCTGCATTTCAAAAGGCTTTACGATATAATCGTCCGCACCGAGGCTGAGCCCCTTCAGCTTATCGTCCATACTGTTTTTTGCGGTGACGAAAATCACGGGCGTATCGCCCACGAGCTTTACAAGGTCAAATCCGCTCATACCCGGCAGCATAACGTCGAGAATTATAAGATCAAAGGATTGCTCCCTGACAGCCGAAAGCGCACGTACTCCGTCAAATACCGACACACAATCGTGGCCTATAAGCGTGAGGTGCTTTGAGATAACGTTGTTGATAAGCTGCTCGTCCTCGACAATCAGAATCCGTGCCATTTTATCCCTCCTGTATGTTCGTTGATGATAGTATAACACCAAATTATCATAAAACTGTAAAATTTCAAAAAAAAAGAAGCTATATGGCAGTTTCTTATAAGGATATCAAAAAACGACAGATTTTTAAGGTCTGTCGTTTTTTATTCTACATATTGGAGGCTGTATTATTCGAGCCATTGAACAAACGCGATTTTATCAGTATTGTTATATCCTGCATTAGCGTAAAAGTTTAATGTTTTGTCATTTTTTGAACCTGTAAGTAACATTATTTTATAACAGTTTGCGTTTTCTGCAATGGTTTTTGCATAGTTCAAACATTCCGTTGCATACCCTTTTCCGCGATAATCCGAGTGTGTAACAACATTTTCAACAAATGCATAAGGCCTTATGTTTCTTGTCAAGTTTGGAATAATCACACAGACGCATGATGATACAATTTTTCCATCTATTTCCTTGACAATAACATGATGATTTTTGTCCTGCATAATAGTATTCCAAGTGTTTACTAAATGTTCCGTCATTTCCGGGATAGTTTCCTCATGCAAATGTAAATATAACTCTAATAATTTGCTTAATTCGTTTTCAGATACTTCTCTAACCATTACATCTTCTCCACAAAATCTTATTATCATTTCGATTATAACCAGCATCGCA
>JAZNCU010000014.1:0-12891 GCA_045587745.1 Eubacteriales bacterium | reverse complement strand
TGATGGTATGAGCTCCTGCGGGAAGCTCATCCTTTTCGGTGGGCTGAATGGGAGCTATAATGGTATAGCCTGCCGAGGTGAGCTCGGTGTTGCCGTTAAGGACAGCAACTGCGCTGAGGTTGATGTTGTAAAGAGTAACGGTGCTGCCAAGTTCGGTGTTTGCAACGACGGTGCTGCCAGCGTTGATGCCTATAACGAAGCCGCCTGCGGGAACCTCAACGTCGGTCTTTACGCCGGCAGGTCTTCCTAGAGTGTTGTTAGTGTAAATAACCTTGCCGCTTGCATCGCAAACGATAACGCCCCAGTAGTTCATATCGCCGATCTCGTCGCCGAGAGTTGCGCTGTCACCCTTTGCGGTGAGCTCGCCGATTGTTGTATCAACGTCGGTAGCAAGGAGAACGGTGATGCCGCCCTGATGCTTGTAACCTGCAACGTTAATGATGCCTGCGCCTGCGGGAAGAGTCACGGGGTCATCGGGCTGAACGAGAGCCGATCCGTCCTCGAGAGCGAGACCGGAGGCGGTGCCGCCAAAGAAGGACTTGGTCCAATCACGGTTGCTGCCGTAAACCGACTCGATGCCGATTTCGATTACTTCGGACGAAACATCGGAGCTCACGGTGAAAGGAATAGTAAGAACGATGACATTGTCAGCGCTTACGGGGTTAAGTGTGTATTTGCCCTTGTATGCGCCGGTAGCCTGAGTGGAATCGTCATAGAACATAAAGGAGTATCCGCCTTCGATCTCTGCACCGAATCCAACCCAACCGGTAGTGCTGCCGGTGAGAAGAGCGGTGATGTCGCAAACGTCATCCTCGCTGTCGGCAACTGCCGAGAAAGCGGGAGTGATGAGCGAAGAGTCGTAAACAAGGTCGAATGCTACCATCGAGAGACCGTCAGACATGCCAACGCCGCCAACGGAAATGGTAGAAAGGTCAATGTTCTGAACCTTGAGAACCAGCTCGTACGTCTGACCTGCGTAGTAATAAGCATCGCAGCTGTCGGTATCGATCTCGAACAGAGGGATGGTTGCACTGCCGCCGGGGCCGTCACCCCATTGTGCTCCGTAGTCAACATCGTTTGCAAATACTACAATCGAGGTTGAGAGAAGCAGTGCAAGCGCGAGGGAAATTGCGAGAAGTTTTTTCATTTTGGCCATCCTTTCAATGTAAAAATTACACAAATTTATTGCACTGTGGAATTATTTTATCAAATAATATGTCAAAGGTCAATAGTATACAAGAAAAAAGTGAGCGTTTTTTATTGTAATTTAAGGAAGTGTATAGTATAATATAAAAGGATTAGTATGCCACCCTGTACGGAGGAAAGCTGTAATGAGTAAAATACTCGAAAATGAATCGCTTGCAAGGTACACCTCGATGCGCGTCGGAGGTACTGCTAAATACGTTGCTTTCCCCGAAAGCAGGGACGAGCTGATCGGTGTGATCGAATATTTTCGTAGCATTGATATGCCGTCGCTGACAGTCGGAAACTGCTCTAATCTTATATTTCGTGACAAAGATTACGAGCTTGCCGTGATCATAACCTGCGGCGTCAGGGGAATTGAGGTAGACGGCACCCGTGTACGTGTTATGTGCGGCGAGAGTATGTCATCGCTTGCAAACCGCTGTATGGAAAACTCGCTTACGGGCCTTGAGTTTTGCTACGGTATCCCGGGTACGGTCGGCGGCGGCGTTTATATGAATGCCGGCGCATACGGCGGTGAGATAAAGGATGCCTTCGTTTCGGCTGAGGTTCTGGATGCAAACGGCAATATAAAAATTGTCATGTCCGATTATATGGAATTCGGTTACCGCAGGAGTAATCTGATGAACACGGGGGATATCCTTCTCTCGGCAGAGTTTGAGCTTACGGTCGGCGATAAATGTGCAATTAAAGCAAAAATGGATGATCTGATGCTCAGGCGTAAAACCAACCAGCCGCTTGAATATCCCTCCTGCGGCAGTACGTTCAAGCGTCCCGAGGGACATTTTGCCGGCGCACTTATCGAGCAGGCAGGTCTTAAAGGCTTTTCGGTCGGCGGTGCCGAGGTATCCGAAAAGCACGCAGGCTTTATTATCAATAAAAACGGTGCGACCGCAACCGATATTCTCGAACTGATAGAAAAGGTACAAAAAACGGTGCTTGACCGTTCGGGCGTTATGCTTGAGCCCGAGGTCAGAATAATTGGGTAATAAATATGTCGTATTCTTCCGATGCAAAACAGCTGATAAGGTCTCTTGAGGTTAAAAAAGACTGCTGTCGCAGGAACATAGAGCTGGGCAGCTCGCTCGGTATGCCGGAGCCCGTTTGCGAAAAGGACGGCGGCTGCTTTATGCGAGGCGTCTTTTTGAAATGCGGCTTTGTATCTGCTCCGGGTAGGAATTTTATGCTTTCGCTTTCTCCCGGAAGCGAGGAATATACCGATTTTCTTTTCGGATATCTCGATGATATCGGTCTTACGCCAAAGCGTACGGTTCGTAAAGGAAAATCGCTTCTTTACTACAAGGATAGCGAGGGCATTGAGGACTTTTTGTCCTATATAGGAGCAGGAAAGATAGTGCTCGATATACTCAGCGGAAAGGTTATCAGCGATGTCCGCAATCAGATGAACCGTCTGCGTAATGCCGAGACCGCAAACATAGAGCGTGCCACCCGTGCGGCAGCCGAGCAATGCGAGGCGATCAGATATATCGTCAGGATAGGTGCGATGCACAACCTGCCCGCCGAGCTGAGGGAATGTGCTGAGCTTAGGCTGGAGAACCCCGATATAAGCCTTGCCGAGCTGAGGCTGATGCTAAGGGAGCCTATCAGCAAATCGGGGCTTAATCACAGATACCAAAAAATTATCGAAATAGCCGAAACGCTCAAAAGTCAGCAATAGACATCAAAAACGATAGGAGAGAAACAGTGGGATTCGTTCATTTGCATTTGCACAGTGAATATAGCCTGCTTGACGGCGAATGCCGTATAAGCACCCTGCCCGAGGCGGTAAGAAGCATCGGTCAGAGCGCTGTTGCCATCACCGATCACGGTGTGATGTACGGTGCGGTCGATTTTTACAAATCCTGCGTTGCCTCGGGTGTAAAGCCCATTATCGGCTGTGAGGTCTACGTTGCCGCGCGCAGCAACGAGCAAAAGGACCGTCTGCTCGACAGTGAAATATTTCACCTTGTTTTGCTTGTAAAAAATCAAAAGGGCTACGAGAACCTCGTTACTATCGTATCAAAGGCTTTTACCGACGGCTTTTACAAAAAGCCGAGGACCGATCTCGAAACGCTTTCGAGATATTCCGAGGGGCTTGTTGCTCTTTCGGCTTGTATATCCGGATCGATACCGAGTGCCATCCTTGCAGGGGATATGTCGCTTGCAAGAGAGAGAATAATCGTTTACGAGCGTATTTTCGGTAAGGGTAATTTTTACCTTGAGCTTCAGCGTCACGGACTTCCCGAGCAGCAGGAGGTAAACCGTGTTTTGATGAGCTTTGCAAAGGAGCTATCGGTTCCCGTCGTTGCAACTAACGACGTTCATTATACCACCCGTGCCGATGCCGACGTACAGCGTATGCTTTCGGCAATTTCAACCGGAAGCACCGTTGAGGACAACGAGCTGTCAATGCGGGGAAGCGAGCATTATATCAAGAGCGAATCTGAGATGCGCGCTCTCTTTGCCGATGTTCCCGAGGCAGTTGATAATACCGTGCGTATCGCCGAGATGTGTAATTTTGAGTTTGATTTTTCAAAAATGCATCTTCCGGCATACCGCCCTCCGATGCCCTATACCTCAGAGACATATCTCAAACGGCTTTGCTATCTCGGACTTGAGCAGCTGGTAAAGGACGGAAAAGCCGCACTTACGCCTGAGTACACCGACCGACTCAACTACGAGCTTGAGGTTATCGGCAAGATGGGCTTTAACGATTACTGCCTTATAGTTGCCGATTTTGTGGCGTATGCCCGTAAGAACGGCATTCCCGTAGGACCGGGAAGGGGCAGTGCCGTCGGCTGTCTTTGTGCCTATTGTCTTGGAATAACACAGGTTGATCCCATCAGATACGGACTTCTTTTTGAGCGTTTTCTCAATCCCGAGAGGGTGAGTATGCCCGATATCGATATAGATTTCTGTGACTCGCGCCGAGGAGAGGTAATTGATTACGTTACCCAAAAATACGGCAGGAGCCACGTCGCTCAGATAATCACGTTTGGCACTCTTGCCTGCCGTCAGGCGGTAAGGGATGCAGGCCGTGCGCTCGGTATGCCCTATGCCTACGTTGACGGAATTGCAAAAATGATTCCTCGCTATATTGGCGTAACGCTTGAGAGTGCGCTTTCGGACAATCCCGAGCTGAAAAAACAATGCGAGAGCGATCCGCGTGCAAAGCTCCTCGTCGAAATGGCACGCAAGCTGGAGGGCAGGCCAAGGAACTCGTCCACCCACGCTACGGGAGTCGTAATCACCGATGAGCCTATAACAAAATATCTTCCTCTCTCGCTCAACGATGATACAACCGTAACTCAGTATACTATGAACTCGGTTGCCGATCTGGGGCTTCTTAAAATAGATTTCCTGGGGCTTCGCTTTTTGACGATCATTCACGAGGCGGAAGCCGAGATCAAAAAGAAGGATCCCTCGTTTTCGGTGGAAAAGCTTGATTTTGACGATACCGAGACCTACGAGCTTTTGTCAAGCGGTAATGCACTCGGACTGTTTCAGCTCGAGAGCGAGGGTATGCGTACTCTGCTTACCAGACTGAAGCCGAGAAATCTCGAGGATATTATATCCGTTATTTCGCTGTACCGACCCGGGCCTGCGCTTTCGATCGATACGTTTCTCAAAAACCGCGCTCGTCCCGAGAATATCAGCTATACAGTCCCTCAGCTCGAGCCGATTCTGTCATCGACCTGCGGCGTTATGCTCTATCAGGAGCAGGTGATGCAGGTATGCCGCTCGCTTGCAGGCTATTCCTATGGACATGCCGATCTTGTCCGCCGTGCGATGGCAAAAAAGAAGCCCGAGGCAATGGCAAGGGAAAAGGATATATTTATACAGGGTGCTGTGGCAAACGGAATTTCGGCACGTGATGCGGAGGAGGTCTTTAACCGCATGAGCGAGTTTGCAAAATATGCGTTCAACAAAAGCCATGCCGCCGCATATGCAGTCGTCGCCTACCGCACGGCATACCTTAAATGTCATTATCCGCGTGAATATATGTGCTCGCTCCTCAATACCGTAATGGGATGGGGCGAAAAAATAGGGGAGTATATTGCCGATTGTGAGAGAATGTCGGTAATGCTGCTTCCTCCCGACGTCAACCGCAGTGAAAAAAGCTTTTCGGTTGAGGACGGAAATATACGGTTTGGTCTTGCGGCAATCAAAAACGTTGGTCCGCTTTGCGCCGAAAAGATTATAGGCGAGCGTAAAAGAAGCCCGTTCACCGGACTTGAGGACTTTTTTTCACGCTGCTATTCCTACGGCAGCTCAAAGGCGTTTGAGTCGATGATCTCGGCAGGTGCGCTTGATACGTTTGGCGTATACCGCTCGAGGATGCTTGCGGGACTTGATACGGCTCTCAGCGCGGTTTCCAGGGTTAAATCCGGAGTGAGTGAGGGTCAGATGAGCTTGTTTGGCGGGAACGACACGGCGGTTTTCGAGTTTCCTGTTTCGGATCTGGAGGAGCTTCCTCTTTTCGAGAGGCTTACTGCCGAAAAGGAAAACACGGGGCTGTATTTTTCGGGACACCCGCTTGAGGGCTACCGCAGGCTTGCCAAGGAGATAGGCGCAATCGTTGCCGGCGAGCTTCGTTCAAGGCTTGAAAACGAAACGCTCGGAAGGAACGACCGTGTAAAATTTATCGGACTTGTAACAAAAAAACGCTCGAAAGTTACAAAAAAGAATGAGATAATGTGCTTTGTAACGGCGGAAGATGAGCAGGATAGTATTGAGATAATCGTTTTTCCTAAGCAAAATGCGGCATTCGGCTCTGTAATAGAGGAAAATAAGGTTTGTGTTTTTGTCGGCCATCCCGAGATCAAGGAGAGCTACGGGGACGCAGAGAGAGATACTGTGTCGCTGCTGCTGTGCGAGGCGTTTGTGCCCGATAAGCTTCCTGCAGAAGATCGTGCACCTAAAGGTATACAGGCCACACAGGAGTCCGTAAATGAGCAAGATGTAAGCAAAACCGCCAAGGCGGAAGCCGCAAAGGTCAAATCGCTGTATATTAAAGTAACTCAGAGGAATGCACTGCGGCTTGACGATGCGCTGGCAATAGCCTCTGAGACACGGGGCGGCTCGAGGATACTCGTTTACTTTGAGGATACAAAGCAGCTCAGAGCTGTAAAAAATAAGGGCGCCGAGATCAGTGACAGGCTGCTCAAGCAGCTCCGTCTTATTATGGGCGAGGATAATGTTGCGGTAAAATAGCCGTAACGAATACCCGAAAGGAGTTTTTCAATGTTTGAAAACGAAGAAAAAAAGATAGTAGGCGACGGTGATAGTAAATCGCCTGACTCGGATATTATTGAGGATCTCACGATACGCCGAGAGCCTTTGACTGACTTGTCCGAGGCTGAGGGCAAATCCGATCCCGATGTCTTTGCAGTAAGCGAGGACGAGGAATATTATCCCGAACCCGAGGAGGATATCGACGATACCTGCACGAGGGGATTTTATCCCGTTGATGACGGAAGCGGCGGCGATTGCGGAGCCACCCGTGAGTTTGGTACAGGTAACGGCAGGGGCAGTAACGATAGCGAGGAAAGAGGTTCCGTATCATCTGCACCAAAGTGGAAAAAAATTACCAAGCTGAGTCTCAAGGCGATTCTTACGGTTCTTCGTAAGGTTGCAACCTATCTGCTCAATATTGTTCTGACAGTGCTTATTGTTGGACTTATTACCGGCGTTGTGGTGGCTCTTGCTTTTGTAATGTATATCAAGAATTACGTTGATCCCGAGTATACGGGACTTGACGACCTCAAAATGGATTCCTCACTGTCAACAACGATGTATTACGTTGATGCCGATGGAAACGAGGTTCAGCTTGTTGAGGATACGCTCAAAAGTAGCGAAAACCGCCTTTGGGCAGAGTATCAGGACATCCCTCAAACGCTTGTAAACGCCTATATTGCCGTTGAGGATATGCGATTCCGTGAGCATAACGGAGTTGACTTTACACGTACCGCTTCGGCTCTGTACAACTTTTTCATTCCCACCAGCTCCAGCTACGGAGGAGGCTCGACCATAACACAGCAGCTGATCAAAAACGTCTCTCAGGAAAATGACGTTACGATCCAGCGTAAGGTACAGGAGATCTTCCGAGCCTTTAATGTTGAACAAAAATACACAAAAAACGAGATCCTCGAGATGTATCTTAACACGATATACCTGTCCCATAACTCCTACGGTGTGCGTGTAGCTGCCGATACCTATTTCGGAAAGGAACTCTCGGAGCTGACGCTTGCCGAATGTGCATCAATCGCTTCAATCGGCAAATGGCCTACCCATTACGATCCGCTCAGTAACCCCAAAAACAACCTTACACGCCGTAATCTCGTACTCAAGCTTATGCTTGAGCAGGGATTTATCAGCGAGGAAGAGTTCAACCGAGCGTACGATACGCCGCTTACCTTAAAGGAATCCGATGACGATTCCGCCAACTACGGCACGATTCACTCTTACTATATTGATGCGGTAATAGATGACGTAATTGCCGATCTCTGTGCCGAATACGGCTATGACGAGAACACTGCCTCAAGGCTTTTGTATTCCGGAGGATTGCAGATAGTAACCTGTATGGATCCTACTATTCAATCGATCACCGAGGAGGTATTTGAGGACAGCAGCTATTGGCCGGAGGTAAAGGGAATACAGGCTCAGTCTGCTATATGTATTATGGATCCAAGCTCGGGAGACCTGCTTGCGATAGTCGGCGGACTGGGCGAAAAGACCACGAGCCGAGGACTTAACCGTGCAACGCAGAGTAAGCGTCAGTGCGGCTCCTCGATCAAGCCCATTTCACTTTACGCTCTCGCAATAGAGGAGGGACTTTATAATTTCGGCTCTGCCGTGGACGACGTTCCTGTCATCTATTACGAGGAGTCGGAGGTATATTGGCCCACCAACTCAAACAGCAGGTTTGCGGGCGTTGTTTCGCTCGACTATGCAATAAGAGCATCGCTCAACACAGTTGCGGTTCGCACCTGTGAGATGTTAGGTATTCAAAAGGTTTACGACAATCTTATCAAATCCGGCTACACCACTCTTGTGGAATCGGTCAAAACCGAGAGCGGCGTAGTTCTTTCGGACCTTAACCTCTCGCCCTTGGCGCTCGGCTCGTTCACCTACGGTGTTACGGTTCGTGAGCATACTCAAGCGTATGCAACGCTTGCCAACGACGGAGTTACCTCTACCTCGCGCACCTACAGCGTGGTTCGCGACAGTATGGGACGTGTAGTGCTCGATAACCGTGAGGAGCATGCCGTTCAGTACCGTGAGGACTCAATGTACGTCCTTACCGACCTGCTTTGCAACGTAGTATCGGCTTCGTCCGGTACGGCACGCAACTATATCAATTTCCACGAGGATATCGGGCTTGAGGTAGCCGGCAAAACGGGTACGACCAACGATAAGCGTGACGTGTATTTCTGTGGCTATACTCCCGATCTCGTTGCCTGCTGCTGGTACGGCTACGATAACAACAAGGTTATTACAGCCTCCGGCAACTGTGCCGCAATGCTGTGGGATACAGTGTTTGAGAAGATATACAGCTACTACGACGAAAACGGTATTTCCTATCAAAAGACCTTTGACGTTCCCTCGTCGATAGTTCAGGACGTTGAATACTGCACCGTTTCGGGTAAGCTTGCTACCAGCGCCTGCCGTAACGACCTGTGTACCATACTTGAAGGCACGAGCTGTATTTCAAAGGGAACCTTTACACGCAGTAACGTGCCTACCGAATATTGCGACGTTCACATTACCTGTATGTGGGATCAGGTTACGGGAGCCTTGTGCCTTGACGGATGCAATTGCCCTGCAGGCAATCTGATTCAGGTCGGACTGCGTAAAATATCGCTTGATGATCGTTCGCTCATCGGCGCGGTAAAGGTAACCGACGCCCAGTATTTGTATGCTGAGGTTCCCGAGGGATATGTCTATCCCACGAGCACCGACGTTCCGTTCTTTTACAATATGCTTCCCGAGAATATCAGCTTTGGATACTCGGTAAAAACAGCTCCTGCCAACCGTATTTGTATAGAGCATTACAAAGTGCTTGACACAGCGCCCGAGGAGAATGACCCCAACGTCCTCCCTGCGGGATAACAAAGTAAAAAGCCGATTCGGACATTAGCCCGTATCGGCTTTTTGTTATCAGCTCAGATTCTCTTTTAATACATCGGCGTAGGCTCTTGCAAAAAGAATTACGGCTCTTTCGGCTTCGTCGATCGTGTTGCCGCAGGAGCCAACCTCAAGCAGTATGCTTCCGCTTGTCAGCTGTTGGTTGAATGCCGACGTGCGTACGTTAACGGGTCGTGCCAGAGTGGGGTAGAGCTCACACAGCTTTTGCTGCAGATATGCCGAAAAAGTGAGATTGTTCTTCCAATTCGGGTGGCTTACGGTGCCTTGATCGGTGCCTGTTACCACCATGATCTGGGCAACGCTCTCGCCGTCGATTTCGGTTATCGGCTTTACGTTGTTTCCGTCTGAATCGAATATCGAGTCACGGTGCAGATCGATCACGAATTTTATGCTTGGATAGTCAGAAAGCCATTGCTTTATCCCTTTGAAGGAATAGGTGTAGGAGCTGTTAAAATCCTCGATATCATACATCGTGTCGTCGTGCAGCGTCGGTATGCCCAGCGAGTTAAGCTGTTCGCAAAGCAGCTCGCCTATATGTACCACCGTTTTGTCCTCGTCGGTGGATCGAAACGTCTCGTCGGGAGAGTAAAACCCGTATCCGCTTTCGAGGTAGCTTTCGGAGCCGTGAGTGTGCATTATCAGCACGATCGGCTCGTCGGTGATCGTGGCGGTAACGGGGAACGAACGGTTGACATAATCTTTCAACTCTACGCTGTACCTCGATTCGTTAATAACGTACAGCCCCGGAGTCTCGTCTGCGCCGTACCAACAGAGGTTCTGCGAGAAAACGGGCAGGTCATCCTCGCCGGGCACGGGCAACGGCTCGGGCGGCTCGGATTCCGATTCATCGTCGGGCTCGCTGTTCTCCGTATCCGATTCCTCCGGTTCCTCAGCCGACTCCTCGGTTAAAGCAAATACAGGAGCAGTGTCGCCCTCGTAAGCAATGTCCGCCGATGCAATTAACACCCTCGGAAGTATCCTTGCAAGGGTAGGTATCATCCCAAATGCAAAAATCAGTGCGGCTGCCGCTACGATAAAGCAAACGGTTTTTGTGAGCAGTATTTTTGCTTTTTTTGTAAGTCTTATCCTCATTTTATCACATCCTTATGAAATATATATTCATCAGGATGCTAAAATATTACCCGGGACCGAGATATTCGGGAATGTCTTTAATTTCGACGTTGTGTAAAGCGATGTTGATCGCAAGCGATATGAGCCTCGATGCTTCCTTGATGATAACGTCGCTGTCCTTCGGCGTCACAAAATAACTGCTCGCCTCACGTGTCAGCTCGTCGGGCAGAACGTCGGGGCTGTAGTCCTCCAGCAGGTCGAGAGCGAGCGTGAGCGCATCCACAACGGTGGGAATTCCGATCGAAAGGGTAGGCACGCCTAGCGTTTGCTCGTTGATGCTGTGGCGGTGGTTTTGAACTCCCGAGCCGGGACTTATGCCCGTGTCGGACAGCTGCAGAGTGGTAGCAAGCCTTGAAAGTCTGCGTGATGCGAGCGCATCGACGGCAATAACCAGATCGGGCTTTAAGCAATCGGTAACGCTTTTTATTATATCTGCGCTCTCAATCCCTGTTTGACCGAGTACACCAGGGGTAATGGAGGACACGTCGCCAAAGCCCGCTTTATTGCAAAGCTCGGGGTTGAATTTTTCGAGGTGATGTGTTACAATGATTCCCGAAGCCGCTCTCGGCCCTATCGAATCCGAGGTGATATTTCTGTTTCCGAGCCCCGCAATCAGTGCGCTTTTAGTGCTGTCGGGGATGAGTTTTTTTATCTCGTCGGCAAGCGTTCTTGCACATTCCTCAAAACGGCTTCCGCCGTATTCCCAAACTCTGCCGATATCAACCGTCACATAGCTTCCCTTTGGTTTGCCCGTAATGCGCTCGCCCTCGGAGTCAATCACCGTAACGCGTGTTATTTCAAAGCCGTTTATGCTCTCGCTCTCAAGCAAAACTCCGTCAAGGACACCGTCCTTTGCGTGGATTTCGTGCTGCTCGAGAGCCAAATCGGTGCGTTTTTCAATCATTTTGTCCAACCTCACTGGCAATATTGGTATTATTTTTTCACAATATAAAAAAATTATAATTTTTTTGCGTAACCTATTGCAAAACCCGAAAAATTGTGTTATATTACATTGGTACGAAATCTAACGAGGAGGTTGTAAGCATGCCTAACATTAAATCGGCCAAAAAGCGTGTTAAGGTTACCGAGGTTAAGACTCTTCAGAACAAGATGTTCAAGTCTGCGATGAAAACTTCTGTTAAAAAATATAAGGCAGCACTTGCACAGGGCGACAAGGCTCTTGCAGAGCAGACCTATGTTGAAGCAGTTGCAATGGTTGACAGAGCAGTAGCCAAGGGCATTCTCCACAAGAACAATGCCGCAAGGAAAAAGAGTCAGTATACCAAGCTTCTCAACGGAATTGCCTGAGTAATATCCTTTCGGTGGTAGATCATATCTGCCGCCGAGGGTACACGCGGGTGTAGTTCAATGGTAGAATTCCAGCCTTCCAAGCTGGCCGTGCGGGTTCGATTCCCGTCACCCGCTCCAATACACTCAGGTTATTTCCCGAAAAATGAACTTGGTGGTTTTCATCAGGGTTCATTTTTTGTCTGTGCCTTTAGCTCAGCAGGATAGAGCAACTGCCTTCTAAGCAGTAGGTCGGGGGTTCGAGTCCCTCAAGGCACGCCATTATGGTGGATATAGCTCAGTTGGTTAGAGTATCAGGTTGTGGCCCTGAGGGTCGCCGGTTCGAGTCCGGTTATCCACCCCAAAGCCCCAAGGACTGTAAGTTCTTGGGGCTTACTTCTTACCTATTACCTCTTCACTCTTACCTCAAAATATTCTTGGGGCTTTGGGAAGTAATAAGTAAGAAGTAAGAGGTAATAAGTATTACGGCTCCGCCGCTTTTGTGGTATGCTTGTAACAAGAAATGCGGTAATGTTATTGCTGATAGTCCGTTGATTACAAAATCCAAAGAATTTGCGTTGCAAATAATTAAAGTTTGTAACTATGTTAAACAAACTAAAAAGGAAAGCGTGTTAACCAATCAACTTATCCGTAGCGGAACAAGTGTGGGCGCGAACATTCGGGAAGCTTTTTATGGTCATGGGACTGCTGATTTTATCGCCAAACTCCAAATCGCACTTAAAGAATGCTCCGAAAGTGAATATTGGTTAGAATTGCTTATTGAAAGTGGGTATTATGATAATAGCGATATTTTGGATAAGTGCATTGAAGTGAAGAAGTTGTTGGTGACATCAATAAATACGGCGAAAAGAAAAATGAATAATCAATCATGACGGTGATAAGAATGAAACTGTTATTTATGATAGGCAATGCCGCTGTTGGTAAAATGACTGTTGGACAGGAGCTTATGAAACTCACGGGGTTGAGATTATTTCACAATCACATGACAATAGAACCCGTAATAGAAATCTTTGGCCAATATAATGGAAAAGTAATTAATAGACTTCGTCAGGTGGTTTTTGAGGAATTTGCGAAGTCAGATTGCTATGGAATGATTTTCAC
>JAZNCU010000013.1:0-48934 GCA_045587745.1 Eubacteriales bacterium | reverse complement strand
GATCGAGTACGGTCAGCCTATGCACGCATTCGACTATGAGTATATTAAGAGCCGCAGTATTATCGTGCGTAATGCCAACGAGGGAGAGGAAATCGTTACGCTTGACGGAATTACCCGCAAGCTCACTTCCGATATGCTTGTTATTGCCGACGGCGACAAGGCTATTGCGCTTGCAGGCGTTATGGGCGGCGAGAACAGCGAGATTCTTGACAGCACTACGACGGTCGTGTTCGAGAGCGCAAACTTCAACCGAGAGAGCGTGCGTAAGACCTCAAAGGCGGTGGGACTCCGTACCGATAGCTCTGCAAAATTCGAAAAAGGTCTTCCTGCCTGCCTTACCGAGTCGGCGGTAAACCGCGCGGCGCACCTTGTTGCTCTGCTTGGCTGCGGCGAGGTTGTCGAGGGACTTATCGACGTTAATCACGCCGATGTTTCTTCCCGCAGGGTTGCATATGACCGAAAAGCAGTCAACCGTCTTCTCGGCACCGATATCAGCGATGCCGATATGGATGCGCTCCTGGCTTCGGTAGAGCTTGTTGCCGATGGTGACACTCTTATCGTTCCTCCCTACCGTGCCGATATAATAAACACTGCCGATATCAGCGAGGAGGTAGTCCGTCTTTACGGATTTGATAAAATCGAGGCTACAATGTTTAACGGCAACGCTGCACTCGGCGGAAGAAGCGCCATCGACTCCTTCCGCAAGGAGCTTCGTGAAGCGGCGGCCGGTCTCGGATACTTTGAAACTCTTACCTATTCATTCGTTTCTCCGTATGCGCTCGATAAGATCTGCGTTCCCGAGGACAGCCCTCTGCGTGACAGCATAAGGCTTATCAATCCGCTTGGTGAGGATACCTCGGTAATGCGTACTCACGCACTTCCCTCGATGCTTGAGGTGCTTGCGCGCAACGTCAGCCGCAGAGCCGGAGCCTGCCGTATGACCGAGATAATGACCCTCTATTTCAAAAAAGACGGTATGTCTGAGGAAAAGAAAACTCTTGTTCTCGCATTCACTCCCGACTGCGGAGGCTTTTACGAGCTTCGTGCCGATGCCGAGGCAATTTGCGAGAGAATGAGGATCCGTGACCGTAAGTACGTTGCCGTTTCGGATGATCCCTCCTTCCACCCCGGACGCTGTGCCGATATCGTCGTTGACGGTGTAGCGATCGGCCGAATCGGAGAGGTACATCCCACCGTATGCGAAAACTATGATCTGCCCAAGGGCGTTTGCGCCGCACTTCTCGAAACCGAGAAGCTGTTTGATGCCCTGATTGTTGACAAAAAATGTATTCCTCTGCCCGTTTATCCCGCAACCGAGCGTGATATTGCGCTTCTCTGCGACAGAGATTTTGAGGCTGCCGAGCTGCTGGAGTGCATTTCCAAATACTCCGGAAAATCGCTTACGGACTGCTTTGTATTCGACGTCTATACCGGAAAGGGTGTGGATGAGGACAAAAAGAGCGTTGCGGTAAGGCTTGTATTCCGTGTACCCGACAGAACTCTTACCGATGAGGAAGCCGATAACGCAGTGGCAAAAATACTCAAAAAATTAGCTTCTGAGCAGGGAATTGTTCTCAGAAGTTAAAAAAACAGTTGCAAATTGGTTTTAATTGGTATATAATATATCCAGTTAAGGAATAGTCATGACCGGGAGGGTTGAAAATGCACGACGATAAGCAAAAAACAAGGACGTTTACCGGTAATCCCAAGCACGAGTTGATCCGTAGACAGCTTCAGGATGTTTACGATTCCCTTGTGGAAAAGGGTTATAATCCTATTAACCAGATCGTAGGATATATCGTTTCGCAGGATCCTACTTATATTACCAACTATAATAATGCCCGTGCGATTATATCCAAGATCGACCGTGATGATCTGCTTTCAGCATTGGTTGAGGACTTTATTGATACGAGCAACAAGAAAGGATGATTCCCGATGGGTGAGATAAAAACCCTGATGTACAAAGGAAAGCCTCTCGTCAGACAGGGTCAGTTCCTCTTTTACGGCTTCCCCGATGAAAAGTATATCTTGTTTATGAATATACTTGAGAGCAAGAAGGTAGGTAACCTCGATGTTGCCACAAAGGTTCTCGTTCAGATTCAGAGCACCGATGAGGACGTGTCCTTTAACGAGAAGGTTATCAAGCAGTGCGAGAAAAAGAGCTTTTACAGTGCGTTTGATATAGGAACCATCTGGCTCGAGCGAGCACTTAAAAAATAATCTATCCCCGTTTGTTACACAGGTGACATTCAAGATGCCGTATACCGTGCCGTGAGCATTGGATACGGCATCTGTTTTTGAAAAAATAACGTAAAACTCCAAAAACACTGCCCAAAACTGTTGAAAAGCAAAATCGTATGTGTTAAAATGTATTATTGTTGAAAAACGGTGATTTTTATGAGATATAAACATATTTTCTGGGATTGGAACGGCACCTTGCTCGATGACCTTGCCCCCTCGATGGGAGCCATAAACGTTATGCTCGAAAAGCGAGGCAGGGAGGTACTGACCGTCGACGTTTTCAGGGATCGGATTTGCGTACCGATAATCGGTTTTTATGAGCAGACCTTTGATATGTCAGTCGAGTGTATGGACCCTCTTGCGGAGGAATATCATTCTCTGTATCAGTCGCTTATGCCTGCCGATCCGTTGGCAAGGGATGCAAAAGAGCTTTTGGCGCTTTTTTACCAAAAGGGCATCAAGCAGTATATATTTTCCTCGTCCGAGACAAGCTCTATCGAGCGTGCACTCAAAAAGTACGGAATCGACGGTTATTTTGAGTGCGTTATAGCCGCTTCCGACCGTAAAGCGGCAAGCAAGGCCGAGCGGACAAGGCAGTATATTATTGATTCGGGGATTCAGCCGCGCGAGACGCTTTTTGTCGGCGATCTGGTGCACGATAGCGAGGTTGCCGATTACGTTGGTGCAGATTGCGTGCTTGTGGAATACGGCCATGAGGCGAGATGCAGGTTGTTCTCGACCGAAAGGAATATTATATCGGAGCTTTGCGAGCTGAAAAATATAGTTTTGTAATACGTTTTTCGAAAATGGGGGGTATTTATGATACGAGTCGGTTTTGATTGCGAAAAATACGTCGAGCTGCAGTCCCGTCATATAAGGGAAAGAATCGAGCAGTTCGGCGGAAAGCTGTATCTCGAGTTCGGCGGAAAGCTGTTTGACGATTACCACGCCGCACGCGTACTGCCGGGATTTATGCCCAGCATCAAAATTGATATGCTGACCGCACTCAAGGATGAGGCCGAGATCGTTATCGTCATAAGTGCAAACGATATCGAAAAGAACAAGGTGCGCGGAGACCTTGGTATCACCTACGACCAGGACGTACTTCGTTTGATCGATGCATTTCGCGCATGCGGACTTTTTGTGGGCAGCGTGGTGCTTACGCATTACAACTCCCAGCCTGCCGCACAGGCGTTTCTCAATCGGCTTGAGCTGCTTGGCGTTACTACATACAAGCACTATCCCATCGAGGGCTACCCCTCAAACGTAAAGCATATCGTCAGCGAGCAGGGGCTCGGTAAAAACGAGTATATCCATACCTCTCGCAGTCTTATCGTTGTTACGGCACCCGGCCCCGGAAGCGGAAAAATGGCAACCTGCCTTTCACAGCTTTACCACGATCACGAGCTGGGAGTTAAGGCAGGGTATGCAAAATTCGAGACGTTCCCGATATGGAACATTCCTCTTAATCATCCTGTAAATATTGCTTATGAGGCGGCCACCGCCGACCTTGACGATATCAACGTGATCGACCCCTTCCATCTTGAACATTACGGAGTACAGACCGTCAACTATAACCGTGACGTTGAGATATTCCCCGTGCTCAACGCAATGTTCGAACGCATTTACGGCTATTCTCCCTACAAATCGCCTACAGATATGGGTGTTAATATGGCAGGTAACGCAATCGTTGATGATGAGGCGTGTCGTGTTGCCGCAAAGGGTGAGATCGTAAGACGTTATTACGATGCGCTTTGTCAGCTTCGTAAGGGACTGGGAAGCGAGGAAACCGTTTCAAAAATAGAAATACTGATGAACAGGATAGGTGTTTCGGTGTCCGACCGCCCCGTAATTGCTGCGGCAAAAGCAAAGGCCGATGAGACGGGAGCACCTGCGGCGGCAATCGAGCTTCCCGACGGAAGGATCATTACGGGCAAAACAAGCTCGCTCCTCGGTGCGTCGAGTGCGATGCTGATCAACGCTCTAAAGGCTCTTGCAGGTATTGATGATGATGTGCTTCTTATGTCCCCGAGCGTTATCGAGCCTATTCAAAACCTCAAAACACAGCATCTGCACAACCACAATCCCCGTCTGCATACCGACGAGGTGCTTATTGCGCTGTCGGTCTGCGCTGTTACCGATACAAACGCAAGGCTTGCTCTCGATCAGCTCAAAAGCCTTGGCGGATGCGAGATGCATTCCTCGGTGCTTCTTTCGCAGGTCGATGAAAAGCTGCTTAAAAAGCTTGGCATAAACCTTACCTGCGAGCCTCTTTATCAAACCAAAAAGCTTTATCACGCCTGAGATTTTCAATATTAAAATTAACATATTATGAGCATACACGGATTTTTTTCTACTGATACCCTATCCAAAAGAGTAGTCACCGTCGGTGAGCTTCCTACAACGAAGTCGCTTTACGGCACGTTTTTTAAGATGGCTTGGCCCGCTGTGATCGAGTCGGTTTTGCTGTGCCTTGTCAACTTTGTGGACTCATATATGGTGTCCACGCTCGGTATTAACTCCGTTGCGGCGGTGGGACTCACCACCCAGCCGAGAATGATATTCTACGCAGTATTTTTTGCAATGAATATCTCGGTTACCGCAATCGTCTCAAGGAGAAAGGGGCAGGGTGACCGTGACGGCGCAAACACGAGTCTCGGTCAGGCTCTCGGACTTAATATCGTACTTGCTCTGGTGCTTTGCGGAACTGCAATTGCCATTGCGGAGCCGCTTTTGCTTTTTGCGGGCGCAAAGGACGATACGATAGTTGAGTCGATGCAGTATTTCCGCATTACTATGCTCGGTATGATTTTTACATCCTTCGGTATGGTCATCAATGCGGCGCAGAGGGGCTCGGGCAATACAAAAATTTCCATGCGGACCAACATAGTCGCCAACTGCGTAAACATTCTGTTCAACTACCTGCTTATCAACGGTATCTGGTTTTTCCCGGAGCTTGGTGTACGGGGCGCCGCTATCGCTACGGTTATAGGTAATATTGCATCCTTTGCGATGAGTTTGTATTCGCTGTTCGTAAGGGACGGCTATCTCCGCCTCAAGCTCAGTGCGGTGTTCCGCTGGAAGGCATCGCTTATCGCCACAATCGGAAGAATCGCCTTCGGTGCGGGTATTGAGCAGGTATTTATGCGTATAGGATTCTTCCTGTATGCAAAAATGGTTGCCGACCTGGGTACCGCCGAGTTTGCAACCCATACGATATGTATGAATATCATCAACCTGTCGTTTGCCTGCGGTGACGGATTGAGCACCGCAACGAGTGCGCTCACCGGACAGAATCTGGGCAAAAAGCGGCCGGATATCGCTACGATTTTCGGAAAGGCGGGGCAGAGGATAGGACTGTGCGTTTCTCTGTTGCTCGTTTTGCTGTTCGTATTCGGTGGCGGAAAGCTGGTTTCAATGTTTGCCGACCCTGCCGACCTTAACTACGAGTACGTTATCCTAAACGGAGCAAATATAATGCTGATCGTCGCCGTTGTTTCCCCGGCACAGATATCGCAGGTTATATACAACGGTGTATTGAGGGGTGCGGGCGATACCAAATACGTTGCCGTAACCTCGGCAATTTCCATCGCAATCGTACGTCCTATCGCAACGTACGTACTCAGTTATCCTTTGGGACTCGGACTTTACGGTGCATGGCTGTCGCTTTTGATAGACCAGTATATGCGTCTTGCGCTTTCGTTTACACGCTTCAAAAACGGTAAATGGAGCAAGGTTATTATCTAACAACGGAGGAAATTATTTTATGACAGTATCCCAAGCTCTCTCGGTTATTAACGCTACCGAAAAAACCGCAAACGCTCTTTACCACGCAATGGGGCTTATTTATTACGATGCCGCTACCTTTGCTCCCAAGGGAAGCGTTGAGGTAAGAGCAAACACAAACGGCGAGTTATCCCGTATCGTGTACGAGCTTATTACAAGCGAGAGTCAGCAGGAAGCACTTGAAACGCTTTATCCCGTGCGTGATACTCTCTCGGCGATTGATAAAAGGCGAGTAGAGGAGCTTTACCGCTCGTATAACGAGACCAAAAAGATTCCCGTTGACGAGATGGTCGAGTTTGAGATGCATCTTGCCGAGTCGGATGCCGTGTGGCATAAGGCAAAGGAGGAAAACGACTATGCATCCTTTGAGCCTTATCTCCAAAAAACCTTTGATACTCTCAAAAGGTTTGCGGGGTATACCGATCCCGATAAGGATCCCTACGACGTACAGCTTGATAAATACGAAAAGGGACTTACGCAGGAAAAATGCGATATCTTTTTTGACTCGCTCCGTGCAAGACTTGTTCCCCTTATCGCAAAGGTAAAGGCAGCCAAGCAGATTGACGATTCCAAGCTCAGACAGGTATTTCCTATCGAAAAGCAAAAGAAATTCTCGGAGTTTCTGATCGACGTAATGGATATCAATTGGGATAATTTTACGATTGCCGAGACAGAGCATCCCTTTACCACCAACTTTACTAAAAAAGACGTGCGTATAACGACTCACTACTATGAGGATAACTTTGCTTCCTCGATGTACAGCGTTATCCACGAGGGAGGCCACGCACTGTACGAGCTGGGCACGGGCGATGAGTATATGGGCACCTGCCTCGGCGGCGGTGTTTCGATGGGCATTCACGAGAGCCAGTCACGCTTTTATGAGAATATTATCGGCAGAAGCAGGGAGTTCTGCGCCCTGATCCTTCCTTATCTCAAAAAGGAATTCCCCGATCAGATGGACGGTATAGAGGTTGATGATATGTACAGAATGATCAACCGCAGCGAGCCCTCGCTCATTCGTATTGAGGCAGACGAGCTTACCTACTGCCTGCACGTTATGGTGCGCTACGAGCTTGAGAAAAAGATGTTCCGTGGCGAGATTACCGCAAAAGACCTTCCCTCCGAGTGGAACAGGCTTTACAAGGAGTATCTCGGTGTTGACGTACCCGATGATAAGCGCGGCGTACTTCAGGACAGCCATTGGTCAAATGCAAATATAGGCTATTTCCCGTCCTATGCGCTCGGCTCGGCTTACGGTGCACAGATGCTTGCCGAAATGAAAAAGGATATTGATGTTTCGGCTGCAATTGCAGGCGGCAAGCTGACCGCAATCAATGATTGGCTGTGCGAAAAAATATGGAGGCACGGCGGAATGTACGACCCGACGGTTCTTTTTGAGATGGTTTGCGGAGAATTTGATCCCAACGTATTCGTCGACTATCTTGAGGAAAAATTTACCGAGATCTACGGGCTGGGTGAGTGAAATGGCATATCTTGTAGGCGAGGAAGTTCTTGATTCGGGGGATAAGGTCGTTATCCGTTGGACCGACGGTACCGAGCTGGTTGCCGTTTATAAGGAAACGGTAGGCTATTCACACTTTTTTGATCCGGTTGACGGATCGGGGAACGAAATCCGTCTTTCAAATCATTTTATGCGCCTTAAGGGGATTTACGTAAGGCGTGCGGACGGAGAATAATTATGCGTAGGATCGATCTTCATACACATTCAACCGCCTCGGACGGCACAATGACACCGACCGAGCTCGTACGCCACGCAAAATCGCATTCAATAGCTGCAATTGCACTTACCGATCACGATACCGCAAGTGGGCTTGACGAGGCTTATGCCGAGGCAAAAAGACTCGGAGTGGAGCTTGTTGGCGGTATCGAGTTTTCGGTGCAGTCTGATACCGAAACGCATATTCTCGGTCTGTTCATTGACCATAAGCACCCGAAGCTGCTTGAAACTCTTGACAAGGTTGTTGAAACAAGAGCACTCAGGACTGCCAATATATGCAATAATCTCCGCAAGCTCGGCTTTGACATAACGCTTGACGAGGTTTATGCGCTTGCTCCGTCGGGCAGGGTCGGCAGAGTGCATTTTGCCAGGATAATGGTGGAAAAGGGCTATATCTCCTCGGTCAAGGAGGGCTTTGAGCGTTATCTCGGAATGGGTAAGCCTGCCTTTGACAGCACTCAGGCGCTTACCGCACGGGAGGCAGTTGAGACCATTAACGCCATAGGCGGTCTCAGCTTTGTTGCTCATCCTCACCTTATCGGTCTTCCCGAGCAGGAGCTCATTTTACTGCTGTCACGGCTTAAGGAACACGGGCTTGACGGTATTGAGGCGTACTATAACGATTTTACACCCGAAATGCAGGCGTATTTTAACTCGCTTGCGGAGGAAATGGGGCTTGCTGTTTGCGGCGGTACCGATTTCCACGCTCAGAACAAACCGCATATCGAAATAGGAATAGGGCAGGGCTATACCGAAATTCCTTATTCGGTGCTTGAACGGCTGAAGGTTCTTCACGACGAAAAATTCAACAAATAGATTCAAAAGGAGCTTAATATGGGTACATTCCATTATGACAGCGAACGGTTTTATATCAACGGTGAGCCGGTAACACTCCTTTCAGGCTCTATCCACTATTTCCGTACAGTCCCCGAGTACTGGCGTGACAGGCTCAAAAAGCTGCGTCAGCTCGGCTTTAACACGGTTGAAACCTATACCTGCTGGAATCTGCACGAGCGCAAGGAAAATCAGTTTGATTTTTCGGGTATGTTGGATCTCGGCAGATTTTTGGATATCGCAAAGGAGGAGGGGCTGTATGCAATAGTTCGTCCCGGTCCCTATATTTGTGCAGAATGGGATCTCGGCGGAATGCCCTCCTGGCTTCTTGCCTATGAGAATATGCGTATCCGTTGCTACGACGAGCGTTTTCTCGAAAAGGAAAAGCGCTATCTTTCCAAACTGTTTGAGATTCTTGTTCCCCGTCTTATCACAAACGGCGGAAATATCCTTATGATGCAGGTTGAGAACGAGTACGGCTCCTACGGAAACGATAAAAAATATCTCCGTGCACTTGCCGAGCACTACAAAGCCTGCGGTGTTGACGTGCCTCTGTTTACCTCTGACGGCCCCGGAAACCTATTTCTCGGCGGAGGGACAGTGCCCGAGATGCTTGCCACGATCAATCTCGGCAGTAATCCCATTCATTATTTCGACTTTATGAAGAACCGCATTCCAAACACTCCTCCAATGGTTATGGAGTATTGGGAGGGCTGGTTTGACACCTGGTACTATCCTCACCATCGCCGTACGCCCGATGACGTTGCACAGGAGCTTGATGCCATTATCTCATACGGCGGCAACGTAAACTACTATATGTTCCTCGGGGGAACGAATTTTGGCTTTTGGAACGGCGTGAATATGATTGACGGAAAGTTCTGCCCCCAGACTACCAGCTATGATTACGATGCTATCCTTACCGAGTCGGGAGACCTTACCAAAAGGTATTTTGAGTGCCGTGCGGTGCTCGAAAAGCATTTTGGCGACCTTCCTGAGATCACTGTCGGCAACCTTCCCAAAAAGGCATACGGCAACGTAAGACTGACCGAGAGCGTTTTGGTAACGGACAGCCTTAAGATGATATCGAAGCCCGAAAAATGCGCCTACCCCAAGACCTTTGAGGAGCTTGGAGTTGATTTTGGATTCGTGATGTATTCCACTGAGTTCAGCTATCCCCTTGATGAAACCGAGCTTGTTCTCGATCCTGTGCGTGATTTTGCGATTTTTTTTGTTAACGGAAAATTTGCAGGCATCAAGGAGCGTGACCGCAGGAACGATACGATTACCGTTTCCTGCTGCGGCGAGGATAAGGTGCGTATTGACGTTCTCGTTGAGAATATGGGACGTGTCAACTACGGCCCCACCATTCAGGATAACAAAAAAGGCCTCGTTGGAGGTCTCAGGCTCGGACAGCAATATATGTTCGACTGGGAGATGCATCCACTTACCATGGATGATCTCAGCGGACTCGTATTCGGCGAGGTGACCGATATGCAGGGCATTCCTCAGTTCCTCAGAGGAAATCTGCATGTGGATGGCGAGCCCTGTGATACATTCCTGCGACTCGACGGATTTACCAAGGGCTTTGTAACCGTTAACGGCTTTAATATCGGCAGATATTGGAATACTGCAGGTCCTCAAAAAACCTTGTACGTCCCTGCTCCTCTGCTCAGAGAAGGCGATAACGAGATTATTGTGTTCGAGGAGATCGAGCGCGGCGATCCCGTAATTACGTTCTGTGATACTCCCGATCTCGGCTAAAGCATTTAATAAAACAAAATTCCCTCCTGCGGTTTATGGCCGCCGGAGGGAGTTTTTTGTGCTTACTTCTTTTTGAATATCTGCCTGCGGAACAGGACGATATTCATAACGATAAATGCCGAAATACACACAGCAAGTGTGATATAGGTGGCAAGGTCGCTCGTGGGAGCATACGAAACTATAAGCATTATCGGGAAGCCGAACACGATAGCAGGGAAGTTCTGGTAAACCAGGTTCTCGGAGGCGGGGGAGGAAAAATTCTTGTCTGCCTCACGGAGAAGGATCATTCCCGTGCTTGCGGTACCCGTAAGCATACCGAACATTGCAAGGAACTGCTCGTGCTCGTACTCGGGGAACAGCTTTTTGCAAACGAAGCGGAGATACATGTAGGTAATGCCGGCGCCGAGAAGACCGAGGATAAGCAGGGTGTACCAGTAATCAGCGATAAGATCGATCTGTATGGCGGCAATACCTGCAACTATCATCACGTCGAACGCAAATCCGCTGATTCTTGAGAGCATAAAGTTGTTTATGTACTCACGCTTGATGACGTTTCTGGCACGTAATTTGTTGTAAATCCATTTGAGGAGCACTGCAACGAGAGTACCCAAAAGGAAGTTAAAGCCGTATATAGTCGCCTTCATGCCCTCGCCGATAACGTTTCCGAGGAAGTACATCACGAGGTATGCAATAGCGTAGGAGCAGATGATAAAACCGACCTGAACGGTAAATTTGTCTACGCTGGCGGACATGGGAATCTCGTTTTCGCCCTCGACCTCATCGGGAGTGAGGCGTGCCTCTGCTTCATCGGTTGCCTTGATAAGCCCCTTCCTTTCGAGCGAGTTGAGATAAACAACGCCAAAAATACTTGCCGAAAGGAAGCCGAGTGCGGCAATCGCAAGACCAAAGCTATCGCCGCCAACCAATCCGTATTCATCGTAGATGGTTCCGTAGTTGAGCGCCTGACCCGTGCCCTGTCCGTAGCCGAGAGCGAGTATGATGCCCGATGCTTTGATGAGTCCGGGAACGAATGCGGCGAGTCCGATGGTGACTGCAATACCCAAAAACGCTTGCAGCAGATAGGTCGAAACAGTGGTAACTCCGGTATCAAAAATCTCGCCGGCTCTCTTTTTGCCAAACTTCTTTTTACCCTGCTTGAGCGACATCGCAATAAAGCCGATGGCAAGACAGTGGTATGTAATATTCTCAAGCATATTCATGCCGGTAATTTCCTTACCGGAGGTAAATGCGCCGAGATTGAACAAATAGTCGCCGGTAATCAGCTTGAATGCCGTAGACAGCGCCAAAAGAATCAATCCTCCCAGCACCGACGACGGTATAAGAGATTTACGGAGGGGTGCGATCAGCTGCTTGAGACTGTTTGCGACAATAAGGCTTCCAAGCAGAACAGCGCACAGTAAAATAAATGACCAAGTTTGGGTATCCCAAAAATTCATATTAATCCCCCTATTACTTTATTCACACTTTCTTGATTATTATAATACGGAAAAACCTTAATTTCAACCTAAATTCTTAAATTTATTAAAAAAGACTACATTGAATATATGTACTATTGATTTTTTAATGACTGTATGGTATCATTATCAATGATTAGGATTGTATGCTTTGATGAGGTGTTTTTATGACAAAAAGACTGTTATCTTTACTGCTTTTCGTTTTTGTGATTGCGGGTGCGGTTATAGTAAGCCCGATAAACGTAAGCTCTGCAAGATGGTATTTAGGTGACATTAACGGCGACCAAAAGGTTGCCTCTATCGACTATCTCATGCTCAAGAGATATTGTCTCGGTACATATTCTTTGTCTGCAACGCAAAAGACCGCCGCAGACATTGACGATAGCGGAAGCGTCGATTCCGTTGACTATTTTATGCTTAAAAGGCACTGTCTCGGTACGTTCAATATCACTCAGCCCGATTTCTTTACCCCCGTCAGCGTGGGCAAAAGCTATACTACCAGTATTGCCCCTGCCTCAAACTACAGCGATACTTATAACAGTGAGCTTACTGACGGCATACGAGTGGAGTCCGATAAAGCATATTACTCAAATACAGCATACTGCGGCTATCTGGGAAGCGTTGATATCATCCTCGACCTTGGTGAGGAGGATATGTATATGCTCAACAAATTTGAGCTGTCCTACCTCGATACAAACGAGGCGGGCATATCACGCCCTGCAAGCGTAAGAATTTACGGCTCGGTCAATAACAGCCACTGGACTTCTATCGGTACCGCCGTTCTTTCGGAACAGGCGCTGGGAACTCCCGGTACGGCAACCTATATGCCTGACACAGAGGTTCATTTCAGATATATCAAGTTCTCCGTTACACGTAACACGTCCTGGGTATTTATTGACGAGATCAGCGTATATGCAAACGTAGCCGATTATACACCCATACCCGAGGATTCATACGATAAAGCGTATAGTAAGGATAGCCTCACCGATACGCAGTATTTATCGGCAATTAACGGAGTTGCATCCGGAAGCTTCGATTCGGCTCTCGACCGTATCGTTATTTCGGAGGGCTGTGACGTAAGTATTACTACGTCGAAATACGATGCCCGTGTTGAGGATGCAGATGCATCCCTGCTTACAGACTGCGTTGATGTCGGAGCTCACTACGAAAGAAACACGTGGGTAGCGTTTGACTGTACAACCTCGCCCTCGAAGATAACCGTTGATTTGGGGCAGGTAACCGATGATGTATGCGGATTTGAGTTATATGCCTTTAATATGCCTTCTGCCAATATATATCTTCCTACCTACGTAACGGTATCGGTTGGTGATAGCTTATCCAATATGGCAGTTATTGCCCGTTCCTACGGCGTCTCATCCGATCAGGAAAACTACTCCTACCGTGTAATGCTTGATAAAAGGATTGCTATCCGCTACGTCACATTTACGGTCTACGCCGAGAGTGGCTACTGCTGGTTTGAGGAAGCGGTCGTATACGGTAACCGAAAGAAGCCTGACGTTTCGGCCGAGAGTCTTTCGGTATACGGTGGGTGCGATATTCCCGTTATTACCACGCCCGAATATTGGAGCGTCGGCAGTGATTACAACACTGTTCAGAACCTCGTTCTCGGCAAGCCGCAGGAAATAGCAACCGACGTTTTTCTTGACAGCGATAGCTATGCTGAGTTTAATACGTCCGAGTCAACGCAATTGCTGACCGACGGATCGGTTCCCACCAATACCTATTGTTACAGCTATGGTTGGGTGCATTTTAACAGAGGACAGAGCCGAAAGATCATTTATGACCTTGGAAAAACCTCGGCTGTCAGCTCTTTCTCGGTAAACGTGCTGGATTATAACGATTGGTCTATCGAGCTGCCCGAGTATTTCTACCTCGTTCTTTCGGAGGATGGCGAGAATTGGTACAGGGCAGGGGAGATATATCCCGTACACGATGATGACGTTGTAATACTTACCTGCTCGCTCGAACTTGATAAATCATACAGAGCAAGATATGCAATGATCTGCTTCCCGATTCAGATACACGTTTTCTTGGGCGAGATCTCGGTTTACGGCACCAAGAATATTAACGGTGCTGTATCGCTTGCCGACTCGGGACTTTCGGAGTTTGCTTTCTACCCCGATGCCGCGCTTGATGAGCTGGGCTTTGCCGCACCGAGCGAGGATATACTTGGCGGAGTAGAGGACCTTATGCTCATCTACCATACGGGAACTACCGTAAACGAGGATTTTCTCCTGCCCTATGTTGCATATCTGGATAAAAACGGCAATATAGTCGATACTATGTTCGACGGATATCTTTTCCTGCCTACAACGGGTGAGCTTCCCAGCGGAGGACGTCCTTACGGTGACAGCATTAAATCCGATTGGGATTATCTGTTTGACGATATTTTCAAAACAGGATACGGTATGGATGCACTTGAGGCTACTGCCAAGAGGGTCGGAGACGAGCTTTCGATCGAGGATTTCAAGCTAAAGGTATATATCACCATTCCTCATATGAGTGATACGATTACCAATTTCGGTGACGTTGACCGTGACGGCATAAGTGAGGATCTTTCCGAGCTTGACGACAGGCTCAAGGTTGCCGAGTGGTACGTTGACCGAGTAAGAGCAGAGTTTGACTCACGGGAATACGATCATCTTGAGCTGTACGGATTCTATTGGTTCCACGAGGCAATCTCGGGAAGCGATGCGACGACTGCTCAGCGGGTCAATGCTTTGCTTGACGAAAAAGGCGAGCAGCTTTTCTGGATACCTTATTTCCAGGCTCAGGGATTCACAATTTGGGAAAATCTCGGCTTTGACGTCGCATGCCTGCAGCCTAACTATGCGTTTTCTCTCTCGGTAGACGAGTCGAGGCTCAAGTTTGCATCGCAGCTCGCCCAGCTGTACGGACTGTGTATCGAGATCGAGATACAGGGTATTGCACTCGGTGACGACAGATATTTTGATAAATATATGAACTATCTGCAGGGCGGTATTACGTACGGATATATCAATGATTGCATTCATATGTATTATCAGGGAGTAAAGGATTTTTACAATGCCTGCTACTCAAGCAGTGCAAAGGCACGTCTTATATATGATTATACTTACGATTTTATCAAGGGTACTCTTGAAGTGACACCCGATACACCAAAAGACCTTTCGTTTGACGTATGGTCGGGCAGCCCGCTTAAGGGCTCGCTTAAAACCGATGCTGCAAAGCCCTATACCGAGTTCCGACTCGAGGTTTCGCCCGAGCACGGCACGGTATCGATTTCAGAGGACGGAACATTTACATATTACCCCAACAAGGGCTACACGGGCACTGATACCTTTAGCTATTCGGTAAGCGAGCAGCTTGGCTGGTCCGAGATCGCAACCGTGACCGTAAACGTAGATTAAATTTAGCAAAAAGCTTAAAGAATAGGATCGTTATGAGTAAATTCAAGACCTGTCTTTCGTTATTTGCCTCCTTTTTCAAAATAGGTGCGCTTACTATCGGCGGCGGATATGCAATGCTTCCGCTGATACAGCGTGAGGCGGCTGAAAAAAAGCAGTGGATTGAGGAAGGCGATATGCTGGATATCGTGGCTATCGCCGAGTCGACACCCGGCCCTATAGCCATCAACAGCGCAACCTTCGTGGGTTACCGAACCGCAGGGTTTTCGGGAGCGTTTTCGGCTACGCTCGGTACAGTACTGCCTTCGTTCAGCATTATTATCCTTGTGGCGTACGTTCTCGGAAACATATCGGATATTCCTGCAGTTAACTATGCCTTTACGGGAATTCGGGCAGGCGTTATTGCGCTGATAGTCAAAGCTCTGTGGGGTATGGCAAAGCAGTGTCCCAAAAACCTGTTCTCGGCAGTGCTGTGCGTGTGTGCATTTGGGGTAGTTTTGTTTACCGAGCTCAATGTTCTGTGGGTTATTCTTGCGGGTGCGCTGGTAGGTCTATCTGCTGCCTTCCTTTCGTTGAGAGGAGGTAAAAAATGATTTTTATCAAACTGTTTTTGACCTTCCTGAAAATAGGAGCCTTTACCTTCGGCGGCGGATACGCAATGCTTCCGCTTATGAAGCAGGAGGTGCTTGCCAATGCGTGGATGAGCGAGAGCGAGCTGCTTGATTTTATTGCCGTGTCCGAGTCAACCCCCGGCCCTGTGGCAATAAATATGGCCACCTTTATCGGTGTGCAGACAGGCGGTATCCTTGGCGCAATTTGTGCTACGCTGGGAGTAGTGCTTCCGTCTTTTGTAATAATTCTTATCGTTGCGAGATTCTATGTAAAATACAAAAACAGCTTTGCCGTCAAGGGAGCGCTTACGGGACTTCGCCCCGTTGTTGTCGGATTGATCGCCACTGCTGTTATCGAGCTTGGCTCGGGCGTATTCCTTACGGATGGCAGTTTTGTGTTCGATTATACTTTTGTGTGCAGTGCAGTCGTCTTTGCAATATCGCTGTTCTTCGCCTTCAAAAAAACAAATCCGATTTTGCTTATAGTTCTGTCGGCTTCGCTTGGAATTGTTTGTGGATATGCCGAGAGATTTGTTTAGTCAGAGGTGCTTATGAATTTTGTTGCAACCTGCCTTTTCGGGCTCGAAAAATTAGTGGGAGAGGAAATCGATTCATTTGGCTTTACCCGTACGAAAACAATAGATGGCAGAGTTTATTTTACCGCACCGCCCGAGGCGATCGCCGTTTGTAATATAAGGCTCAAATATGCCGAAAGACTGCTCGTTGAGGTTGGAAGCTTTTATGCCGATACCTTTGATAAACTGTTCGAGGGAGCAAAAAGGCTTCCCTGGTCTGATCTGATCGGTAAAAACGATGCGTTTCCCGTAAAGGGCCATTCGGTACGTTCAAAGCTGTTCTCGATACCTGACTGTCAAAAGATCATAAAAAAAGCGGTTGTGGAGAGTCTTAGAGCTTCGTATCGGGTATCACTTCTGCCCGAGACGGGAGTTAAATATCAAATAGAGTTTTTTGCTTTGAATGATACGTTCAGTCTGATGATCGATACCTCGGGCGACAGCCTGCATAAGCGTGGGTACCGTGCGCTGTCAAACGCCGCACCGCTGCGTGAGACGCTTGCTGCCGCAATGGTTACTCTTGCGAGAATGCGTGAGAACGTGATAATCTGCGATCCGCTGTGCGGAAGCGGAACTATCGCTATCGAGGCTGCGCTTATAGCAACGGGTACTGCACCCGGAATCAACCGCAGCTTTGCTGCCGAGGAGTTTGGCTGGCTTAAAAGGAGCGTATGGATTGAGGAGCGCAACAGGGCAAAAGGCGAGATACATCCTCCTATCACCCGTATATTCGGCTCGGATATTGACCCGGAGTGTGTCGCTCTTGCCCGTGATAATGCAAAAAAAGCAGGCGTTGACGATTGTATCGAGTTTTATAATGCTGATGTAACCGATTTTGTCAGCCCGATTGCCAATGCAAGAGGAACTATCGTGACGAATCCGCCTTACGGCGAGCGAATGCTCGACCTCGAAAAGGCGAGAGAGCTATACACGGGAATGGGAAGAGCTTTTAACAAAAGCGTTCCGTCGTGGCAATACTATATAATATCGTCAGACGGCGATTTTGAGCGATACTTCGGTTCTCGTTGCGACAAAAAGCGGCCGATGTATAACGGAATGATAAAATGCTCCTTCTATCAGTATTTCAAACGGCCTAAAAACAATGCATTTTAGCACACGCGAATGTCGAGTAAAAGCTGAAAATCTGTAAAATCTACCAAACGATTGGCACTATACATCCGCAAGTGCTAACTGTTTACAAAAATTACTATAAATACGCTTTTTTTGTTCACAATTACATAGTATAAACATATTTGGAAAAAATAAGAAAATATATATGGAGGTTTTGTTATGAAACTTAAACCCTTGGCTGACAGAGTAGTGCTTAAAATGCTTGAGGCCGAAGAAACAACAAAAGGCGGAATTATCCTTACCGGTGCCGCAAAGGAAAAGCCCCAGGTAGCGCAGGTTATCGAGGTAGGCCCCGGCGGAAACGTTGACGGCAAGGAGATAGTTATGACCGTTAAGGTTGGTGACAAGGTTATCGCCGGAAAATACTCGGGTACCGAGATCAAGCTTGGCGGTGATGAATATATCGTTATCCGTCAGGGTGACATACTTGCAATTGTTGAGGACTAAAGGAGGACATCAATTATGGCAAAAGAAATCAAAAACGGTATTGAGGCAAGAGAAGCGCTGATGAGAGGCATTGATTGCCTTGCCGATACCGTAAAAATAACGCTCGGACCTAAAGGTCGCAACGTCGTTCTTGACAAAAAGTTCGGCGCACCCCTCATTACCAATGACGGTGTTACCATTGCAAAAGAGATCGAGCTTGACGATGCATTTGAGAATATGGGCGCTTCCCTCGTTAAAGAGGTTGCGACCAAAACAAACGATGCCGCAGGCGATGGTACCACTACCGCAACTCTTCTTGCTCAGGCGTTCATCCGCGAGGGAATGAAGAACGTTGCCGCAGGTGCAAACCCCATGATCGTAAAAAAAGGTATAGCAAAGGCTGTAGATGCGGCTGTTGACTTCCTCAAGGCTTCCTCCAAAAAGGTTAACGGAAGTGAGGATATCGCACGTGTAGGTACCGTTTCTGCCGCAGACGAGGTAATTGGATCGCTTATTGCCGACGCAATGGAAAAGGTTACCGCCGACGGCGTTATTACCGTAGAGGAGAGCAAGACTGCCGAGACTGTATGCGAGGTTGTTGAGGGAATGCAGTTTGACAGAGGCTACATTACCCCCTATATGGTTACCGATACCGATAAGATGGAGGCTGTTATCGACGATGCATCTATTCTTATCACCGATAAAAAGATATCAAACGTTCAGGAGATCCTTCCTCTGCTTGAGCAGGTTGTTCAGAACGGTATGAAGCTTGTCATTATTGCCGAGGATATCGAGGGCGAGGCACTTTCTACTCTTATCGTTAACAAGCTCCGCGGAACATTTACCTGCGTTGCTGTTAAGGCGCCCGGATTTGGCGACAGAAGAAAGGAAATGCTCAAGGATATAGCTATCCTTACCGGCGGTGAGGTTGTTTCCTCCGAGCTCGGTCTTGAGCTTAAAGAGGCATCTATCGCACAACTCGGCAGGGCAAGACAGGTTAAGATCAATAAAGAGAATACCATCATCGTTGGCGGCTCAGGTGATTCCGATGAGATCAAGGCGAGAATCGCCCAGATCCGTGCGGCTCTCGCTACCTCTACCAGCGAGTTTGATAAAGAAAAGCTTCACGAGCGTCTTGCAAAGCTTTCGGGCGGTGTTGCCGTTATCAAGGTCGGTGCAGCTACCGAGACCGAGATGAAGGAAAAGAAGCTCCGAATCGAGGATGCTCTCAACGCTACCAAGGCAGCTGTTGAGGAGGGTATCGTTGCAGGCGGTGGCGTTGCACTCGTCGACTGTATCCCCGCAGTTGCAAAGCTCGTTGACGAGACTGAGGGCGATGAGAAGACCGGCGTTAAGATTGTTCTTCGCGCACTCGAGGAGCCTGTACGTCAGATCGCCGAGAACGCCGGATTCGAGGGAAGCGTAATTGTAGAGCGTGTCAAGAATGAGCCTGTCGGCGTTGGCTTTGACGCATACAATGAGACCTTTGTCGATATGATCAAGTCCGGTATCGTTGATCCTACCAAGGTTACCCGCAGTGCACTTCAGAATGCGGCCAGCGTTGCTTCTATGGTACTCACCACCGAGGCACTTGTTGCAGAGAAGAAGGATGAGAACTCAGCTGCAGCAGCCGCTGCAATGGCAGGCGGTATGGGCGGCGGAATGTATTGATTCCGTAACAAAATAAAAAATACACCTGTTCGGGCACATACCCGAGCAGGTGTATTTTTTATGCTTGCAACAAAAAATTAAATAAATGGCAAGATAAAGTTCATAAAAGTTGTTGTTTTTTGTTGATAAATATGTTAAAATTATAAAAAATATTTTGGAGTCGATATGATGTCAGATAGCTTTCGCAGATTGATGGCATTGGCTGCTGTGCTGGTATTGCTCTTTACTTTTGCTGTACCGGTTTCTGCCTCTAATCACGAAAAAAGCATAACTATATACGTTGAGAATGCACCGAGTGGCGTAATTTATCTTGACCTGCTGTCAAGGGACATTGACACCGAGATGCTCACTCCCCATGAAGAAAGCGAGGCATATAACGAACTGCGCTCACTTGAGTCACAGGGCTGGTATCCCGTAACGGTTTGGGGTGTTGAGGGCGTAAACGGTTCACTCGAGTCTGTCTGTGAGGGTGATTACACAGTGTTCAAATTTACGGGTGAGCAGCTTCCGCATACCTATCGCATTATTGCAGCATCGCAGAGTGGATATGTTAGCGTTTCGGAAATATTTCTTAATGATTCAAATAGCCCCGAGCTGTATTTTGACTTTTACACGGGCATTGCTTCCAAAAAGTCGGATTCCGTAAGCCTTTGGATTAAGTGTGTGGTATTCTCGGTTATTGCTCTCATTATAAGCATTTCTTTGCTTAAGCTGTATAAGATACGCTTCAAGCGTGAATTTTATATCCCTGTAGCTGTAGCAATCATTACTCAGATCTATTTTGCCTCAGTCACTCACGTGTTCAGCACATACGAGCAGGGCAGTATTATCTACGTTATTGATGCATGTACGGCTTTGATTGCAATAGTGATTGCGGCGGTGGTGCAGTCGCATTTTCTGCGCGGAAGGTCAAAAAAGACTATCGTTCTTTGCACTTCGCTTAGCTACACGCTGATTTTTCTCATTGCTTCACTCCTTGATGCGTTTGTGATTTAACCGTTTTTGGAGGCTATAAAAACACAGGTTACCGTCAATCCTACCGCACCGCCAACTATCATTCCTATCAAAAACCACATAAAAAACTCCCTTTCGGTTTTATTATGACCGAAAAGGGAGTTTTTATTATACGTTTTTAACCGTCAATATTAAATCTGCAACGACCGTCGTAAAATACGTACTCAAGCCATTTATAGGACCATTCTACCCAGCGTGCAACGTAGGGGATGTTGTATTCTCTGGGTGCCCAGTCAGGTGTTGTCTCGGCGTTTGCTCTTGATAGACCGTGCTCACCCATCGGGAAAATATGAAGCTCACAGCAAATGTTATTCTTTGTAAGCGCATCGGCAAATACAAGCGAGTTTGCTACGTTTACGCAGGTGTCCTTTGCGGTATGCCAGATAAAGCAGGGACAGGTATTCCGGTCAACGCTGTTCTCGAGACAGTTTTGCTGAGTGAGCTCCTCGCTTCTGTCAGTGCCGAGAAGGTTGTCAAATGATGCAGAGTG
Source organism: Eubacteriales bacterium (assembly GCA_045587745.1). Lineage (GTDB taxonomy): Bacteria > Bacillota > Clostridia > Oscillospirales > CAG-382 > Coliplasma. The sequence continues at coordinate 27,774 of JAZNCU010000013.1, read as the reverse complement.
TCCGCAGCAGTTGAGTGAAATAACCGGGTATCCGAGTATTGCCGCATTGGGACGGAACAGCTCGTTTGAGTCGGTACCGAGCTTCTGTGCAATTTCAGGGTAATGCCACTGTGTTGCAATAAGCCCCGCAAGGTGACCGCCTGCCGAAAAACCGATTACTGCGATTCTGTTAACGTCAATGCAGTATTTTTCGGCGTTCGTGCGGATATGTGCAATAGCGGCAGCGGCATCATATAGAGGATTCCGTATCTTTGCACGCTCACCGGTAATATACCTGAGGACAAAGCAGTTGTAGCCTATCGAAAAATATGCGCTGGCGATAGGCTCGGCCTCACGGTCCGAGCAAAATGCATATCCGCCGCCGGGGAGTACGAGCATAGCGGGTCTGGGAGCTTTTGTAAGCTCGGGACTGGATTGGTGGACAAAGAGCTCAAGCGTTACGTCGGTAGCGCCGTCATATATCTCCTTGCTGTGAAGCTGTATTCTTTCCATTTGGTCTTCTCCTGACAAAATATAATATAATAATTATGGCAAGTATCGCAAATGAAGCGTAAACTGCCGTGTTACCGAAAATGTTAAAAAGCGTGTTTTGCCCGCTGACGGAAACTGTTTCAACAAGAACGTCGGTAGTCAGCGGCGGTGCACTTTCGATGATCCTGCCCTTGCAGTCCACAAACGCCGAGATTCCCGTATTTGCGGCTCTCATCACAATCGTGCCCGTTTCGATAGCTCTCAGTTGGGCGTGCCTCAGATGGGTGTAAACGCCTTGACTGTCATAAAACCAGCTATCGTTAGTGACGATTGCAAGTATTTCGGCACCGTTATTACGTGCATCACGTGCAAACGAGGAAAACAGCGAGTCAAAGCACACCAAAGGGCCTACCGAGCCCGATTCGGTTTTGATAACAATAGGGTCAACACCCTCAACGTACTGAGTGCCGTCCTCATTCAGCTCGGCAACGAACGGTAGGAATTTTCCGAGAAAATCGGCAGACGGAATATACTCGCCAAACGGTACGAGATGCCGCTTATCGTAACGCTCGGTGAGCGTGCCATCGGGCAAAATACCAATGACTGAGTTATATCCGCCGCCCTCGCAGGGGATAACCGCACCGAGCAAAACGGTTGCGTTATATTCAGCCGCAATATCGGCAAGTGCCATATGAACCGAGCCGCCCTCAATAAATTTGGAGGGAATAGCACTTTCGGGCAGTATGATCAGCTCGGCGCCCTGCTGTGCGGCATCCTCGGTAAGAGTTAGGTATTTCGCAGTAATCGAGCTGAGGCTTGAGCTCTGCCATTTGTCCTCTGACGAGGCGTTACCCTGGATAAGTCCTGCCGTAACGGTTTTTTCCTCGCTTACAGGCAAAAAATATATCGCCGTTCCGACTGCGGTATTAAACAGAATAATTCCTGCTGATATATATGCAAGAATCCTCTTGCCGCCAAAAACACAATAAGCGACCGAGGCACAAAAGAATGCTGTGATAAAGGTAATAAAATACTGTCCGAACAGGCTCGCTGTCTGCACGTAAGGCAAAAACCCCGTCATTGAGACAGCCGTTGTACCCCAGGGGAACGCCAGCCCGCCAAGCGTAAGAACAAACTCGCATATGACAGCAAGTGAAGCATAACCCAGCGCACCCACGGCCCCGTACGGCAAAAAGCAAGAGAGCTTCATTACAAGCCCCAGAACGGATGCGTGGAGCAGGGGAATACATACACAGGCGCATACCGTTACAAATACTGCCTGTGAGGCTGTAAATCCAAACCGTTCAAACGGATAGAGTTCCGAAAGGAAGGAATACAGCGGTATATACAGACCGAGATAATACCAAAAGAAGGGCGAAAAATATTTATTTCTTTTCTTAAACCCTATTGCCAAAGAATACTGTATCAGCAGCGAAACTAAGGTAAAAATCCAAAGACTCTCGGCATAGTAGGGAATTGCGCCGAGCGCACCTGCGAGAAAGCAGAGCAACAAGGGGCGAATACGCCCCTCGGTGATTTTAATCAGCTTATTCAAGCTCAGCGATCATTTTTCTGATCGCCTCGGTTGCAAACTCAAAAGCCTGATAGGGACTCTCAAACTCATACACGTGACGGATGTCGTCGAGCTTGGAAAGCGTGGAAAGACCTGTGAACACCATCAAATGAGGCTCAACGGTGATAATAACGTCGCCCTCACGGTCCTTGTTTATGGCGGCGAGTGTATCCTTTATACAGGCGACACCCTTTCCGGGAGGAACGATTGCACCAGTTTCATCTGCATCCTTGATATGGAGGTATTCAATATAATCCTTGAGCAGGGGATAGCCCTTGGAAGCATCCTCAAGGCAAAACGCAAAGTTACCGTTATCAAGCACGGCTTTGAGTCTGCCCCCGAAATGGTCAAGCAACCTTCTCTCGCTCTCGGGGGAATAGCCGTAAATATCCTTTTCGTTCTCATGGCAGAGAGTAAAGGCGCGTGCATCGGCCATATCAAGCAGATCTTCGAGCATACCAAACGCTTTTTCCTCAAACTCATCGCGGCTCATACCCTCCGCAGGATAAAAGCTGAACACTCTCAATCTTTTACATCCCAGGATATCACCGATATCCATAATACGGGAGAGAAGCCTTTTATGAGCCTCAAAATCGCCGTCAACGTCGATTTTTCCGATAGGTGTGCCGAGAGCGGATATGCCGATACCGGCACTCGAGAGCTTGGATTTGACTATCATAACCTCGTCGTCGGTAAGATTTATAAAGCTCTTTCCGTCAACGCCGCGCAGCTCTATCATACCGATCCCGAGCTTTTTAAGTGATTCGAGCTGAATATCAAAATCGTGATGAATCTCATCAGCAAAAGCCGAAAACAAAAAGTTTGCCATAATATCTCCGTTAAATATCGTCAAGGCTGATTCCGACAGCCTGACCGTTCATAAAGTATCCTGTGTAAACACGTCCTGTTGCAAAGGTATACTGCGCCTGCTCGCCGTGTACGTACTCTCCCGTAGAATCGATCATAAAATTACCCTCGGCGTCAACGGCACGGGTATCCATAAGATTGTTGCGGAAGGTACCGAGATATCTCTCGCCGTTTGCGAATATGTACAGGCCGCTCCCGTCACGCATATCGTCCTTGAAGTAGCCCTCGTAGCGGTCACCCTCGGCAAAAACCATAATTCCGTATCCGTGCTTGACGTCATTCAAAAAGCTACCTGTGTAGGTTGTGCCGGATGACCAGGTAAACGTACCTTCGCCCGATTTAACGTCATACTCGTAGTTGCCCTCGTAATGGTTGCCGTTAACGGAGGTAAATACACCGTATCCGTGCTTCTGCGAGTTAAGGAGCGAGCCCTGATAAACATCGCCGTTTGCGTATCTGAAGGTACCGCTTCCCGTGATTTCATCCGTAACAAACGTACCCTCGTATACATCGCCTGTGGCGGCATAGGTCATAACACCGTATCCGTTTCGGCATCCGCCCGAGATAGCACCCTGATACAGATCACCGTTGGAATAGGTAATCGTGCCCGCAAAATAATCAAGCTCGGCGGTTGCACCCGTCTGATATTTTATAGTGCCGAGTACCGGCTGTCCGTTTTCCGACTCACCGATAAACTTTGCTCCGTTGTCAAGCATCGTGTAGCGATAACCCATCAGCAAAATTATCGCTGCGGTCAATGCAACGAATATAAGAGCTGCTATGAGAATAACGAGAATTGGGTTGGCATTTTTCTTTTTCATATCAGATTCCCTCGCTTCCCAGCCAGCTGAACTGGGAGCTGACGTAGTCGATCAGTTCGGGGACAAGGAATTTGACGGCAACTGCAGCGATACCGAGGATAACGAATACAACCAAAAGGAACACCCACGTAACTCCGGTGCTGCGGTATTTGATTTTTGCCTTGCCTACCTGCTCGGGAAGGATATAATACTTTCCGTCCTCGGTTGTAATAACCATTCTCGAAAGCTCGCCGCCGTTGCGGAGCGCGGCTTTGAGTGCGGGAGTGATCTTTATACTTAGCTCCTCTGCCGACAATGCGCTCTCGGGAGAGGTGGCGTCAATAGCGATCAAAGCACGCACCAGACTTCCCACGAAGCGCTGATTGTAATATGCAACAACACAGGCGACGCCTATACCGACGAGCGCCATATAAAGAATTGTCGTAAGCTCCATTAAAACACCTTATTTAACGTTAATTATTTCTTTGCCAAGCATATAGGGGCGGAGAGTCTCGGGAATGTTAACACTTCCGTCCTCGTTGAGATGGTTCTCAACAAAAGCAATAAGCATTCTGGGAGGAGCAACAACCGTATTGTTGAGAGTATGCGCAAAATACTTGCCGCTCTCGCCGTTTACTCTGATCTTGAGTCTGCGTGCCTGTGCATCTCCGAGATTGGAGCAGGAGCCTACCTCAAAATACTTTTTCTGTCTGGGGGACCAAGCCTCAACGTCAACAGATTTCACCTTGAGGTCTGCAAGGTCGCCCGAGCAGCATTCGATAGTTCTGACGGGAATATCGAGACTGCGGAAAAGGTCAACCGTGTTCTGCCAAAGCTTGTCAAACCATTCCATACTGTCCTCGGGCTTGCAGATAACGATCATTTCCTGCTTCTCAAACTGATGGATACGGTATACGCCACGCTCCTCAATGCCGTGTGCGCCCTTTTCCTTACGGAAGCAGGGGGAGTAACTGGTTAGAGTTTTGGGAAGCTCACCCTCGGGGATGATGGTATCAATATATCTGCCGATCATCGAGTGCTCGCTCGTACCTATGAGATAGAGGTCCTCGCCCTCAATCTTATACATCATCGAATCCATCTCGGCAAAGCTCATAACGCCTGTTACAACGTTACTACGGATCATAAAGGGAGGAATGCAGTATTCAAAGCCTCTCTTTATCATAAAATCTCTCGCATAAGTAATAACCGCGGAGTGAAGCTGTGCGATATCGCCCGTGAGATAGTAAAATCCGTTGCCCGCAACCTTTCGTGCCGAGTCAAGGTCAAGTCCTCCGAGTCTTTCGAGTATCTCGGCGTGATAGGGGATTTCAAAATCGGGAACCAAAGGCTCGCCGTAACGCATAACCTCAACGTTCTCCTCATCGCTCCTTCCGATAGGAACGGATGGATCGATAAAGTTGGGAATACGCATCATAATGTCGGTAATCTTGTCGCCGACTTCCTTTTCCTCGGCGGAAAGAGCATCAATCTTCTCGCCCTTGAGAGCCATATCCTTTTTAATTGCGTCTGCCTCGTCACGCTTGCCCTGTGCCATCAGGCCGCCAATGAGCTTGGATGCCTTATTACGCTCGGAACGAAGTGCCTCGACCTCGGTCTTTATTTCACGGTTCCGCTTGTCAAGAGCAATTACCTCGTCAACGAGAGGGAGCTTTGCATCCTGAAACTTCTTTTTGATATTTTCTTTGACTGCATCGGGGTTTTCTCTGAGAAATTTAATGTCGATCATAGCTATATATCTCCAAAATTATTATTTATCTTCCTGAAAAAAGTCTTTTCCGCACAGCGAAATTATCAGCCTTTCAAGATCCTCGGATGAGGAGAATGAAATCGAAACGCTGCCCTTTCCGTCACTCTTGCGCTTGATGACGGCCTTTCTGCCGAGAACGTCACTCATTTCGGTCTCGAGCTTTTTGTAATATGCTCGGCTGACGATGTTTTCGGTCTCGAGCTTTTTGCCGGGATTTGCAAGATTCTTTACCAACTGCTCAGTTTGTCTTACCGACAGCCCCTGCGAAATGACGTAATTGGCTTTTACAAGCAGAGCCTCCTCGCCGAGTATTGTAACCAAAGGTATCAATGCTCTTGCATGTCCGTAGGAAAGCTCGCCGCCTCTGATGAGCGCAAGCACGCTCTCGGGAAGCTTGAGAAGCCTCAGCACGTTTGCAACGGAGGCTCTTGATTTGCCCACACGCTCGGCTGCCTCCTCCTGAGTGAGTCCAAACCTCTCCATCAGGTCACGGTAGCCGCACGCTTCTTCAACGGCATTCAGATCCTCTCTCTGCAGGTTTTCGATGAGCGAAAGCTCGCTTGCCGTCACATCGTCGCTCTCGCGGATAATAACGGGTATCTCCGAAAGTCCTGCGATCTTGGATGCTCTCCAACGTCTTTCTCCTGCGATGATCTCGTAGTAGCCGTTTTCCTTTTTGCGGACGGTGATCGGCTGTATCAGTCCGTGCCGCGATATCGAATCGGCAAGCTCAAGTAAGGCGGACTCGTCAAAATGCTTTCGTGCCTGCTCGCGGTTGGGCTCAATATCCGAAATTTTTAGAGTTACCGTCCCCGACGAGGGAGCGGAAGTTTCTATATCGTTGTCGGCAAGGAGCGCCTCAAGCCCTCTGCCTAATCCTTTTTTTGCCATATTTCCTCCTATTTCTCGCAACGCTCGATAATCTCGTGTGCGATAGCTCCGAATGCTGCGGCACCCTTTCCGTGCCTGTCGTAATCGGTAATAGCGAGTCCGTGACTCGGTGCCTCGCTGATTTTAACGCTCCTGGGCACGGGCGTGCGGAACAGCTTGTCCCTGAAATGCTTTTTGATTTCCTCCAGCACGGCTACCGTAAGGTTGAGCCTGCCGTCGTACATATTTACCATAACGCCCAAAAGCTCAAGCTCGGGGTTGTAAAGCCGCTTCATCTGACGGATGGTAACGGTGAGCTGGCTCAGTCCCTCGAGAGAAAAATACTCGCAAAGCACGGGAATGATAACGTATTTTGAAGCTGACAGCGAGTTGATGGTGATCAATCCGAGCGATGGGGGACAATCGATGATTATGTAGTCAAACTCACCCTTTGCGTCCTCAATGGCGTCCTTGAGCCTGTATTCACGCTTTTCCTCGTCTACGAGCTCAAGCTCGGCACCGACAAGATCGATGCTCGACGGAATGACCGCAAGTCCGTTTACGCTCGACTTGGACAAAACATCTCGCCAGCCCTTTCTGCCTATAAGCAGGTCGTAAACGCTGCCCTTGGTGCTACGCTTGGAAATTCCGAGTCCGCTGGTTGCGTTGCCCTGCGGGTCGCAGTCTATCATAAGTACTTTTCGTCCGCTTCGCGCAAGACAGGCGGCAATATTTATGGCACTGGTCGTTTTACCGACTCCGCCTTTTTGGTTTGCAAAGCATATTATCTTGGCTTCACCCATCATAGCGGCACCTTTCCCAAATGTAAATATATTTTATCTTATATAGTATACTATATCCGAGCAAAAAGTCAATAACAAGCCTTAATTTTGTATAAAATGTTGCGAGCTTGTTGATTTATGTGCCTTACTGTGATAAAATAACAAAATATGGAGGTATAGAGTATGAATTTTGAAAAATTATTGGCATCACTGCAGGAAATGGCAACACAGGTTGGTTTTAAGCTTCTTGCAGCAATATTCGTTCTTATAATCGGTCTCAAAATAGCGAGCATTATTACAAAGAGAATAAAAAAGGGCAGGGTATTCAGCAAAGCCGACGGCACGGTCAGAACGTTTATGGTCAGCTTTGTTTCGATTGCTCTCAAGGCGCTGGTAATCCTGACCGTGGTTTCGATACTCGGTGTTCCCATGAGCTCGCTTGTAGCGGTTATAGCCTCGGCAGGCGTGGCAATAGGTCTTGCCGCACAGGGTGCGCTGTCAAATCTTGTCGGAGGAATGATGATCCTTATTTTCCGCCCGTTCAAGGTAGGCGATTATATCGATACTGTCGATACCTCGGGCACGGTTGATGCCATCACCGTTTTTTATACGATGCTCCATACCGTTGACGATAAGATTATCACTATCCCCAACGGAACGATTACGAGCTCTGTTGTTACTAACTATTCCGCTTCTCCCGACAGACGTATTGATATGGACTTTTACGTTGCTCACGACGAGGATATCGATAAGGTACGCAGGATACTTCTTTCGGCCTGCGAGGGACATGATAAAATACTTTCCGAGCCGTCACTGCCCGTGGTGGTGGTCAAGGGACAGGATCTGAACGGAATACACGTCAGTATGCGTATTTGGTGTCGGAATGAGGATTATTGGGATCTGTACTTTCCTATTTGTGAAAGAGCAAACAGGCTTCTCTCCGACAACGGTATTATTCTCGTTGCCAATAAAGTTGACGTGCGTATTAACAACGGAGAGAGAAGAGCATGAGTAACGGAATAAAGATTTTAATTTTTGCTCTGATACTTACAGTAGTGTTTACGGTATGCATCGCAGTGGGATTATATATCAAAAATAACGATTCGTCCGAGTCGAGCGAGGCCGGAACTGATAACGTCCCCGTTATTACTCCCGAGGTGTCGGAGCCCGAGCTGCTTTTGCCGCCCGAGGAGCTTGATTCCTATTCTATTGCAGTTGACATAATTCTGTCCAATTCAGATAAATTCAAAACAGCATTTGCTGATAGAATCTCGGCTGAATTTATTGATAAGGCGGCAGGTCTGTTCGGCAACGAATTTGTTGAAAAGCTTGCCGATGCCGTGTGCGAATCCGATATCGATCCGGAAGTTCTGTACAACATTTCGGGGTATAGCGAAAAGGCCTTTATAACCCTGCTTGACGGATGTGACGAGCGTACTACCATATGGGAGGATAACGGTGACGGAATCACCGAGCTGAGCTTTGTCGGTGACGTATCCTTTGCAGATACGTCAAGCGTAATGAGGCGTTATAAAGAGCGAGCCAAGGGAGTGGACGGCATTGTTGCACAGGGTGTGCTTGACATTATGCGTTCGGTTGACATAACTATGGCAAACAATGAGTTCACTTTTACCGAGAGGGGAGCGCCCATTGAAGGGAAACGCTATACCTTCCGTGCCAATCCCGAAAACGTCTCGATCTATCACGAGATGGGTGTGGATATCGTCGGTATGGCTAACAACCACGCCTTTGATTACGGTGAGTATTCGCTTGCCGATACGCTCGTAACGCTTGACGGTGCAGGTATTGCCCACGTAGGAGCGGGTCTTGACCTGAATGATGCAAAAGCACCCTATTACTATATAATCAACGGACGAAAGATTGCAATTATAGCGGCATCTGCTGTTGATTACGTCTATACGAGGATAGCGACAGACAGTCAGAGCGGTGTATTTCAGCTTGTCGACCCCAATCCCTGTCTTGAACTTATAAAGGAAGCAAAGGAAAGCTCCGACTACGTGATCGTATACGTGCATTGGGGTATTGAAAGCACTACCAACCTGTCGGATTATCAGCTGGATATGGGAAAGGCTTTTGCCAATGCCGGTGCCGATGCGGTTATCGGAATGCACTCCCACTGTATGCAGGGCGTTGAGATGTATAACGGAAAGTTTATTGCATACAGCCTCGGCAACTTTACCTTCAGCAGCTATACGCTTTCCTGTGCAATGGCCGTTATAACGGTCGATGGTACGGGCGAGCTTGGCTTTAAGCTGTATCCGATGATGCAAAGGAATAATATGACTTATATTTGCGAGAGCGAGGAGCTTGTAAAACAGCTTTCGTTACTACGGTCGCTTGCCATTAACGCTGATGTCGCAGACGATTTTACTGTGACGCAGAAGTAATCAATTTGGAGGCTAACTATGAAAAAAACCACCGTTTGTTTGCTTATGTGCTGTATTTTGCTGCCTCTGTTTACCGTTTTTGCGGTTGCCGACAGTGCGTTTTTCAATACATACGGCATTACCGGCATTGATATTGATCGCGGTTCGAATTTTATTGTTATTTATACCGAGGGCGATTCGGCTCCTACCGAGGGAATCGGTTATGAGGTTGCCGTCGATGCCGAGGGCAAGGTTGTTGAGGTGGGCGGTAATAATGCTACCGCCATACCCGAGGGCGGATTTGTTGTAAGTGCAACAGGCTCGAAAAAGAACTTTATCAACAAGCTCGAGGTGGGGGACTATGCGGCGTACAGCTCCGATGACAGTACCGTCACCGTAATGAGTTCGGACTACAGCCCGTTCAGCTCCGAAACGCTTTCCTTTACCGCCTATAACGCCTCGCGCGCACAGGACACGCTTATTATCTACAACCGCGGCACTACTACCAATACAAATACCTGGGGCTACGAGGTTTGCGTTGACTCGAACGGAATAATTATTTCGGTCGGCGGAAATAACAACGCTATACCCGAGGGAGGATTTGTGCTCAGCGCAGTAGGCACACCCAAGCAGCCGCTTACCGATGCGGCGGAGCTCGGTATGCACGTAAGCATTGACGACAGCACCAAAAAGGTCACGATATCGTACACCGAGGAAAACGCACTTGCCGGCTTTAGAATGAAGCTCGAGCAGCTTGAAATGAACATCGAGGCATCGCAACGCGGATTTGCGCTTCTCGATTACGAAAAGCTAAGCAGAATTAAGGATTATCTGACCGAAAGATGCGAAGCTATTGCCTCGGCACTTGATGGCGGGAATGTTTTTCGATTCATAATCGAGGGAGATGCTTTTGACACGGCATATGAGATTGCTCTCTCGGAGCTTATTGAGTATTCCTGTGTCGAGGGCAGAGCTATGTGGCTCCGTATCCCCGAAAAATCCGGCGAGGCATCCGTCAAATCGGTCGCAAAGCAGGTTTACGAAAGCGGATTCAATATCGTGTGCATCGAGATACTTTTTGATAACACCACGATTATGCCCGTGCCCGAGGGCTCGCTTCTTGAGCAGAACCCCGTATTTGCCGGCACCGATATGCTAAAGCTCTATATTGACGAGTTCCACCGCTACGGAATTGAGGTACACGCCTGGATGACCTGCTACCGTATAGGATACGAGGGCAGCTCAAACACCTCTCGCTCGGTCGGCTATAAAAAACCCGAATGGCGCAATATTTCGCAAAACGGCAATTCCACCGTTTCAAACGAATACGGCGATGCCTTTTTCCTCAATCCCGCACTCCCCGAGGTAAAGGAGTTTCTGCTCGATACCTACGAGTATATACTGACCAACTACGATATAGACGGATTTCAGCTTGACTATGTGCGTTATCCCGAGAACAGTACCGAGAATTTCGGATATGACGAGTATACCAAGAGTCTGTTTATTTCCGAGTACGGCGAAGGGGTTATTCCTACCGCAAGCAATCAGGCACGCTGGAAGGAATGGTATACCTTCAGGGCATCCTTTGTTACCGACCTTGTAAAAAGCGTAGGCGAGATGATTGACGAGCTCCGTCCCGATATCATATTCTCCTGCGACGTTGCTCCCTCTTACAGCGAGAGCATTTACAAAATGTGTCAGGATTCGGTAAAATGGATGGAGGAGGGGTACGTCGATGCGATCTTCCCGATGGCTTACGGCACAACCGACGTCGTAAAAAAATGGACTGCATCTACTCAGGAAAGCTGCGATGACGTATTTACCTATATCGGACTGCGTGACAACGGCGCCGAGGTTTACCGTGATCAGATAGTCGCACTCCGTGCTATGAATGCCGACGGAAATGCGTTTTTCTCCTACTCGCAGTATTTTGCAGGTGATTATAAGGGCTACATTGATACCTCGGTATACGGATACGATGCAGTATCGCCCACCTATGATTCCTCACTGGCGGTAAGAACTCTGTTGGGCTACGCATCCGAGCTTATCGACTTAAAAATCATTCCTGCATTTAACGAAAAAGGCGTTGACACTGAGGTCTCCGATGCTTACGGTGCAGTATCGCAAAAGGCAAAAGAGCTTGAGGAGCTGTTGGGAACAAAAACACTTACCGAGTGCGCCGAAGGTATTGACGAGCTTATTTTGCTTATCAATAGCGCTTCTGCGTTTAGCGAGGACACCGAGGATTATTCTGCGCTCAACACCGCAGGTGAAAAGCTGATTGCGTTATCCGCAAAGCTTCAAAAGATAGTCCGCAACAGCAAGGATGATGAAAAAGCCGAGTACCGTGCTTCTCATCCGCTTCCCGAGCTTTACGAGCTTTCCGCACGTGAGCCCGCAGGCGATATGTTTGACGAAACGCCCGTCGGTGGCGGAAGCGGAAATACCGACAATCCGGATGTGAGCGTACCCGGTTCGGACGTTGTCGAGACCACCGCCTTTGAAAAGGTGTTTCAGGTATTGTCGGTGATGATAATGTTTGTTTCTATTATCGGATTGCCGTATTTCTTCTATATTAAGAGCAGACAAAAGAAAGAAAAGGACGCATCCAAAGACACCGCACCCGATGAAGGACAGGACGACTCCGAAATATTGCTTCCCGAGGAAGCTGAGGACGACTCCGATTCCAAAGAATAAAACAAAAAAAGCTACCCGAAGGAGAGAATCAAACTCTTTTCGGGTAGTTTGCTTTTTACAGCATATAGATCTCAATCGGCACTCCCATACGCTTGGCGTAGGAAATCGTGTATTCCGTGCCGGGAGAGCTTCCGTCCCAGATGGCTATTACCAAATCAGCAAGATCGACAATCATACGGTCCCGTATAAGCGGAGCGCTTTTGCCGTAAAGCTCGTAGTCGGGAAACAAAATTTTCTTTTTTATACCTTTTTTGTCGGCATATTTTTCGGCAAGAGTGTCAATTCCGACAGCACCTCCCGATATTATCAGCTCGGTGTCGGGCGGTATAAAACGACCGATATCGGCGTTGGTTATTGTGCGTGAGCCGATAACGGCAACCTTCATTTTTATCGTTCCTTTCCAAATATCGGCATCAGCGGTTTTTCAATCGTCGGCAGATGCGATATCCTGCTTTTCTGAAAAAATAAGTACCAACCCAAAAACGGGAATATAGCCTGTGGCGCCAAGAATTAACCGATATCCATTTGCCGCTTTTGTTGTAAGCGGTAAGTATTCCGATCACCATACTGTCGGTCACGGGATATTCGTCGACGAGCTGGTGGTCGCCCCTGCACACGTATCCGTCATCCTTGACCTTAACGATGCGGTGAAGAATAAAGGAGCCGTCTGCACGGCGGTAAAAGGGAATATCGTATTTTTTGAGAGGGGTATCGGCCTTTGAAATACGAACGCTGTCCGTTCCGTCCCTCAGCATCGGTGTCATACTGATGCCGTGTATAGTAAATGTTACCGTGCCGTTGCAGCTCAGCTGCTCGGAAATGAGTGGATACATCTCCTCAAGGGTAACGGTTTTAGCCTTCAAGAATTCCTGCCTCATGCATCTTCTCCGTAAAACGGTTTATGTCGCTGAGTGCCGTTTCAAAGTCTACCTCATAGCTTGCGGCAAGCTCTCGTGCAATATCCTCGTTGGAAAGCTCCTTTTCAAGCTGCTTCCAAATGAATGCTCCTGTCTCGTTGAGCGTGATCATACCGTTGAACGACAGCTCACCGTCCACGCAGACAACAACGTTGCTTCCCGCTACTTCACGGAGTATAAAGCCTTTTTTGATTTTCATTTTCTTCCTCCGATGCTCATTCTGCTTTGATTATAACTGCCAAACACCGTTTTGTCAACGAAAAAAGCCGCAAGGCATCAAATATTGAGGCAAAAACTGTTGATTTTATACGCTCTTTTTGGTATACTGAATGAAAATTGACGAGGTATTTGTGATATGAAATATATTGTTATCCTCGGTGACGGAATGGCTGATCTTCCGCTTTCCGAGCTTGAGGGCAGAACTCCTCTTTCGGTTGCACATAAACCTTATATGAACCTGCTTGCCTCCAATGGTGTAAACGGTAGGGTTGAGACCGTTCCCGAGGGAATGGTACCCGAGAGCGATACGGCTAATCTTTCGATAATGGGCTACGATCCAAAGATATATTCCAAGGGCCGTTCACCGCTCGAGGCTGCAAGTATGGGTATTACCATGAGAGATGACGATACCGCTATCCGAGCCAATCTTGTTACGCTCGGCGGAAGTGGTGATTACGAGTCGCTTACTATGATCGACCACTCCTCGGGTGAAATATCCACCGAGGATGCAAGGATACTTATCGAGGATGTTGACAAAAAGTTTGGCGATGAGGCAAAACGCTTCTACGCAGGTGTCAGCTATCGCCACTGCATTATCTGGAATAACTGCCCAGAGTTTACGGACTTCTCACGTCCTCACGATATTCTCGGCAGAACGATAGGGGAGTATCTTCCAAAAAGCGAGTCCTCCCGTCCTATGCTTGAGTTGATGCGTGCATCCTACGATTTTTTGAATACCCATCCGCTGAACGTCGAGCGTGAGAAAAAGGGCTTGAAAAAAGCCAACTCGCTTTGGCTGTGGAGCCCGGGCAAAAAGCCCTCACTGCCCGATTTCAAGGCAAAAACGGGGCTTCGCGGCTCGGTGGTATGTGCAGTTGACCTTATCCGAGGCATAGGATTGACTGCAGGAATGAACGTACCTACGGTTGCAGGTGCAACGGGTACGCTTGATACCGATTATACCGCAAAATGCAATGCGGCAATAGCCGAGCTTGAGTCGGGAGCCGACCTCGTTTATATTCACGTAGAGGCACCGGATGAATGCGGACATCAGGGTAATATAGGCGATAAGATAAAAGCCATTGAGAATATTGACAGGTACATTCTCGGTGACATATACGAGTATCTGAAAAAAACGGGTGAGCCGTTCCGTATATTGCTCACACCCGATCATCCTACGCCTATCTATCTTCGCACCCACGCACGTGATGCAGTTCCCTTTGTTATTTTCGATTCCGAAAATCTTACTGACAGCGGTTATTCGGTATACGATGAGCATTCGGGCTTTGACAGCGGTCTGTTTGTCGAAAGCGGTGAGAAACTTATGAATATGCTGATAGGAAAAAATCAATGAAGGTCTTACAGTCCAAGGGATACGTCACTGTAGGTGACTATTCGTCTTACGTAAAATTCAATATGTTCAAGGGCAAATTCTACCGCCTTAAGGTTCGGCTGTTGGTTGTGGCAGTAACGGCGGCATGCCTTCTTCTCGGAATTTACGGCGTTATGCTTCACAATATGGGAATGATCATCGGCGCGGGCGTTGTGCTTTTGTGCTCGGCGATGTTCGCTTACGTTGTAAGGGTAAACGTCCGCAACTACTGCCGTTCGCGCGCCGATTACGTGCGCTCCGAGCAACAGGTGGTTTTTGGCAAGAACGGATTTACCTTTGAGGTGCTTTCAAAGAATAACGAGCTTCCGTTTACCGAAACGCTTTACAGCGAGATCGAGGTGCTTTACTTTGCGCCCGGTGCAATATATATCTATCTCGGCGGCGGATCGGTGGTTATACTTCCGTCACGCAACATTAACCTCCGCAAGGCAGATGCGATAGAATTTCTTACCCGTTACGTTCCTGCCGAAAAATTGGTTATCTGTGTGTGACACTCGCAAATCAGCTGTTCTGTTTGAGAGGTGTCAGCGCCCGTGATGCGCTGCCCCGCAAGACGCTTCTTTGCGCTTGACATAACCTTTTCGGTGTATTTGATAAATTCGTGTGTAGGAACGGGATTTTTGCCGATAAAAAGCTCGCTGTAGGTGTAATCGCTGTTAATTCCGGTGTATCGGGCAATAATAATGCAGTATGGCTTTGATGACTCAACGCAAAAATCCTCGTTGATTATTTCAAATCCGTTCTCCCAAAGGAATTTGCGCAGGTGCTCCTGGTGATTCATAGGCTGGAGCGCAAGAATGCATTTTTTCGCCGCCTCGCTTCTTCCTACGATTTCGGCAATCAGCTCACCGCCCATACCGCATATTGCGGCAGATGAAATATCACGTGATTCGATGGCATCAAATCCGTCCGAAAGCACAAAGTCGATATGTATATGCTGAGCCTTTGCATTTTCAAAACCGCACTTAAGCGGCGAGGGATTTATGTCGGATGCTATTGCGCTTTTCGCGTAGCCCCGCTTTACGGCCTCGATAGCAAGGAATGCGTGGTCGCTGCCGATATCGGCAAAAAGGGACGAGCATCCCTGATTCATCAGGTTATTAAGTATGCATTCAAGGCGGTTTCCGAGTCCCATTATGTACGTCTCCTCAAAAAGTCGGAGTCGTTTTGCGACTCCGTATTACGTCAGCCAAGGTATCGCGGTACAGGTCATTCAATGTGCGTGCCGCGGGACTTTTGACGATGCGCTTACATCATTTTGTCTTCTACAGCTTTGAAAGCTTTCTTTGCCTTCTTTTTAAGCTGGTTTGTGCAACAACAACGCTCAAGCACCATCTTCGATGCGATCAGTCCCAGCGCCAGTCCTGCCATTGCCATTGCGATGCAGGTAGCCTTTCGATTGTCGGAAATCATTTTTTTGATGCAGTTCATTTTATCACCTCAAAAACTATTATTCCGCCTGAGGCCGTTGATTATACTACCACATTATTTTTTCGGTTGCAACTTTTTTTGGAAAATATACGCGGTTTTCAAAAAAACTGTTGACAAAATGTAATTTTGTATATATAATAAACGTTGCGTTTTTACGCACGTTTTTTGGAGGAGATAGCTTGCTGGATCTCAAAAAGCTTCTCGACGGCAGTCATCCGTCGCTTGATTTTGAATATTCACTTGACGTAAACAGCCTGCCCGAGGACATTGTATCGGGTACTGCTGTAGCAACGGGAAAGGTCACCGATCATTCGGGCTATATGGTGCTCGAAGGAGTGGTTACCGTCAATGCAAAAGCTATCTGCGCCAGATGCGGCGAGGAGTTTGACTACGTTCAGGAGTTCCCTCTATTTTCCAAGCTCACTCTCAAGCTTGAGGGCGAGGATACCGAGGAATTTATTGTTATAAAGGATTCCGCGGTAGACGTGGAGGAATTTGCGGGCAACACGCTGCTCCTTGATTTGCCCTACAGGTTTCTGTGCAGCGAGGGTTGCAAGGGTCTGTGCGGAAAATGCGGTTGCAACTTAAATAAAGGGACGTGCACCTGTACCGACAAAGAGCACGACCCGCGTTGGGATGCAATTCTCAGTTACTTTGATTAAAAAAATATTGATACATAAACTAAGGAGGATCCTAAAATGGCAGTACCCAAGAGAAAAGTTTCGAAGGCAAGAAGAGATAAAAGACGTTCTTCTCACTGGAAGCTTGACCTTCCCGGAATGAACAAATGTCCCAAGTGCGGCGAGTATATCCTTTCTCACCGTGTTTGTAAATACTGCGGAAGCTACGACGGAAAGGTTGTTCTTCAGATTAAGGACAAAGAAGACTAATCAAAAACCGCGTGTTGTCATACGGCAACACGCCTTTTTTGTAAAAATGTAGTTTGTTGGTGTGAGATATGGTTAACATAATGTCTGTCGAATCGGGCTCATATGCCGAAAAAGCAGGAATCAGGGCAGGGGATACACTCGTTTCGCTTAACGGGAACGAGGTAAACGACGTCCTTGACTACCGCTTTTATCTATTTGAGTCTGAGCTTAAAATTGTTATTGTCAGAGACGGAGCGGCTCTTGAGTTTACAATCAAAAAGCCCGAGTATGACGATATCGGTCTTGAGTTCTCCACGTATCTTATGGACGAGAAAAAGCGTTGCAGGAACAACTGTATTTTTTGCTTTATTGATCAGAATCCGATGGGTATGCGAGAGACTGTCTATTTTAAGGACGATGACGAGCGCCTGTCGTTTTTGATAGGCAATTACGTCACGCTCACAAATCTCAGCGAGAGCGATATCGAGCGCATCATTAAAATGCGTATCTCTCCCGTTAATATATCGGTGCATACCACCAACCCCGAGCTTAGGGTGCAGATGATGCGTAACCGATTTGCCGGCGAGAGTCTGAGGTATATAAGATTGCTTGACGATGCAGGCATTACAATTAACGCACAGCTCGTGCTTTGCAGGGGGATCAACGACGGACAAGAGCTTGAAGCATCACTCGAGTACCTGACCTCACTAAAAAATATCGGAAGTATAGCGCTGGTGCCCTGCGGACTCACCGCTCACCGTGAGAACCTTTATCCCCTCAGCCCCTATGACGAGGCGAGCGCAAGATCGGTGCTTGAAATTTGCAACGACTATGGCGAAAGGTGTATAAAAAGCATTGGCTTCCGTACGGTTTATGCCTCGGACGAGTTTTATATCCTTGCAAATCTTCCTATTCCGGACACCGAGTATTACGAGGACTACCCCCAGCTCGAGAACGGGGTGGGTATGATCCGCAGTGAATGTGACGATTTTTGCGAATGTCTTGAAAATTATGAAGATATAGGCTATAATAGAGTAGTGTCTATAGTAACGGGGGAGGCGGCGTATCCGTTTATCTGCGAGCTGGCGGCTCTCGTTGCAAAAAAATTCCCGAGTGTTAAGGCAAACGTTTACGCCGTTAAGAACAACTTTTTCGGCGGACACGTTACCGTCAGCGGACTCGTTACGGGCGTCGATATTATCTCTCAGCTCGGCAGTGCCGACCTCGGTGATGAGCTTCTCATCCCCGTGAATATGCTGCGTAGCGAGGAGGACCTGTTTTTGGACGGTGTTTCGGTGTCGGAGCTTGAGAGCAAGCTCGGTGTTGCCGTACGTGTCGTCCAAAAGGGTGGAGACAGCTTTTGCGATGCCGTTCTGGGGATCAGTTAAAAGGAGATTATTATGGCAAAAAGCGTAGTCGCCGTAGTTGGAAGACCCAACGTAGGCAAAAGCACGTTTTTTAATAAAATAGCAGGTAGCAGAATATCTATCGTAGAGGACACTCCCGGTGTTACCCGTGACAGAATATACTGCGACGTTGAATGGAACGGAAGAAAAATGCTGTTCATCGATACTGGCGGTATCGAGCCTTCTACCGACAGCACCATTCTCAAGCAGATGCGTGAGCAGGCTCTTATTGCAATAGGCTCTGCCGACGTTATTATCTTTATGACCGAAATCGGTACGGGTGTTACCGCGGCAGACCGAGAGATTTCCTCTATGCTCAAAAAGAGCCGCAAGCCGGTCATTATCGCCGTTAACAAGGTCGATTCGATCGGTGACGTTCCCGCAGGCTTTTACGAGTTCTATGAGCTCGGCTTTGATCCCGTCATTCCCGTCTCCTCGGTTCACGGCACCGGTACGGGCGATATTCTCGATGCCGTTGTCGAAAATCTTCCCGACTGTGAGGAAAACGGCGACGAGGAGGGAAGCATCCGTGTTGCCGTTATCGGCAAGCCGAATGCGGGTAAGAGTTCTATCGTTAACCGAATCGCAGGTGAGGAGCGTGTTATCGTTTCGGATGTGCCCGGCACTACGAGAGATTCAATCGATACCTTTGTCGAGAATAAGTACGGCAAATACACTTTTGTTGATACTGCTGGCATTCGCCGCAGTGCAAAGGTTGAAGACAGGGTCGAAAAATTTTCGGTAATCCGTGCCCACAGCGCGGTCGAAAAGGCTGATGTCTGCCTTGTTATGGTAGATGCAAACGAGGGCGTTACCGCACAGGACGAGAGGATAGCGGGACTTGCGCATAACGCAGGTAAGGCGAGCATTATTGTTGTAAACAAGTGGGATGCCTACGAAAAGGATAATTCTTCGGTCAATAATTACACAAAGGATATCCGGGAGTCGCTTGCTTATATGCGCTACGCTCCGATAGCTTTTGTTTCGGCAAAAACAGGTCAGCGTGTAGATAAGCTCTACGAGATGATCAATGTATGCTACGAAAATGCATCAAGACGTATTACAACGGGACTTCTCAACGATTTTCTTTCCGAGGTGACCGCACGTGTGCAACCCCCTTCCGATAAGGGAAGAAGGCTCAAGGTGTATTATATGACTCAGACGGGCGTGTGCCCTCCTACGTTCGTGCTGTTCTGTAATGATGCCGAGCTGTTCCATTTTTCGTATCAAAGATATATCGAGAACTGTCTGCGCGAGGCGTTTGATTTTGACGGTACTCCCATCAAGCTCATTATCAAACAAAAGGGTGAGAATCCTAAGGAGGTATAATTTTGTTATTCCTTGAAAAAATCGTTCCCGGTATTTTCGGGTTGGGAATCAATTTTGCACGTAGCCACGATTCGCTGGCACTGCTTGTTGCCTGCGGTATACTATGCGCAGTAATAGCTTATCTGCTCGGCTCGCTCAACGCATCGATAATCGCTTCCAAAGCGCTTTTTAACGACGACGTGCGTAATCACGGCAGCGGAAACGCAGGTCTTACCAATATGACCCGTGTTTACGGCAAAAAGGGTGCGATATATACGCTTATCGGTGATGTGCTCAAGCAGGTGCTGTCTATTCTCGCCGGTATTTTGATACTCGGATCAATGGGTGCGTATCTTGCGGGAATATTCTGCATACTGGGTCATATTTTCCCCGTGTATTATCGCTTTAAGGGTGGCAAGGGTGTACTCACTGCTGCAACGATGATACTTCTTATCGACCCGAGAGTGTTCCTCGTGCTGTTTATCATTTTCGCAATAGTGCTTATTTTCACGAAATACGTTTCACTTGCGTCAATAATTTCGGCTTTTGCTTATCCTGCGGCAGTCAGGTTTGTTACCGACAGCGAGATGTTTTCGGTTATTTTTGCAATGATCGTGGGGATTATCGTTATTGCAATGCACCGTACCAATATTTACAGGCTTTTCAATAACGAGGAGTCAAAATTCTCGTTCAAAAAGAAGCCCGATACCCAAAAAATTATGAATCTTGAGGACAAAGAGAACGATCCTGCCGATCTGATCTCCTACGAGCCCAAAAAACGAAAGAAGAAGGGTAAAAAATAATGCCTCTTGCCGACAGAATCAGACCAAAGAGCTTTGATGAGATTGCAGGTCAAAAGCATCTGCTTTCTGTCGGTGCGCCTTTCCGCAGGATAATTGACAGCGGTCACCTGCCCTCGCTGGTGTTTTTCGGCCCTCCCGGCACTGGAAAGACCACTGTTGCCGATATTATCGCCAAGAGCTTCGGCAAGCAGTTTTACCGCATAAACGCCACCGTTGCATCCCTTTCGGATCTCAAAGATATTCTTTCGGTATCTCATTCGGTGCTTTCGGCTGACGGTATTATTCTGTATATCGATGAGATTCAGTATTTTAACAAAAAACAACAGCAATCGCTGCTGGAATATATGGAGGACGGTAGAGTAACGCTGATTTGCTCCACTACCGAAAATCCTTATTTTGCAATATACCCCGCACTGTTGTCACGCTCAAGCGTGTTTGAGTTCAAAAGCGTCAGCGCCGAGGATATGATGTCCGTAATGAAAAGGGCAATGAACGAGCTCTGCGACGAGTACGGCGTTCAAAAAACCGCCACCGATGAGATACTGCTAAAAATAGCACGGTCCTGCGGAGGCGACGTCCGTAAGGCTATCGGTGCGTTGGAGAACGTATTTCTTGCATCTGATTCCGAGCTAAGCGAGGAGCTTGCGGACGAGCTTTCGGCAAGGTCTGCGCTCAGGTTCGACCGTGACGGTG
Source organism: Eubacteriales bacterium (assembly GCA_045587745.1). Lineage (GTDB taxonomy): Bacteria > Bacillota > Clostridia > Oscillospirales > CAG-382 > Coliplasma. Next base: position 6,520 of record JAZNCU010000013.1, on the reverse strand, counting down.
ACGGGCATTACGATTTGCTGTCCGCTTTTCAAAAATCCATTCGAGGCTCTGACCCTGATGCCGCAGTGTTCTATCTTGCACGTCTTCTTGAGGGCGGCGATCTGGTAAGCGCCTGCAGGAGGCTTATGATTATCGCCTGCGAGGATGTGGGACTTGCTTATCCGCAGGCAATACCTATCGTAAAGGCGTGTGTTGATATTGCTGTATCTGTCGGACTGCCCGAGGCAAACCTGCCGCTTTCCGATGCTGTTATTTTGCTCGCCACTGCGCCTAAATCCAACTCGGCACACGATGCCTATGCCGCAGCCGTCGAGGCGATACGCAAGGGCAGGGGAGCCGAGATTCCGCCTTACCTGCGTGATCAGACTCGTCCCGGCAGTGAGGGCGGATACAAATATCCGCATATCTATCCTAACCACTACGTTGAGCAGCGCTATTTGCCAAAGGATATCAGGGAAGGTGAGTTTTACCGCTTTGGCGATAACAAGACCGAGCGTGCGGCATACGAATATTACAAGATGATAAGAGAAAAGAAGCAGTAGCTACCCTCCCAGCAATTTAGCCATTTTGCGGAGTATTACTGCTTCTCTTCTTGATACAGTGACCTGAGTCATACCCAGTCTGAGACCCGTTTCTTTTTGTGACAGGTTGCCGTAGTACCTAAGCATTATAAGCTTTTTTTCCTCGTCATCCAAACAATCAATCGCCTGCTTCAGGGCGATTTTTTCATCTGTTTCGGGTACAAAATCCCTGCCTATGGTTTCCTCAATCGAAAGACCGCCGCTTTGCTCCGAGAGAGATATTGCACTCCCGCTTGCGCTTATGCACTCGGTGATCTCCTCGCTTGTCATATCAAGCATTCTGCACAGCACGCTTACAGTCGGCTCGCAACCGTTTTCGGTAAGATATTCTTCTCTTGCTCTCAAAACAGCTGCGTTTTTCCGTTTGAGCTCCCGACCGACCTTTATACAGCCGTCATCACGTAAGTATCGTTTAATCTCTCCCATTATCAGCGGAACGGCATAGGTTGAAAACTCGGTGCCTCTGGACAAATCGAAATTCTTTATTGCCTTGATCATACCGATATGTCCTATCTGACACAGATCCTCAAACTCAACGCTTCTGCCTGTGAATCTGACGGCAACGGTTTTTACCAGCCCCGTATTATCCTTTACAAGCTGCTCGAGTGCATCACGGTCTCCCCGCTGGGCGCTCTCCAAAAGCTCTGCCTGTTGCTGTGTCATCGATCGGCTATCCTTTTCTCGATGGTTACCGTAGTTCCCTTTCCCGTTTTTGATTTTACTCTGAGCTTGTCCGAGAAAGTCTCCATAACCGTAAATCCCATTCCGCTGCGTTCACCCTCGGTATCTGTGGTGTATAGCGGCTGCATTGCCACGCTTACATCCTCAATTCCCTTGCCGTTATCCTTGATTCGGATAATAAGAGTGCCGCTTTCCTTAAGCTCGCAGGATATGTATATAGGGCATTTGCTCCTGTCCTCATACCCATCGTAGCCATGAACAATGCTGTTTGTTACAGCCTCGCTGACTACGGTCTTTATGTCGCTCATTACCGAAACCGTGGGGTCGCACTGCGCCGCAAACGCCGAGCATATCATTCTTGCAAAAGCCTCGTTTACGCTTTTTGCAGGGATAACGCATTTCATTCTGTTAACTGTTTTGTCCGCCATTTTATTGCCCTCTTTCAATCCGTAGTATCTTATCCATTCCTGCTATCTCCAACATTTTTTCTGCCGCTGACGAGGGGTTGATAACAGCCATACTGCTTCCGGTCTGGGAGCATTTTTTCATTCTGCCCATTACAAGCCCCAGCCCCGAGGAATCACAAAAACCTACCCCCGAAAGGTCCAGCAGAAACCGAGCAGGCTTTTCACGTTCGATCATCAGGTCCAGCGTGTGACGCGCCTGCTTTGCGTTGTGATGATCAATCTCACCGAGCAGATATGCCGTGAGCACGCCGCCTACCTTTTTGCTTTTAATTTCCATATCTTTCACTCCTTTTTCGGTATTTTAACATTGTAATTATAAAAAAATTGTCACATTCTGTTTTGACAAAAAAATATGTCCGGACCCTTTTGGAGTCCGGACTCGTATTTTGTAATATTTTACTCAACGGTGACGGTGACCGTTACGCTTTCGCTTGTTTCTTCAAAGAATTCGGCAGCTACGCAAAAATAGTCGGTGCCCGAAAAGTTTTTGAACGGGACGTATTCAAAAGTGCCGTCCTCGTTAAGTGTAAGCGTTCCGTACAGCGGCGAAACGGTTACCCTGACGAAATACTCGTCATCGCTGTCAACCGTGACGGTACCGAATATTTTTTTGTTTATCTCGCCTGAAACGGTTAGTGGTTCGGGATTTACAACCGTAGCCTCGTTGCCTGTAAGGTGTGAGTAGGAGTCGTCCAGCATTCCGTTAGAGAACAGATATGTATCTCTGTATATCGATGCGGTGTACTCGTTACCCTGCAGTGCCTGTGTCAGATCGGTGGGGATCATACCAAGATAATACACCTTAACAGCATCCATATAGCCGTACTTTACACCCATCTCGAGATACTGTTTGTAATGAACGATATTTTCGGTGTATTTCCAGCTTGAAAGCTCAATCTCAACGCTCATACCGTACAGCCTTGCTTTGGTTGCCGCACTGTAAATCCTTGCTTCATCATATGCCGACATAAAGGAGTAGTTTGGCTGCAGACAGGCAATGTCTACGCCGTATTCCCTCCAATGGTTGTAGCCCTCTGCATCGTAATAGGGTATCCAGAGCAGAATGTATCCGAGCGAATGAACGTAGTCGGCAGCGTATTTAATAAGCTCCTCGTCCATATCGTCGGTGAGCATAAATATAACTTCCTCATGCCAGTAAAAGCCCTTGAGGTCAAGATGCTCGGTATTCGCTTGAGAATAAAGATTCAGCTGAGTATCGATCATCCATCTGATGCATTTTTTGCGGTCCTTAATGTCCGAAAAATCCTCGTTAACCCCGTCTCCGTCGATATCTCCGAAAACGTTGGTGTTTCCGGCCTTGTCCGTAGGCCAGGTGCGGAGAATGGGCAGGAACACGTTAACCTTGTAGTTATCGATTCCAAGCTCATCCCCAACAATTCCCGCGGCGGTGTTGAGGGCATCGAGATTGCGTTCTTTGGTAAACTGACAGGTAATATATTCCTTCCAGCCTTCAAAGGTGCGCTGCTTTTCCTCTGTCGTGTATTCGTTGGCGGGAGAAAATACGAAGGAATCAAAAAAGGTATCCTTAAGCACTCCGTCCTCGTAGTATCCCACGTAATACATAAACTCATCTGCGGTCATCATGCCAATCTCTTTGTCCGTGTCTCCCGCAAGCTTGCAGATGGGGGTGCAGAGAATGTTATCAATTCCGTATGCCTCGGCAGGGGTAAGATAGGAATCGTTTGCCTGTGCAACGGGCTCGGCACCGTTATTGGGAACTGCGGTGCCCGAGGGAACGTATTTTGTTCCGTATGCGTACAGCTCGGTAATCGCCGCATGGCTTCTGACCGTAAGGTAATAGCGGACATAACGTGCATTGTAGCTCTTGTCGGCTTCGAGCTCGTAATGTATTACTGCCTCAGAATCGTAATCCTTGTAGTTGATAAAGGCCGACGCAACACCCTGCCATTCAACGCCGTCTGCGCTTACCGAGACGGCAACCTCCTCGGAGGGATAAACGCCCCACGAGGTCAGGCAGACGATGTCAAGAGCAAATTTGTCTACACTGCAGTTTACGCCCAGGTCAACAAATATTTCACGTCCCTCGCCACGTGTGTATCTGAAAGTTGCATTCGAGTCCCATGAGGCAAAGCCCGGCGTTTTTCCGTCGGTCAGGATAGTGGTGTCGATCGTGTTTCCGGTGTTGTCTGCATTATCTGCGGGAATAGAGAATATATTGCGTACATAAATGTCGCAGCCGAGAGCAAGGTTTGTGTAATCGGTAGCGCCGCTTTCGCTCTTTTCAACGTATACAGGCTCGGTCTTTTCAATAGTAAACTCGGGATAGTAGACACGTACAGCTTCGACATTGTTCTCATCTGCGGAACCGTAAGCATAGACGGAAATTTCATCAATAAACATCCAGCCGGATTCCTGTCTTCCCAGTGATATTTTGATATGGGATGCCGAAACGTATTTCTGTAGATGCAGTTCAAAAGGATATTTATGGACGTCGGTTGCATCAGTCGACTTTTTGATAGTAGACAATTCCGTATAGTTTTCTCCGTCGGTCGAAATACTCACTGTAACGTCATAGGCAAGTCCGATGCCGTAGTCCATGTGTCTGAGCATTCCTATCTCAAAATCACCTATCATATTGACGGTTTGGCCGAGGTCAAAGATAATATCAACGGCGGTTCCGCCCTCAAATCCCGCCCAGGAATACCTATCAAACGTGTCTATGGTTCTTCCGTCAGTAAGCAATGCGCCGTTATCTGTATAAGAGCCGTCGCTTTTACTGCCCGAAGGACGTGAGTAGGTGTACGAGAGGCCATACAGAATATTCCGGGAGGGAAGCGTTCTGTCAACGGTGTCGCCAAGCAGTGAGTCAAGCTCCTCCTTGCGCTCGCAGGTAAGCGAGGCAGTCTCACTTACCTCGGGAAGGGACGACTCGGAGCTGACATCTGATTCGGAGCTGTTATCACCGCAGCTACAAAAAACAAACGGCATAAAAACAGAAAGCAGTATTGAAATAAAGCGTTTCAAAGCAAAATCTCCTTCCTTTGTGTTCTCCTACGATTATATCATTTGACAGTTACACTGTCAACCGGATTCATTGTTCGTCTGCCGTAACTTGTGGTTGACATTACGGATAATATAGTGTATAATGTATCATAAATATTTAGGAAAGAAGGTATTTTATGTTAAAAAAGACTATTTCTATCCTTTTGCTGATGGCAATGTGTCTTTCGCTCGTACTCCTTACCTCTTGCGGCGGTGATGAGGAATCCTCATCTATGGCAGAGGTCAGCACCGGAGAGGGCTTCCCTCTGGAGGAGAAGAATTGGGGTGGAGAAACCATTACGATCTACACCTTTGAAAAGGACGGCTACGGCACCTATGAGATCGCAGGCGAGGTTGAGGATGCCGAGAGTACCGATGCGGTACAGGATGCCTTCTATGATCGTAACGCTTTGATCGAGGCTAAGTACGGTCTCAAAATCGAAGCCCTGCTCACCGACAACTATAACACGATGATTGATGATATCCGTATTGCCGATTCTACCGGTATCCAGGATTTCCAGGCAGTCTGCTGTGCTCTTACTTACGTTGCAACTGCAGGTGTTGAGGGACTTCTTCACGACTTCAACGATCTTCCTTATATCGATCCCTCCCGTGAGTGGTGGGATCAGTCCTGCGTACGTGACCTTACTATCAACGACAAGCTTTGGTTCCTCGCAGGAGACATGATCGTTACCGATGACGAGAATACCTGGGCTATGTTCTTCAACAAGGACATCGTCGAAAAATATGCTACTCTTACCAGCCCCTATGACCTTGTCAACGAGGGTAACTGGACTCTTGATACTATGTACGAGATGATCCAGGAGGTTCAGACCATGCACGGCGCTACAATGTCCTTTGATCCCGATGTGGGTGACGAGTGGGGTCTTGTAGGCCAGTCCTACAACGCATACGCACTTATGCTCGGCGCAGGTCAGCCTATGGTTACCAACGATGGTGACACTATCACGATGAGAATTCAGGAAGAGGTCAACTACGCTGCCTTTAACAAGGTATTTGAAATTCTTACCGATGGAGCACACGTTGGCGTTGCCGATTTCTTCGGTCCTTGGGATTCCGGCGTATACGATGATCAGAGCACTATTTTCTGCAACGGTAATGCTCTCTTTATGCCCGCTACCATCACTACCGTTTCGTCCGAGAAGCTCCGTGAGGCTGAGATCCGCTACGGTCTGCTTCCTATGCCCAAGCTTGATGCAGATCAGGATGACTACACCACCAGCGTAAACGTATATTGGTGCAACGTTTTGTCTGTTCCTAAGTCCAATACCGAGAAGCTTGACGCTACCTGCTACGCTCTTGAGGCAATGGCATACTACGGAATGGAGATCGTTACACCCGAGTTCTATGACAGAACCCTTACCTACAAGAGAGTTCAGGACGAGGAATCTGCCGAGATGCTCGACCTTATCTTCCGTAACAGAACTTACGACCTCGGCGCTATATTCGACTTCTCCGGCGGTCGCGGAGTCGGAAGCGGAATGCTTTATTTCTACACAAACCTTCTTATGAGTAAGCAGAACACCATCGTTTCCAGCTATGAGTCCTACGCTACCGCCTTCCAGGCAAGCATTGACGAGCTGCTCAACGCAGTTTCCGGCAACGAGTAATCACATAGCATCAATACATAAAAGGCTGTTGAAAAACAGCCTTTTTTGCGCATATTTCACAAATTTATTGACAAAGGATAAAAATTTTTACATACTATGACTGTGGTAAAATGTGGGATTGTTTCCGCATTTATGC
>JAZNCU010000012.1:0-16977 GCA_045587745.1 Eubacteriales bacterium | reverse complement strand
AACATTTGATAAAGCAAAGGGTGTCATCGTTTCGTACATCGAACTTTACTACAATTCTTCCAGACTTCATTCGGGCATAAATTATTCAATACCAAATGATTTTTTCACTCTTTTATGTGTCCATTAATCTTGACAAGTTTCTAGCTTTGCTCCGCAAAGTATTGAATTTAATAGTAAAAGATGTATACAGGTCATAACATTGCAAAAATTTATAAATCTCTTTTGTATTTGAAGAGACAGGTAAGATTGAAGCAAATAGTAAAATTGTACCTTCAGCAAAGCGAGGGGCACGGCGACATCCGCACAGGCATCGCCGGATCAAAACTTGACAAAGTAACAAAACAAGGTTAAAATAGTAAAAGACAAACGGCGGACAGTTCGGAACCATCCTGTCCTTAAACAAAACTACGGGCGCAAAGGAATATTTTTTTGCCCTCGTGACGAATGGAAGAGAGGGTATTTTTTTATGGTTCGTTACAGCGTGATCCATAGCAAGAACCCAAGAGAAATACTGCTGCTGCGAGGCGTTGGCTGTCGCTGGCGTAAATGCTCTTTTTGCGATTATCATCTCGATTGCTCGGAGGACACCGAGGCAAATCTCTTGCTTAACCGCAGTGTTATGTCTTGCGTTACGGGAATTTACGGACATCTCGAGGTCATCAACTCGGGCAGCTTTCCCGAGCTTGGGGAGGACACCCTGCGTGAGCTCGTCCTGCTGTGCCGTATAAAGAAAATACACACCCTGCATTTTGAATGTCACTATCTCTACAAGGATGAGATCCCTGCCTGGCGCAGGGCGTTCGGGGAGGTCGGCACCGGGCTTAAAATCAAAACCGGAATAGAGACATTTGATATTGATTTCCGTGAGAAGGTACTCAAAAAGGGCATTGGCAGGAAGGAGCCTGCCGATATAGCCGAGCATTTTGACGAATGCTGTCTGCTTTTTGGTCTTACGGGGCAGACGGCGCAGAGCATGCGTGCCGATATTGAGACAGGGCTTAAGTATTTTGAGCGTGTATGCGTAAACGTTTTTGTTCAAAACGGCAGCTGTCTGAAGCCCGATGCGGCCGTTATCTCGGAATTTATTGCCTGCGTTATGCCGCAATATGCCGATAACAACAGAGTTGATATACTGCTTAACAATACCGATTTCGGTGTAGGCGGAGAGGGGAGTGAGAATAATGAATGAGCTGCTGCTTTCAGGCTCGGTCATACTGATATACGGTGCAGTTTTGCTTGCATACCGTTTTTTTGGAAAAACCGGACTTTACGCTATGACAGCCATTACGACCGTTCTTGCCAATATAGAGGTGCTTATAATTGTCGAGGGGTTTGGTATGGAGCAAACGCTGGGTAACGTGATGTTTGCTTCAACCTTTCTTATTACCGACATTCTTAGCGAGAACGAGGGTAAAAAAAGTGCATCACGTGCGGTGTGGATAGGTGTGTTCAGCTCGCTGACGATGCTTGCCTTTACGCAGTATTGGCTGTTGTATACCCCTGCCGAGACCGACTGGGCGAGCGAGCATATCCGTGCTATATTTTCAACCACGCCGAGGATGCTATTTGCGAGCTTTCTTGCCTACGTGATTTCCCAGAGGTTTGATGTTTGGCTTTATCACCGTTTTTGGGATATGACGTCAAGACTCACGGGAAGCAAAATGAGCCTTTTGTGGCTCAGGAACAACGGAGCGACGTTGATCTCGCAGGTGCTAAACACCCTTATATTCACTTTTACTGCATTTTACGGCTGGTACGATACCGAAAGCCTTATACACATAATGCTGTCAAGCTATCTGATTTTTATCGTTACAAGCCTGCTCGATACTCCTGTCGTGTATCTCGGCAGACTGATGAAGCAAAAGGGCATGATACGGGAGTAGGTTCAACTAAAAAACAAGCAGGAATAAGGAGCTATAGCCTTATTCCTGCTATTTTTATATTGAGGATAAATCCTTAAAACCGATACTCGTCAAACGTTTCCGTGAGGATATACTTTTTGATGAGTATTGCGCCGATAATGTATATGGCGGCGTAGCATCCGTTGCTGAGTGCCGCTATCATTTCGCCTGAGGCAAGTGTGGACAGTGCGCTGATGCCGGATATGATTCCGAGTGCCCACAGCCAGCCCTTTACGCTTGTAGCGCAGGAAACGTCGATGCGGTACACATCTCCGCTCTCAATGCTCTCGTATGCCGATTTTGCAAGCCTGTGTATCTTGCGGTAGCAGAGAATATTGAACACCAGACAGCCGATTGCGATAACGATAAACAAAAGCGTAAACAGCCAGGCATACTCGATTATTATGTCGATAACCTTAGATACCGGTACGTCGGGCAAACCGTTCAACTCAACTTCAATGGCGTTGATAAGCTCGGGATATGTCTCGATCGCATTAAACACAAATCCGACCAGAGCCGCACAGACCGCAATCGCTACTGCGGCAATGTAATTTATAACGTAATTTGCGTATATAACACCGCTTACGTTGCGCATATGCTTTACTTCCAACGCATTTCGTGTGCTTCCGGTGTACAGCTGCCACAAAAAGACCGCCGCAAGGATAGCAAGAACCGCAATACTTTTCAATAAGAGCGAAAGCACGCAAACTGCCGTAATCAAAATGCATATCGCAAAAAACAGCTGATCCTTGAACAGTGCAACCATTCTTCTGTATGCTAAATTCGGGTATGCGCTGTTTGTCTGCTCTTGTGAAGTGCCGCAAGCAGGGCAGAAGGTAAAGTCCTGACCGCTTTCGTAGCCGCAATTATTACATTTCATACGATATAGTACCTCCCAGTGATGTTCTGTTCTAATTATATCATCCGCTATTGCGTTTTGCAACCTTTTTGATATAAAAAACTGCCGCAGGCGTACCCTGTGGCAGTTATGCTTTTACTTGAACAGCTCGAGAATTGCCTCCTTGGGCTTTACGCCGACAGACGTGGAAACGAGCTTTCCGCTCTTAAAAACGAGCAGTGTGGGGATGCTCATAATACCGAACTGATTTGCAAGCTCGCCGTGATCGTCAACGTTCACCTTGCCAACCTTGATCTCGGGATGCTCCTCGGCTATCTCGTCAACGGTAGGTGCAAGCATTCTGCAGGGGCCGCACCAGGGCGCCCAGAAGTCGAGCAGAACGGGCTTCTCACAGGAAAGCACTTCGGACTCAAAATTCTCCTTTGTAATAACAGTAATCGACATCGTTTACCTCCTGTTTTTTATCAATAATTATTATATACACGTTTATACCTAAAAAGGGCTTTGCATATGGCGCAAAACCCTTTTTGCTTTTATACCATATAGGGATAAAATTTGGGATGCAAATACCAGCTTCCGCCGATTTTGATAAAGGTCAGATACGCCTCGGACTTATTTTCACCGTCGTCACCGCCGACAGTGATTATCACCGTGACCGTGTACGCCTCGGAAATATCCTCAAGCGGAAGAGAATAATCGGTGTAAAAATCGGTATAGTCATCGTTCAGTCGGTCGATATCGGCAACCTGCATTGATACGTAGGTATAGTAGGCGTAGCTGTCATCGCCAAAAGCTGCCTCACGCACGTCAAGCGTCGTTTGCATATCCGCTTTTAGCGTGTCGCTGTGGCTGATACCGACAACCGAATAGTCCTCGGTGACTGCACTGATGTAATCGGGCGGAAACGCCTGCATATACAGCTCGGCATCGAGCCTGCCTACCGCCTCGATGATCTTATCGAGCGCAACTGTCTCGTCAATGCCGCTGCTTTTGTGCGTGCTTCCGCAGGAAAACAGCATTACCGCCGAAAGCACAGCCGCAAAAACGGCAATAAATCGTTTACTCATCACTTGAATTTTCCTCGGTTTGTTTGGCGGCGTTGAGCTTCATCTCCAGATATTCCTCTTTGGTAATCAAAATCGCTCTTCGCTTGGTGGTCGGATCAAAATCTCCTATATAGCCCTTGGATTGCATCTTGTCAACAATCCTTGCCGCACGTGCATATCCGAGCGAGAGCTTGCGCTGAAGCAGAGAGGTGGAAATGGTACCCGTCTCGATTGCAACGCCGATCGCATCAATGAGAACGGGATCGTCCTTGTCGTCACCGCTGTCTGCCTCGGCAGCCTCGGCGGCGGCAGAGCCCTTGCGGCCCTTGATTCCGCACAGCTTAGCTTCCTGCTCAATCTGCTGCATGATGGATTCGTCGTATTTTGCGGTGGCGGCCTCTTTGATAAACTGAGTAACCGAGCTGACCTCGCTCTTTCCGTCAACGAAAGCACCCTGAACACGTATCGGCTTCATTGCTCCGACGGGGTAGTAGAGCATATCGCCGCGTCCGAGCAGCTTTTCGGCACCTGCCATATCGAGTATCGTACGGGAGTCAACCTGCGACTGTACCGTAAATGCGATTCTCGAGGGAATATTTGCCTTGATAAGACCCGTGATAACGTCCACCGAGGGTCTTTGCGTGCCGATAACGAGGTGCATACCTGCGGCTCTCGCCTTTTGAGCAAGACGGCAAATAGAGCTTTCAACGTCACCGGGTGCCGTCATCATAAGGTCGGCAAGCTCGTCTATGATAATAACTATCTGAGGCATAGTCTCACGCTCGGGGTCGTCAACAACCGAGAGGTTGTAGCCCATAAGATCTCTTGCGCCGACCTCCTGAATGAGAGTGTACCTGCGTTCCATCTCGTTGCAGAGCCAATTGAGCGTGCCTGCCGCCTTCTTGGGCTCGTTGATAACGGGAACGAGCAGATGGGGAATACCGTTGTAATCGGTAAGCTCAACCCTCTTGGGGTCGATAAGAATGAGCTTGACCTCATCGGGATGAGCACGGTAGAGCAGTGAGATAATGAGCGAGTTCATACATACCGATTTGCCCATACCCGTTGCACCAGCAATGAGCAGGTGAGGCATTTTGGCAACATCGAGGAATATGGGATTGCCTGCCGCATCCTCACCCAAAGCCGTGAGCAAACGGCTCTTGCCCTCTTTGAACGAGGCGTTCTCGATAAGAGAGCGGAGCCTTACTGTTGCAACGCTTCGGTTGGGAATCTCTATGCCGATGGCAACCTTGCCGGGAATGTTCTCTATTCTGACCGATGCCGCCGCAAGATGGAGTGCAATATCGTCCGCAAGGTTTGCAATAGAACGTACACGCACACCCGTCTCGGGCTGAAGCTCGTATCTTGTAACTGTGGGGCCGTAGCTCGTGCTGATTACGTGCGCCTTGACGTTAAAGCTGGCGAGCACCTCCTCGAGCTTACGGCTGGTGCGGTCAATCTCCGCTTTTGAAGGCTTTATTGCCGAGGAATCATCCTCGGTCAGCAGCGAAATGGGAGGGAATACGTAGGGAGTATCCTCAATAGGCTCGAGGTAAAGCTCCTCTTCCTCCTCACGCTCAAACTCCGCCTCGGGGATATCCGCTTCCTCGGCGAATTCCTGTGCATCGGGCTTCTCGGCAGTGACGGGTACGGGCGGTTCCTCCCAGGGAGCAGTTTCGCCGTTATCCTCGATACCGTCATCGGCAGGATCATCGGGAAGCTCGGCAGGCAGGGCAGGCACGGTTTTTTTGCGCGAGGGAGCCTTTTCGGTAACAGGCTCGTCCTCGTCTTCGTCGCCGTCCTCGTATCTGCTCTCGGCGGCCTTCTCCTTAAAGAAGTCGGCGATTGCGCCGATCGTAGCCTTGGGTGAGCTTCCGAGCGCCAGAACGGTGCAGACGAAAACGCCGAGAATACCAAGCACCATCGAGGCAACCGGACCCATCATACTCACAAAAACAACTGATATTCCGCCGCTTATAATACCGCCGCTTTCGAGCAGTTTGCCCGACTCGTAAAGGGTCTTAACGGTGTACTCCGCTCCGTCAACGCTTACGATGATATGTACGACCATCGAGAGAAACAGAAACAACAGCGTGTAGAGTACATACTTTACAAACGCAACCCTTGCCTCATGATCCTTTCTCCAACGGAAAAGAACGATAAGAATAATCACGGGAAACGCATAATACATCGGACCGAAAATTCCCTTGAGGAATCCCGATACTGCGCTTCCGAGCCAGCCTGTAGAAATGGCGGGAATAAAGGTGAGCATCACGAATACGGCAAGAAAACCGATTATCCAACGGGCAATCTCGCCCCTGTCAATACTGATACCCTTTTGTGTTTTTTTAGTTTTTGTGGCAGCTTTCCTTGCTTTTGCTTTTTTGCCTCCGCTTTTTTTATTTTCAGCCACTTTTTACCTCCGTTGGGTTTATTATATGATGACGTCGGCAATAATTGATGCCGATCCGACAAGCATACAGTAAACCGCAAAGCTTGTAAAGTTTTTACTTCCTGTAATGTATTGCAGCAGCTTTATTGCACAGAATCCGACAACGGCCGCCGTAACCGAGCCTATCAGACAGGGCAGGGCGAATGAGCTGTCAATTCCGACGTCGAGCAGCTCGGGAGCCTCGGTGACAACAGCACCGAGTATTGCGGGGATCGACATAAGGAACGAAAATTTTACCGCTTCCTCGCGCGAGTAGCCTACAATTCTGCCTCCCGTAATAGTGCTTCCCGACCTTGAAATGCCCGGCAGAATCCCAAGCAGAGCCTGGATTATACCTACTCCGAGCGGACGCAGATATCCGCCCTTGTCAGCGGTGTGGCTGCCCTTTGACAATCGGTCACTCACGAGCAGCATAGCACCGTTGAGAATGAGCAGCCCGCCGATCAAAAAGCTAAAGCTACTGATATATTCAACCTTGTCGTCCAGACCGATCAGCTTGACGGGTATGAGCGGGAGAGTTGCCACGCAGAGCATGACGAACAGCCTTTCTCCCGGGTCCAGCCCCTCGCGCAGTCTGCCCCGCACCAGCTTTCCGATAAGCGAGAAAAATCCTTTTACGAGGAGATAAACGTCTTTTCGATACACCACGCATACCGCAACGAGAGTTGCTAAATGGAGCGCAATGTTGAACAAAAAGTTATTATTGCTCTCGGTACCGAAAAAGTTTTGAGCAAGGGCGAGATGCCCCGAGCTTGATATCGGCAAAAACTCGGCAATGCCTTGAATAATGCCGTATATGACAGCCTCGATTATACCCATGGGTTCCTCCGTCGGTCAGATGAAAAATCTATCAGCCCAATTCCTGATTTGCAAGTACGTTTTCGACCGTTTCCTCGAGCGCGGTCTCAGCGGAGCCGAGAATGGACTCGAATCTCGAAGCAACGTCATTGGTCATACCCATATACTGGGCAAGAATGCTGCCCCAGTTGAAGGATGCGCCGATATCAAAGGAACGGGATGCAAAGATCATATCAAGCATTTCGCCCGATTCCTCGTCCTTGGCGTCACGGTATTTGAGCTGGATGTCATAGTAAGCGGGAGTAACGAGCTCTTTCGATTCTTTGGCAAGCGCCGAAATGATGAGTCCTACGTCATCAAGATCTTTAACGCCGTAGGGGATGCTAACGACCGACATGTTGTGAACCGAAACGGTGTGGTAATATTCATCCTGTCCCTCGTTGTACAGAGGAATTGGAAGGATACCGAACTCGTTATCCATCTCACGGAAGGAAGCAACGTTGATAAGTCCGCACATATAGAACAGCTCACGTCCCTCGATAAAGGCTCTGTGAACGGTTGCTTCCCAAACGTTTTCAAATCCCTTGTTGGTGTAGGGAGCGTAGTTTCCTACCATAACTACGTCGGTTTCATTGTAGAAATCTACGAACTCGAGGAGAGCCGCAACGGTGCTCTCGGGCTCCTTGCTCATGGTGAGGTAGGGAATGTCATCGGAATCCTTGCGGGCAACCTTAAGTCCTGCGGATACGCACTGAACGTAGAGGTTGTAGGTCTCGGTGCCGAAAGCCCACTGATCCTCCTCGTCCTGATCGCCGTCGCCGTCAAGATCCTTGGAATAGCCCTCTCTGCGGCAGATCTCTACAAATTTGTCATAGGTCCACTCGTAGTTCCTTGCCATATCGTAAAAGTCCTCGGGAACGCCGAGAGTGGTTTTGAGATCCTTGTTAAAGAGCACGCACCAGGTGCCCTGGTTGTCGTAGGTATTGATATCGCCGCAGCAGAAATAAAGGCTGTTGCAGATCGAAAGGTCCTCAACTGCGTTCTGATCCCACCAGGGATCGGTGAAATTAAGGGTGGAAACGGTATTGAGATCGGTCAGCGCACCCTCGGATACCAGCTGGGAGAGGGTGGTAACGCTGTCAAAGAAAAAGTCATAGTCGTGGGTACCGCTGGCAGCAGCGTTACGGATAAGCTGAACGGTGGTCTGGGCATTATCCACAACACCGGTGATGGTGCAGTTGTAGGCCTCCTCCACACGTGCGATAACCTCTTTTTTAGCCTCGTCAACGGAGTCGGGCTCTTCCTCGTCATAAAGAACCTCGCCGCTGTAGCCGAGAATGGATTTGGAGCCTGCTCCGAAATCGTGGCAGTAAATGTTGAACACACGCTCTTTCATATCCTTTATTGCAACCGAAGCCTGACTTTCTTCAACCGAAACTGCACTTGAAGTGTCCTCGGTATCGCCGCAGGCGGTAGCAAGCGGAATGACAAAAAGCATTACGAGTAAAATTGCGATAAGTTTTTTTATCATTGCTTTCTCCTCCAATAAACATCCGCACCTCACGTGACGGACATAACATACTTATGTATTATAACTAATATTATCACTCTTGTCAAGGAACTATATTTTCGCTGTGCCGGGATATACCCCAAAACCCCTGTTTGTTCACCGAAAAGCGACAAAACCTTTTTTTGTATACGATTGACAAAGCGGTGCGCTTGGTGTATAATCATACGGTCAACAAACGCAAAAGGAGTTGAGGTTTTGTCTTCTGCTTTCAAAAACTTTTTTATAACATTTGTCGTTTTCCTGTTGGTGTTCGGATTTCTCGGATTCAAATACGTTTACCCTTGGCTTTCGGGAGTTGTTTCCTTTGAGGGCGATGAGGAAAGCACCGACGTTTCGTCAGACGGCGAGTCTCAGACCGAAAACGACGTTTCCTATTCCGATGACGCCCCGGTGGACGAGCAGGGAGATATATTTACAGCTTTGATCATGTGCGAGGATGCTAACGGCGAGGTTCTTGCCGCCGCCTTTGTTGATGCTAACGGTATGACAAAGCGCTTTGTGTACTGCTCTATTCCAGTCACCGCAAAGGTATATTCCGCAAACGGATACGAGCAGCCCATTTCCTACGCTTATTCTGCCAACGGCTCGGTTTCGATTCCCGATTCGGTCACCTCTATCACGGGCGTTCAGACCGACTATTTTATCAGTATAAACCGCACCTCTCTTGCCGTGCTCGTTTCACAGATGTCGGGTGCGTACTACAATCTCAGCTACGACGTAAAATACGTCCGTCCCAAATATCAGGAGATTTTTGTCGGCGGTCAGCTCCCCGAGGGTGTTACCGAGTATCCCGATGATTATTACGTGCTCATTCCCGCAGGACGTGTTGAGCTTACCGAGGAAACGCTCACCGATTTGCTTGCGTACAATCCCAATTCCGACGGCTCGGTCTACAACGATATGTATCTGGATATCTGCAAATCGCTTCTGTCGCAGTTCTTCAACGAGCAGTCGAGCAATATGCGTGACGCATCCAAGCTTCTTACGGTTGTCAACTCGGCACGTACCAACATCCGCCGTGAGGATATCGAATTGCACCTCGATACAATTTTTACCTACAACACCTATCAACTCAAAAACTGCACCTTCTACCCCAACAGCTGGGAGAATACCGTAAAGTATATCAGAGAGGCAGACGGAAGATATGAATAATTCCAAAAAAACAGCCACAAAGCTCATTCGCTCGGGCTATCAGCCCAAAAACGGCGAGCCTCTTGCTCTTCCTATTTACCAGAGCACTACCTATTCCTACGAGTCGCCGGAGCAGGTCGGAAAGCTTTTTGACCTTACCGCCGACGGTCATATGTACTCCCGTATTTCAAATCCGACCGTTGCCTGTGTTGAGGAAAAAATAGCCGATCTTGAGGGCGGCGTGGGTGCGCTCTGCACTATTTCGGGTCAGGCGGCATCCTTCCTGTCGGTAATAAATATCGCTCAGGCAGGAGACCATTTTCTTGCCAGCGCAAAGATTTACGGCGGAACCACCAATCTTTTTGCCGTTACTCTCAAAAAGCTTGGTATCGAGTGCACCTTCTTTGATGCCGATGCTCCTGCCGAGGAGATTGCGGCGCTCATCCGTCCAAACACAAAGCTCATTTTCGGTGAGACGATAGCAAACCCCGCACTCACCGTATTGGATATCGAAAAGCTTGCAAGCATCGCTCACGAGGCAGGCATTCCGCTTATCGTGGACAACACCTTTGCCACTGGCGTGCTTTGCCGTCCCATTGAGTACGGCGCCGATATCGTGGTGCTTTCCACCACAAAATATATGGAGGGCCACGCAGTTCAGCTTGGCGGATGTATCATCGACTCGGGCAGATTTGATTGGGAAAAGAGCGGCAAATTCCCCGGGCTTTGCACTCCCGACGAGTCCTATCATGGTCTTGTATACACCAAATCGTTCGGCAAGGCCGCATACATAACCAAGGCGCGCGTTCAGCTCGTGCGTGATCTCGGCGTTTATCCCTCGGCGCAGGATGCCTTCCTGCTCGATCTCGGACTTCAGACGCTCGACGTGAGAATGAGACGTCATTGCGAGAACGCTCTTGCGGTTGCACGCTATATCGAGAACAGCGGATATGCCGAGACAGTCAACTATCCTATGCTCGAGAGCGATCCCTATTACGGGCTTGCAAACAAATATCTTGACGGCGGATGCGGCGGAGTTATTTCGTTCTGCATCAAGGGCGGCAGGAAAAAGGCGGAGCAGTTTATGAACAACCTCACGCTTTTCGTCAATGCGGTACACGTTGCGGCGGTGTTCTCCTGCGTGCTTCATCCTGCTTCCGCCACTCACCGACAGCTCACCGACAGCCAGCTCGCTGCTGCCGGAATCGACGGCGGACTGATACGTGTTTCGGTGGGAATTGAGGATATCGACGATATTATCGAGGATATTGCAAAAGCTTTCAAAAAAACCTTCCCTGATACTTGAAATCAGTAATTATTTGTGATATGATGAATTAAAACTTTTACGGAGGTACATCATGGCTTACATTATTTCCAAAGACGAATGCATCGGTTGCGGTACCTGCGAGGCAGAATGCCCCGTCGGCGCTATCACCGTTGATGATGACGGCAAGTACGTTATCAATCCCGATCTTTGCCTTGATTGCGGTGCCTGCGCAGGCGTTTGCCCCGTAGATGCTCCCAAGGCATAAGGCTTTATAGGGGGAAAAGGATGCGTCCACGAGGTATCCCTCGTGGGCGCATTTGTCCGTTTCAGACGATTTTTTTAGTTTTTGCAACCTTTTTCGGCATTGCGAGGTATTATATTTGAGCGAGATAGTTACCAAAATAAACGCATCGCTCCTGCTTCACGAGCATAGCGGCGGTATCAGGTTCGGTACCGACGCTCTTATTCTCGCTTATTTTGCCTCACAGGGCGCAAAAAAAGGGCTTTGCGTTGATCTTGGCACGGGCTCGGGCGTTATTCCGCTTTTGCTCCTTGCTACGGGCAGCAGGGCGAACTTCAAGGGCATTGAGATAAGCCCTATTTATGCTCTGCTTGCAAAAAAGAATTCAGAGGTCAACGGGTTTGGCGCACGCTTTGAGGCGGTTTGCGGCAACGTGCTGGAAATAGACGGACTTGTTGAATGCGGAAGCGCTTCGGCAGTGGTCACCAATCCGCCTTATATGCCCGTTAAAAGCGGCGAGACAAGCAAAAACAGTGATATGTCACGAGCCAGACGTGAGGAGAACGGAAATATTGCGGATTTTTGCAAAAGCGCATCCTACTGTCTCAAAAACGGAGGGCATTTTTACGCCGTATACCGTCCCGACAGGGCGGCGGAGCTGTTATGCTCGATGCGTGAAAGCGGCATTGAGCCAAAAAAAATACGTGCCGTAGTGTCCTACTACGGAGCACGCCCTTCACTTCTGCTTGCCGAGGGCATAAAATCGGCGGCAGAGGGTATGATTTACGAAAAGGATCTCTGCATATATGCCGATGCGGCGCATAAGGTCTACTCGGAGGAAATGCAGGAGATTTACAGATATTTTTCCAACGATAACAGGTCAGAATGAAAGTCAGAGCAGTTGTCCTTTTCCTTGTGCTTTCAATAGTTTTTGCCGCCGTCGGTATTGCCGGAGGTCTTTTTTCCGTGCCTTTTTCGGGCAGGGATATTTTTGTTTCGGCACGGGATGAGGTGCTTTCGGCGGCAAACGGAAACGCATATTGCGATGTCAGCCTGTACGAGAATGCCGATGTACGAGGCAACTGCACTTATATCGTAAAGTTCACTCCGGATACCGATGCCGAGGCGGTCAAAAAGGCACTTGACGGCAGGGAATACCGATTGCTTTCGGGTGAAGCGGACCCCGTTTACTCGGTGAAAATCGAGGATATAAACGCATTCTTCGAAAAATACGGCGAGTGTCTTGAATACGCCGAGCAGGACAGAGCAGTCGGAACACTCTCCGTAGGCTATCCCACACCTTATAATACCGTCGGAATAGACAGCTCCGCCACACTTCCCAAAGCGAGCGCCGATATAACCGTTGCGGTGCTCGATACGGGAGTTTTCCGGGAGCATACCTCGCTTGCCGGCGCAAACATTCTTCCCGGCTATGATGCCGTTACGGGCGTTGCAGGCGTTTACGGAGATTCGTCGGGGCACGGAACCGCCGTTATAGGCATTATTGCGGGCACCGGTGCTGACGGAAGCGTGTCCGGTGTTGCATCGGGTGTTACGGTGCTTCCCGTCAGAGTCAGCGCAACCGATAAGGTCATTTATTCCTCCGATCTCGTTGCCGGAATCCGATTTGCCGCAGATGCTGGTGCGGATATCATAAATATGTCGATCGGCGGCTATTCCTTTTCGTATGCCGAGCAGGATGCCGTTGATTACGCAAATTCACTCGGATGTATACTCGTTGCTGCGGCAGGTAACGGCGGTCACAACGAATATGCGGGCCAAAAGTGCTATCCCGCATCCTACGAGGGTGTCATCTCGGTTGCGTCGGTTGATGCAAACGGAAACGTCAGCGAGTTTTCGCAGTATAATTCCGAGGTTGACGTTGCGGCGTATGGCGAGAATATCCCCGTGCTCACCTATATCGACGGAGCTTCGGGCTACGGCTCGGACTCGGGCACAAGCTATTCCTGCGCCATAGTAAGCGGTATTGCCGCACTCGTGCTGTCGGGAGCCGATAGCGGAGTGCGACTCGAGGGCGAGGAGTTTTTGTCCCTCATAGTCACCGCATGCGGAAGCGATAGAAATGATTATACAGGCCACGGAGTGATTGATGCCGAACGTGTTGTTGAGGCATCAAAATACCCCATCGTTACCGGTGTTTACGATGGAGCTACATACGGAAATAAGGTCACCGTGCGCTTTAACAGGGGAACGGCAACGCTTGACGGCCGTCCTGTTTCGGACGGCGAGACCGTTATTCAAAGCGGAATGCACGTCCTCACCGTTACGGACGGCGAGTACGTGACCAAGATCGAATTTACGCTCAATTACGACCCTCTTTCCTGTACATACAACGAGTATACCGGCTTTGCTGTGTTCCGATTCACAAGAGGAACGGCGACGCTTGACGGCTATCCCTATGCCTCGGGTACGAGAATCACCGATTCGGGAAGCCATTATTTCAGGCTTGAGTACGGCAACGAGGTGTACGAAAAAACGATTGCGCTCCACTATTCCGTACCCGAGATTCTCGGTGTTGAGGACGGCGGAACGTACAGCTCCTCGGTCAATATACGGATAGTCGGTGACGGCAGTGCAACGCTTGACGGTGTGGAGATGAACTCGGATTTCACGGTATATGAGCAGGGAGAGCATACAGTCACCGTTACAAGCCATTCGGGGGGCAGATCAAAGACCGTTACATTTACGGTGTCGGACGGCTCGGTGCTTCAGGACGGCGATCTGGATAACGCAAAATGTGCGCTGGACAGCGACTTCGGATATATTATGCTGTACTCGGAATCGCTTGTGGGAGTAAGGGTTTACTATCTCGAAACCCCCGAGGCTTTCGAGAGGTTTTTGCCTGTAGGAAACGTTTACGGCCACGCTTTTGTCGGCTCGGAGCTTTATCTTTTCGGTGAGAACGGAATTACGGTTATCGACCGTGCAAAAGCGCGCGAGGATGCCGATTGCATCAAGGGTGTTTATTCCTACGCCGGAGCCGATTCTTATGTTGCCGCAGGTGAAACCGTTTACTGCCTTGCAGACCGAGACCTGTGCTCGGTTGACATCGACGGCGGCATTGCGAAGGCAGCCGATATCCCGTTTGATTGTAATAGACTTTTTACCGACGGCACGCTCATCTGTGCAGATGACGGAAACGGAAGATTTTTTGTTTACGATACTATCGAAAAAACCGGCAGAACCGTTGAAACCGATGCTCATTCATACGGCAGGCCCGTATGTGTTGGAGAGGGCTGTATTGCTGTCGGAAATCTGATTTTCTCGCTTGACGACGGCGGATTTTTGTACGAGCTTCCCGCAAGACGTGTGCTTTTGATAAAGGAGAATTTTGCGGTGACCGAGGGCTTGGTGTTTGACCTTGGCGAGGGACGGATTCATTCGGTTTTCGGATTTGAGCTTAGCGACATTGTTTTTGACGGCGAGTACGTCACGCATTACGGCGTTGAGGGTCAGATCTATACCGTTCAATCGTCAACCGGTCCGTTTGGCTCGGCTTTGCGTACCGAGGCATTTGTTTCGGAGGCCTCGGAATACGGGGCATACCGCAAGGACTTTTTCTTTGCTTACGACAGCGAGATCCTTTCCTCCGATTGCTCGGGCAGTACGGTCTATTTCGTGCTGTCGGGAGCACACGAGCTGTATGCTCTCGATGCCGACTCTGCGGTCGGATACATAGCCTGCTACCTGCCCTTTGAGCCGTCGAGGGTGTTCTGCTATGATGATTATACGGCGGTGCTCGCCAAAAATATGAACATGGTCTATTCCTTCTCGGGGTTGGGCGAAGGGGAATATTTTGAGCTTCCCGTCAAGGCATCAAAGGCGGTTTACGACGGAAAACATCTATGGTATACCGATCTTTACGGAAATCTTTTCTGCACCGACAGGAGCGAAAGAATAGCATCCGATTGCAGTGATTTTGCAATTTCCTCGACGGGCGTGATATACATTTCGGGCGGAATGCTGACGCTTGCCGATAACGCCTCGGGCAGTATTATCGCATCGGTTCCCACCAATGCCTCCGAGTGTGTGGTTACACAGGGATACGTATCGGCAGGAAACGTACTTTACTATGATTTCGACCTTGTCGAAGCTCACGTTTTTCCGCACTTGCCAATGGATATCAGCGTTTCGGGCGCAGTATGCCGTGACGGTATGTGTGCCGTGGGGGACAGCGAATGCGGCGGAAATATCGGTATTACCGATCCCGATTTTTGCTATTTGACCGAAAGCGGATCGCTTGTGTCCGTCGGTCGGTCTCATATTGCGGTGTCGGGCTATTTTGACGGACGCAGTGTTTTTGAAACTCCCGGGGCCACAGGTATTACCGATGGCGGAATTTATACAGGCGAGGCTGTGTTCGGGCTTGTTTTCGGCAGCTGCTATCTCGATGGCAAAGCGGTGTCAAATCTTTATACAGTGACCGAGAGCGGAAGCCATATCCTCACGGTCGTGCTTCCCTGCTCAAGGAGCATCAGCTACGGTTTTACCGTCGCTGCAAACGTCACGGGCATTGAGTTTGTCGGAGGCGACGGCAGCATGAGCATCGGTGAGACGCTCAGGATGTATATCAACTATCTGCCCGAGGGCGCTTCCTCACTGCCCGTAAGGTATATTTGCGACTCGGACGGAATAACGGTTGACGAGGGCGGTCTGGTCACCGCAAACCGTGAGGGAACGTATACGGTAAAGGCGGTCTGCGAGACCGATTACGGTGTATTTGAATGTGAATGTACCATTACGGTGCGTGACGATCTTATCCGCTTCAAAAGCGACAGCGGATGTGTTATCGATCGCCGAAGCGGTACCGTTGCGGGGCTGAAAGCAGGTCTGACCGTTGAGGAGCTTGTGGATATCCTTGTTGTCGGATCGGGCAGCATCTCGGTTCATGGCGCAGACGGAAGCAGGGCGCAAACGGTCGGAACGGGCTGTACGATAACGCTTTATTCCCCGACGGGCGGTATTACCGACAGCCTGCGTGTCATCGTTACGGGTGATACCGACGGCGACGGATTTTTGACCGCCTACGATCTGTATTTGCTCGAGAGGGTGCTCAAGGGCTATTCCTATCCCGAGCTCGTAACTCTCGCATCCGATATCGACGGCAACGGCGTGGTGTCGGACAGCGACCATTACCGCCTTGCGGGTATCCTTACGGGAAGGGTTGATATACCCGTCGGAGCTCCCGATGATTACGGCTTCGGAAGTGCATACGTGTATACCGTCAGCAGGCCCGTAACGGGTCAGACGGTAGATATCGTACTCTGTCTCAAGGGCTGCAAGGGAGCCTTCGGTATGACGGGTGCGCTTATGTTCGGCGAAGGACTTGAGTTCGTGTCGGCGTCCGATATGGGTTCAGATATCGAGTTTTCAAAATCCGAGGGCAGAGTGGGATTTTGCGTATACGGCGATCCCGAGGAGTATGCAAGTGAATCGTTTTGCACTATGATAAACCTTCGCTTCAGAATCACTGCCGAGTCGGGCACGGTCATACCTCTCACAGTCAGCGATATTACAGTGAATATGAATGACGGCGCATTTGCCGTCGACGGAAGCGGATACGAGCTTGCCGTAAGCGAAAAGCAGTACGGTGAGTTTTCGATAGAGGTGCTTAACTCACCCTCGTTTATCTTCGATCCCGAAACCTACAACTACGAGGTGCTTTTGTTTGCGGATGCCGCCGTTGCGGAT
>JAZNCU010000011.1:0-32732 GCA_045587745.1 Eubacteriales bacterium | reverse complement strand
GGTCGGCTTGCTCAAAAAGGGCGGATATGTGATCGTTCTTCCGGACGGAAGCCTTGCGCTCACCGACGAGGGAGCTGCCACTGCCGAGAAAATATATGCACGCCACGAGCTTCTTACACGCTGGCTCGTTTCTATCGGCGTCAGCGAGGGAACCGCCGCCGAGTATGCCTGCCGTATCGAGCACGATATCAGTGACGAAACGTATATGGCTATAAAAAAACAGCTCGAGCAATAACTGCCTATATTCAAAAGCATATAAAAAGAAAGATACGGGAGCTATAAGGCTTCTTCTCATAAGTATAATAAAACACCGACGGATTTTGATAATCTGTCGGTGTTTTTACTATTCGTTAAATAAGAATTTATCGAACCGATTAGAAGAAGAACAAGCATCGCGTTTGTGTGTACAAACGCTAATTGGGCTACGCCCAAACCCATATTATAATAACATAATTGACGGTAATAATCAAGTTTTATTCCGACTTCGTCGGAGTGATATTATTGCAACGCAATAGTGTTATTGAAACCTTGCGGTTTCAGTGTTATTTTATTCGCCAAACTCGGCGTAGCCGAATACCACTATGCGATGGGGTCCCCGCAAAAGTTCTTTTGTGGGGCAAAAAGCATAATAAAACTGCGAAGCAATATCACTCGCCGAACGGATAACCCCACAAAACTATGTTTTGCGGGGACCCCATGAGGCGAATAAAACTGCGAGACTTCCGTTTTGGGAAGTCTCGCTAGTTCGTATCTTTCTATTTTTTGCAAAGGGAGGGAGAGTTTTTGCAAAAAAGTTATCACAGAGAAACCGCCAGCGACCTGTTGCGAAGCCTGAGATTATCTGCGATCATAGCAATAAATTCGCTGTTGGTGGGCTTTCCTCTCGAGTTCTGGACGGTGTATCCGAAAAAGGAGTTCAGCACGTCCAGATCGCCTCTGTCCCACGCAACCTCTATCGCATGACGGATTGCACGCTCCACCCTTGAGCTGGTGGTGCCGTACTGCTTTGCAACCGACGGATAGAGCACCTTTGTTACCGAGTTGATAACCTCGGCGTTTCCGATCGCCATTATAATAGCCGTTCGTAGATACTGATATCCCTTGATATGCGCCGGCACGCCTATTTGATGAATGATCTTTGTTACCTGTGCCTCGAGATCGGACTCATCTCTCGTGGGGATTGAGGCACTGCCTCTTTTTCGCCCCTTTTCCGCAAGCCTTTTTATTCTGTCACCGAGCGCATTGAAATCCAGCGGCTTGAGCATACAGTACGCCGCTCCTGCCTCGCAGCATTCCTCAAAAAGATTCTGGCTGTTAAAGGAGGCAAGCATAATAAAAGAGGGAAAGCAATCGGGCAACTGCTTTTTTGCGGTGCGAATGAGTCCCACACCGTCGATTTTTCCGAGATAAAGGTCAGAAATAACTATGTTGGGCTTGAGTCTGACTATTTTGGAAAATGCCTCCTGGCCGTCTGCGGCCTCTGCTACCACCTCTATGTCCTGCCTGCGTAGGCTCTGTACGCATTGGTTTCTGAACTCACTGTTGCTGTCGGCTACCAGCACTCTCGCTTTTTCCATTTTCTCGCTCCTTGTTGTTTTTTTCTGTACGTTTATTGTAGCACAGGAAAAATTCGGGTGCAATACGTTTTGGACGAAAAATCACATATTTATTGGTACTTTCGTAATACATTATTCGATATTTTATTGAGTTATACGCCGTATTTTTCCGAAAATCCCCGTTATTTTGGGGAACATTGTCGAATAGTGTCGAAATTGGTAATTGCCGAAAAAACGCAATTTTTGGCATCGTAAAGCCCCCTAAAAGTATTTTTTGTATTGCAATGAATAATTAAATCGGGTATAATCAAATAACGAAGGGAGAGTGTATAAAAATGGATATAAATATCAAATCCTACGGTGCTGTCGGTGACGGCAGAACGCTGTGTACCGATCAGATCCAAAACGCAATTGATGCCTGTCATAACGGAGGCGGCGGCAGAGTAATCGTTTCGGACGGTATTTTCAAAACCGGCACAATTAAGCTAAAGAGCTACGTCGAGCTTCATATTACCGCAAACGCCGTTTTGCTCGGATCGGACGACTGTGCACACTATCCCGAGAACAACCTCAGGCACGCAACACCCGAGCTGCTTCCGCGCTGGCGCTCGTCCTGCCTTATTCTTGCCGATGAATGTGAGTTTATCGCAATTACGGGTGACGGCTGTATCGATTGTAACGGGCATAATTTCGTTGTGGAAAAGCCCGAGACCGATAAAATCGGCTGGACTCACGTGCGCAAGCCCGGTCTGCCCACACCTCCCCGTGCGGTGATGATAATGGGATGCGCGCACGTCAAAATTGAGGATATCACAATGAAGAACCAGCCTGCGGGCTGGAGCTACTGGATCCACGATTGCGACTACGTTACCGTTGATAAATGCAAGATAATTGCCGACGTTAACTATCCCAACAACGATGGAATCCACATCAACTGCAGCCGTGACGTTACCGTTTCCAACTGTAGTATTACTTGCGGCG
Organism: Eubacteriales bacterium; assembly: GCA_045587745.1. Taxonomy (GTDB): domain Bacteria; phylum Bacillota; class Clostridia; order Oscillospirales; family CAG-382; genus Coliplasma. The sequence continues at coordinate 30,195 of JAZNCU010000011.1, read as the reverse complement.
ACGATTGTATTATCGTCCGTGCAAACAGCGTTTCGCTCAAGGAAAACAAAATCTGTGAGCGTGTTACGGTCACCAACTGCAGCCTGACGAGCTATTCGGGCGGTATCCGCATAGGATACATCAACGACGGAGTGATACGCAACTGCGTATTCTCAAACCTCGTTATGACCGATACCTCGGTCGGAATAAGCATTGTGCTCCCTCACCTCAAATACGATCCCGCCCGTACCGATACCTCGGATATCGGCAGGGAGGCTACGGTGATAGAGAACATCTCGTTTAATAACATTATTATGGACAGGACCTGCTCTCACCCTATCAGGATTGAGATTGAGGACAGCACCGAGATCAAATGCAAGGCGTTACGCAGGCTCTATTTCTCCAACCTGCACGCAAGCGGCCCCGAGTTCATCTTTATCAGGGGACGTGAGGATATTCCCATTGAGGACATCAGCTTTTCGGATTGCAGCTTTGAGATTACCGACGGAAGCGAGATACCCAACCGTCGCTCGCACGGCGCCTGCACGCATTACGACCTCAGGTATTACCCCATGATCGTTCATCATTGCCATCGATTGAAGATGAACAACGTTGAATTTACGGTAAAGCAGTAAACATTGCATAACAAAACGGAAGGCACGACGAAAACACGCGCCTTCCGATTTTTTGTTATTCTGATTATTTGCCGATGCTCTCGATAGCCTCTTGCAGCTTTTCGTAGGTGAGTGCGGAGTAATATACGTGCGTAATAACTCCGTCGGCATTGATGATCACCGTATACGGATAGGTGTCCCGTCCACCCAGTGTGGTATAATATTCCTCGCCATCGGCATCGCTTGCAAAGCGGATAAGGCTGTCGGGATAATATTTTTCAATAAACTCGGGTGCGGTATCACGTATCATATTGGTGTGAACGGCAAATACCTCCACCGTTTCGCCGTATTCGCTTGCAATACGGTCAAAATAGGGAAGCTCGTTTACACAGGGAGTGCACCAGGTGCCCCAGAAGTTGATAACGGTTATTTTGCCCGTGGATGTGGGATCTACGGTAGTATCGGAAATACCCTCGGAGGTGATTACCTGCAGCTCCTTTCCGTAGCATTTACTGCCGACGGATGTGCCGTACGATATATCGGAGGTATCGGAGGAAACGGTTTCGGAGGTGTCGCCGCCGACCTCGCTAATACAGCTGACTGCGGCAAAAATAACTACCACCGCCAAAATCAGAGTTGCTGCCGCACGGGTAATAAGGCGTGCTTTTTCGTTGCCCTTGACGGCATCGGGGAGGGACTCGGATTTTTTGATTCCCTTCCATACGATTGCCTTGGTCGGGCAAACGCTTACGCAGTCGCCGCAGCTTATGCACTCACGGTCACCGACCTTCTTGATGTCGGACAGACATTTTTTGACACAAAGACCGCAGTTTACGCATTTGGAGTTGTCAACCTTGACGCCGAACAGCGAGATCCTGTTGAACAGGCTGTAAAGTGCACCGAGCGGACAAATAAAACGGCAGAACATTCTGAAAATAAATACGCAGCCGACGATAATGCTGATCATCAGCACAAACTTCCAGGTAAACAGCGGGCCGAGCATCGAAAAATAGCTGTCGTTGACCTTGTTTGCAAGAAGCGAGATTCCGCCCTCAAGTGTTCCCGCAGGGCATATGTATTTGCAGAATGCAGGCAGGGGAGTGTCACGGAATGCGTACATAATCGGAACGATGAGCACGAAAAATACAAGAACGACGTATTTGAAGCAGGAAAGCACTCTCGTTACATTGCTTTTTTTGAGCTTGGGAGTTTTGATTTTATAAACAAGCTCCTGAATAAGTCCGAAAGGGCAAAGCCATCCGCAAACCATTCTGCCAAAAAGTATACAGTAGAGCAGGAGTATTCCGCCCACGTAGTACAGCGTGCTTTTGTCGGCAGAGAATGAGCCCTGAAGCGAGCCGAGGGGACAGGCTCCGATAGCGCCGGGGCAGGAATAGCAGTTGAGTCCCGGCACGCATACCTGCTTTGAAGCGCCCTTAAAAATGCTTCCGGTAACAAAGCCCTTTATGTTGGCGTTGTACATAAGGGCGATATAAAGCTGGACTATTTTCCGCTTGCTCGGAATAAGGCTGATGAGCTTTTGTGTAAATCTTTTCATACCGCGCACCTCTCTCAACCCAGACCGATGCATTCGGTGCAGATATTGGTCGCCTTTGTCAGCACGTCGGCGGTTCCGTTTGCAATATAGCCGTAAACCGCCAGCCCGACACCTACAGCCAACAGCAATATCCGCAGAGCGAGCATTGTGCGTTTTTTGCACCAAAAACTGCTATTGCCGCAAGGCTTTTCATGAGTGAGCGCATATTCACGGGCAAGGCTTTTTTCGTTGTGATAAAGAACAAAAACGGCGTAGCCCATAGGGATCAGAGTGCAGGGAGCAAGGATATACATAGCGTTTATTACCGAGTCGGTAATCTCGCTTTGATGATAGTGGGTCGGATTGAGAGCGTATACAAGAAATACCGTGCTTGCTATGACGAGCAGGACGAGGAGTACCGTGGTGCGGAGCCTGCGTAAAGCACGCTCCTTTTCGGCAGAGGTATCAACCGGGGGGAGCGGCTTGCGCTTTTTTGGAGCGGCTTTCCTGCCGTCCGGTATAAAGAACTCTGCCGCAAAGCCGAGCACCGTCAGTGCAGTACAAACATACACGGGCACGGAGATTCTGCCAAATGCTGCCTCGACCGCCGAGCGTGAATAGGGAGAGTCGCCCGATCGATAGATTTTTACGCATTCGACCGCAAAGCATATTCCCGTAATGACGACAGAAACGGCAACGAGTGCAAAAATAATGCGTTTTATGAGCAATATGGTATCATGCGGCATATCCGAATCCTCCGTAGTACGATCTCGGAAACACAAAGATTTGTGTTCTCCGAAGCGCATTATACCACATAAGGGGAAGAAAGTAAACATTTTTTGAAAAGTTAAAAATAATGTCAAAATCTATTGCAATTCAGCCCCAAAAGAGTTAATATATTATGAATATATATGTAGACCTTGATAGGTATGCCTTCTGCCTGATTTTGACTGAAAGAAAGGGAACCCCGTAATGAAAAAACAACACATCAAAAGATTGAGTAATGTATTCAGGAGCGTTCTTTCGGTAATGCTCGTTCTTGTCATTTTGTCGAGTACGGTATCCGCCAGTACGATTGCCGCACTTGTGCAGAATCACGGGGCTGAGGGAGGCTCATCCCTTAACAACTCATTTATCAACAGGGTAGACAACATCATTTCCGATTTTGGGCAGTATATAGATAGCTCGGTTATGTTCAGACTTCCCGATGGCATTGGGGACGATGAGGAAATTTCGGTAATCGTCACCGTCAGCGGAGACAGCGTGCTCGGTGCATATTGTGCCGGCGACAGGACTATGAGCATTGAGGATTACGTTGCCAACGCCGACGTTGCTTCCATCGAGGCGGAGGTCGCATCCCAAAAGGCATCCTACCTTGCATCCCTTGACAGCGCAAATATTTCCTATGAGACGGGCGAGGATTATTCCACCGTCCTCAAGGGCTTTGAAATAATTATCAAGGCAGGCGATTTTGAAAAGGCCTGCAAGGCTCTCGGCGACGGTATGGACGTCATCGTGGGCGAAGAATACGAGAAATGCGAGACCGAGCTGGTCGAAAACGCAGTTAACGTGCATCTTGACACCGGTATTTTTGATACCGCAAACGCAGGCTACGACGGCTCCGGAATCGTCGTTGCGGTTCTTGATACGGGACTTGACTACAACCACACCGCTTTCTCGCCCGATAACTTCAGCTCGTCACATCTCGGACTTACATACGACGAGGTTGCCTCGGTAATCGCCGATACAGCCGCCAACAGGCTCAACAGCGGTCTTACCGTTGACGACGTTTATATCAACGAAAAGGTTCCTTACGGCTATGACTATGCCGATAACGATTCCGACGTTTATTCCACCCACAATAATCACGGTACCCACGTTTCGGGTGTTATTCTCGGTAAGGATGACGTTATCACGGGTGTTGCGCCCAACGCACAGCTCGTTTCGATGAAAATCTTTTCGGACGTGGTTGATACCGCAAGAACCGCCTGGATCCTTTCGGCGCTTGAGGATTGCGTTGTTCTCGGTGTTGACGTTATCAATATGTCCATCGGTACCGCCTGCGGCTTCAGCCGTGAGTCGGACGAAGAGTCGGTCGGCGGTATTTACGATATGATCCGTGAGGCGGGCATCAATATGATCGTTGCCGCCTCCAACAGCTTCTCCTCCTCCTACGGCTCCGAGAAGAACGGTAACCTCGGTCTTACCTCCAATCCCGACACGGGTACGGTAGGCTCTCCCTCTACCTACGAGGGTGTTATGTCGGTAGCCTCGATTGCGGGCGATGAGACTCCTTATCTTCTTTACGGCGACAAAATAGTGTATTTTACCGAGTCGGTCAACGGTGCAGCGGAGGAAAACAAGTTTTGCGATATCCTCCTCGGCGATAACGATTCGATCACAATAGAATACGTGCTTATCCCCGGCGTAGGACGCAGTGCCGACTATACGGGACTCGATGTCAGCGGTAAAATCGCTCTCGTGCGCAGAGGCTCCAACACCTTTGAGGAAAAGGCGATAATCGCTCAGGAGCAGGGTGCGGCAGGCATCATTATTTACAACAACGTTTCGGGCGATATCAAGATGAACGTTGCCGATGCAACGCTTGCCGCCTGCTCGATCTCGCAGGATGACGGCGAAATGCTTGCACAGAGCGGCACCGGAACCATTACCGTGGCACGCTCGCAGACCTCCGGTCCGTTCATTTCGGACTTCTCGTCCTGGGGACCTACCGCCGATCTTAAAATCAAGCCCGAGATCACCGCACACGGCGGAAACATACTTTCGGCTGTTACGGGCGGCTCCTACGACCGTCTGTCGGGCACCTCGATGGCGTGCCCCAACCTTGCGGGCGTTGTTGTTCTCCTCAGACAGTACGTTGTCGAGAACTTCCCCGAGATCGCAAACGATAACGATGCTATCGGCGCTATGGTTTATTCGCTTCTTATGTCCACCGCCGATATTGCATACGGTAAAAACGGTCTTCCCTATGCGGTACGTAAGCAGGGAGCAGGACTTGCAAACCTTATGTCCTCTATCAACACTCCTGCTTATATCACTACCTTTAACGCCGACGGAAGCGTTATGGACAAAACCAAAATCGAGCTTGGCGACGATCCCTCCAAGACCGGCGTTTACGAGATGAAATTCAGCCTCAACAATTTTGGCGAGGGCAGCGTTTCCTACGATCTCGGCGCATACGTTATGACCGAGGGCGTCAGCGATACCAAAACCAACGCAGGTCTTACCACCGTCACCGAGGAATCCTACCTTCTCGACGGCGCAAAAATCGAGATTCTGTCGGTTGACGGCGGAAGCGTTAAAAAGAACACCGTTTCGGTTGAAGCGGGACAATCGGCTGTTGTTACGGTAATGATCACGCTTTCCGATTCCGATAAGGAGTATCTCAACAGCTCCTTCGAAAACGGTATGTACGTAGAGGGCTTTATCACCCTTACCGCAAAATCCGGCACCGACGTGAGCCTTAACGTTCCTTACCTCGCCTTCTACGGCGATTGGACCGTTGCTCCTCTGTTCGACCTTACGTATTACGATACCAACGCCGATGAGCTTGATGACGGTATCGACGTTGAGGACAAAACGATGGCGGATGCATACGCAACCCGTCCCGTCGGCGGTGTGTCCGAGGACTACGTTAGCTATCTCGGCTCCTACTACTTCCTTCAGGATCCCGAAGATATCAAAATAGCCGCATCGCCCGAGCACGTTGCCCTTTCCAATCAGGAGGGAACGCTTCATTCGCTGAGGTTTGTTTGGGCAGGTATGCTCCGTAACGCATCCTCCATTGATATAACAATTACGGATTCCACTACGGGAGAGCTTATTTTTGAGACTACCGAGGAAATGATCCGTAAGTCATACAGTGACGGCGGAAGCTATATTTACCCCGCAAATATCGAGCTTGAATTTGATACCATCGATTACAACCTTCCCAACAATACCGAGTACACCGTAAAGCTCGTGGGTCACCTCGATTACGGCGACGGAGGCATTACCACCAACTCAAACAACGTTGTTGAGTTCCCGTTTACCGTTGACTTTGAGGCTCCTACCGTTACGGGTGTCGAGTACTACTACAAGTACGATAAAACCGCCAATAAAAACCGTCTTTATGCTGACGTGCTGATCTACGATAACCACTATGCGATGTCCTCGCAGGTCGGTTATATCGCTCTCACCGCCGATGAGAACGGAAACGATGCGTACGAGATGATCGCCTTTGAGCAGTATCTTACTCCCGTGTATTCCGAGCACAACAGCACCACCAGAGTAACCTTTGAGCTCACGGATTATATCTACGATATCAAGAACAATGCGGTTAATGACAATTGCTTCTCCATCGTGGTTTACGACTATGCGCTCAATACCGCAACCTACGAGATAGGACTGCCCACAGACTATTCCGAGTTCTTCTTTGAGGAGCTTGAGGACGGTCTTACGCTCAGCCCCAACGAGGTATACACGCTTGACCCCGTTGTCAAGCCCTATACCGAGTGGGCAGAGCTTCTTACCTACGCCTCCTCCAAGCCCAGCGTTGCACGTATCGTAAACAACAAGATTATTGCCGTTGCTCCCGGTAACGCAATCATCAAGGCGCAGGATCCCGCCACAGGCGACAGCGTTACGTTTGGCGTAACGGTGCTGGGCGAGGATGATGAGGGCTACGTAAGATACGGTAAGCCGGTTGCGGATGTATTCACGCTTGACGGCTTCTATACCGTGAAGTCCTATTATATGGTCGAAAGCGAGGACAAGAAGATAGGCGATATCGGCAGTACGAACTTCTTTGAGGGCAGATATGCGCTTGAGATGTATCCCTCCGAGTCGGTTACCCTCAACTATTCGCTCGATCCCTATTTCCCGGGTGATACCACCGTTGAGTTTGAGACCAGTAACGAGAATATCGTTAAGATCGATGCTTACGGAAACGTCACTGCCGTTGCCGAGGGCTTTGCATCCGTTACGGTCAAGGTTATGATGGACGGACAGAGTACCTATTATTCCGAGACGGTTACGGTAGAGGTCAACGATCCCTACGTTACCAACGGCGCAATGCTTACTCACTATTACGGAAACGGAGGTCTGGTCGTTATCCCCGACAGGCTTTCTCTTACCGAAATAGGTCAGTTTGCGTTCTCCAATTTTGAATATATCGCAAAAACCGCGGAGGAGCTTGAGTTTGACTCGAGCGAGACCTCCAAAGCCTGGTTTATCGGTGACAACACCATCACAAAGGTTATTATTCCCGAGGGCGTTGAAAAGATCGATTCCTATGCATTTGCAAATCTTACCGCTCTTGAGGAGGTAGTGCTTCCCTCTACTCTCGAGGCAATCGACTACGGCGCATTCTACAACTGCGTTTCACTCAAAAAGATCACGTTCAGCGGCGAGAATAATCTTAAAATTATCAACCAGAACGCATTTGAGCTTTGTAACCTCGAGGGCACGCTCGATCTGAGCGCAGCCTGCGTTGTTTCGGACTATGCGTTTGCGGGCAACAAAAATCTCAAAAACATCACCCTGCCCAAAACTCTTATCTCGGTAGGAGGATATGCCTTTGCCGGCTGTGAGTCGCTGGAGAAGGTGACCGTTGAGGCATCCAAGGTCAAATACGGCATTTATGCCTTTACGGGCTGTGAGTCGCTTACCGAGTTCACTGTTAACTCGGCTGTAATTCCCGAGGGAATGTTCTATGAGTGCGAGTCGCTTGCCAAGGTAACTATCGGCGCAGACGTCAGGGATATCGGACCGTTTGCATTCCGTGACACCAAGGTTGCGGAGTATACCGTTTCGGGCGGAAATACCGCTTACAAAGTTCAAACCGCCGACCGCGTCGTTTCGACCGACGGCAAGACAGTTTACGCAGTATCTCCTCTTATTTCGGGCGAGTTCAGCGATTCGGCCATTACGGTTGTTGGCAGAGGAGCATTCTCGCACAACCAAAAAATAACCTCCGTAGTGCTCGGTAACGTTACTGTTGTCCAGGATTACGGCTTTGCATCAAGCAAATACCTTGAGTCGGTCAGCTTCGGAAAGCTTACCTATATCGGCGAGTACGCATTCTTTGAGACCGCAATCTCGGTTCTTCCCGAGTTCGGTGCCGATACCAAGGTCGGAAAATACGCATTCTCCTTTACCTATCTTACCGAGGTCACCGTTCCCGATGGAGCAGTGGTCGAGGAGGGCACCTACAGCGAGTGCGTCAAGCTCGAGACGGTTGTTATAGGTGATGACGTCGTGCTCGGAGATTATGCGTTCAGTATGAATAAGGACCTCGCTTATGTGGTCGAGAGCTATATGGAGGGTGACCGCAAGCTCTTCAAATATGTGTACAGGAGTGCGCTTACCTCCCTTACCATCGGCAAAAATGCCGTTATCGGTGAGGCGGCGTTCAATAATCACGGCTCGCTCACGAGCGTCACTCTCGGCGAGGGTGCCGAGATCGGCAGAATGGCGTTTTACAGCAACGCAAGTCTTACCGATATCGACCTTTCGGAGGCTGTCAGCATCGGTGACTACGCTTTCTCGGGCGACGTTTACTACGTATGCAACGATTCGGGTATGACCGAGGCAGCTTACTATACCGAGGGCGAGTACACCTATTATATGTACACCTATATTGCGCCTCAGCTTGTCAGCGTTGATCTTTCGTCCTCGGCAAGCATCGGTGAATATGCATTTGCATACTGCCGTGTGCTCGAAAGCGCCGTTCTCGGCAGTGAGATCACCGAAATTCCCCAGTATGCCTTTGCGGGCTGTGATGCTCTTTGCAGCATCAATCTCGGCAACATCACGTCCATAGGCGAGTATGCGTTTATGGAATGCGGATTTACCGAGGTGGATCTCAGCTCCGTGGCTACCGTAAGCGGATATGCTTTTGTTTCCAACCGCAAGCTCGAGCAGGTTACTCTCAGCGCCGAGGGCAGCGATATCGGAGAGGGTGCGTTTTCCTACTGTGATCCTCTTGCGTCTGTCAAAAACCTCGAGTATTCCGAGGAAATCGGTGATTATGCATTTGCGTATGACGCAATTACCGAGGCGGATCTCAGCGGAGCGGTTAATCTCGGTGCACAGGTATTCCTCAAGGAGGAGGTAACTCCCTTTAAGGTTACCCTCAGCGATAAGCTCGTCAGCATTGGTGACAACCCCTTTGCTATGTGTATAGTTGAGCCCTTCAGCACGGTTGCCATCGAGGAGATCAACGGTCACGAGCAGGAGTTCACTTCCTATACATTTGATATCAGCGATACCGTTAAGGTTATTGACGGCTCGCTCTATTGCAAGACCGTAAACGGACTTGAGCTGGTTACCTACGCAGGTAATGATCCGCTTAACGCAGTGGTTGCCGACGGCACCGTCCGTATCACTGCTTATGCATTTGCGGGAAGCGACGTTGCAAGAGTAAAGCTTCCTTATCATACTACGGCAATCGGTCACAAGGCGTTCTATGAATGCGATGACCTCGAGATCGTTATGTTCGGTAGCTATACCGTACCCATCTTCGAGGAGGAATTTGACTCGGTTTATTACGAAACACTCGAGCATATCCCCGGCATCGGAAACTATGCCTCATACGAAGATGAGGAGGGCAACCAGGTTGAGCTCGACGGTATGGGACTCATTCCTTACTATATGTGGAACGCAACCGGCGGTCAGTATTCCAACGTATTTTACGGTGCAACCTTTAAGGATTACGTGGGCTACGTTACCGAAAAGATCATTATGGTGCGTCCCGTTAACGGTGTGGGCTACGACTCATTCGTATGTGCTCAGTATTTTGATTACACCATCGACGGTCCTGCCGCACCCGATGATATTACCGTTGCGGCTATCAAGGCTATTGATGCCATTCCCGAGAAGGTAAGCTACGAGCACAAGGCTCTCGTTGAGGCGGCAAGAGCGGCGTATGACAAAATTGCCACCTACGAGCAAAAAGCCCTTGTTACCAATTATTCCAAGCTCGTTTCTGCCGAGCAGCGTATAGCTGCCCTCGCTCCCGTAGTCGAGGAGGAGCCTGTAGAGGAGGAAAATGACGGAGCACTTGTTTACGTCATTGTCGTTCTGGCAGTAGGCGGACTTATCGCACTTGCGTTTATTCTGTACGAAAGATCGGTCCGTCCCAAAAATAAAAATGCCGACGATGCTCCTGCAGAGGAGGCTTGCGAGGAAGCGGTTGCCGAATCCATCGAAGAAGCAAACGAGAATAACGAGAATAACGTTGACTGATTCGCTTAATGAATCGGAGCAATAAAAAAGGAGGAATCCTGCAGCGTGTTCAGAAAAAAATCAATTTGTATCGCCATAGCCCTTTTTGCGGTTTCGGTATTTATTACGGGCTGCGGTGCCGAGATGACACCGTACGAAACGAACAACCTTGAGGGCTACAGCGTCAGTGTAAAATTTGATGCCAACGGAGGGCTTTTTACCACAAACACTTCGGTAATCGTTGATTCGTTCAATATTGCCGATATGTCAAAGAATTCCGAGGGACAGGTCGAAATTGCGCTTATTGCTCCCGATGATGCGGCTCGCGGTAACGATGCGTTTGAGGCAAGCAAGAACGATCATTTTCTTGCAGGCTGGTATGCAACCCGTGCCGAAAGCACCGACAGCGAGGGTAACACCGTTTATTCCTACGGCGATAGGTGGGAGTTCGGAAGCGACAAACTCAAGCTCGATCCTTCCAAATCCTACTCGGCTGACACACCGGAGCTTACGCTTTACGCCGTTTGGGTGCCGATGTTTGAGGTCAGGTTTTTCTCGCTCGAGGGCGGTGAACAGCTCGGTAGCCTCCGCTTTGACCCTACCGAGACGACCGAGATTCTCACTCCCTACTGGGATAAGAATACGGGTGCCGTCGAGATGAACGCCTTTCCCGAAAAATCGGGCTACACCTTCGCGGGGGCGTACTACGACAAAGCGGGAACGCTCCCCGTTGACACCGAAACGGTAGTCCATCCGGGTAAGGTTAATACCGAAAACGGAATGGCGGTTGATCCTGTTCTCGATCTCTACGTCGATTGGACCGAGGGCGAGTGGTACCGCATCTACACGGCAGAGCAGTTTTCCGATAACGCAAGCCTCAGCGGAAATTACGAGATCTGCGCCGACCTTGATTTTTCGGACGAGATCTGGCCTACGGCGCTTATGCACGGCAATTTCGGCGGAACAATCAACGGAAACGGCTACAAATTTACCAACATCAGCTTTGAGCAGACCAATAACTCAAAGGTCAACTCGGGACTTTTCGGCTACGTTACCGAAAACGCTTCGATTACCGACGTAACCTTTGAAAACGTTAGCTTTACCGTAAAGGCAGGTACCCGTGTTGCGGGCGCTTGCTACGGACTTTTTGCGGGAAACATATCATCCGAGGCAACTGTTGAGAACGTCAGCATTCTCGGAGGCGAGCTTCTTATCAGCTCCTCCTGCTATTTCGGTACCTCCGATTATTCCATCGGACTTGTGTGCGGTATGGGTGATTCGGGCAAGATACCAAACGCCGATATTGAATGCAAGGCGTCGGGCGATGACCCCGAGAGCGTTACCGTTACCGTGAACGGAAATGAAGTTACGGTTGAATTCGCAGAATAAGAAAAAATAACATAGAAAAGGTGCAAAAAATGAAAAAGAAAATTCTTTCTATCCTACTTTGTGCAGTTATGCTGATCGGCGTTATGACCGCTTTTGCAGGCTGTAACAGGGGCGGAAGCAACGTTGATGCTTTCGTAATTATGACCGAACAGCTTGACGGTCTTTTCAACCCTTTCTTCTACACCTCCGCTCCCGACGGAACTATCGTTGCAATGACCCAGATCGGCATGCTTGGCTCCAAGTATGTTGACGGCGAGGTCAAGGTTGCATATGGCGAGGACGAGGCAGTTGTCGTTAAGGATTACGATATCGTTGAGAACAGCGACGGCACCACTACCTATACCTTCGTTCTCAAAAACGGCATCCTCTTCTCGGACGGACATCCCCTCACTATGGAGGACGTTCTCTTTAACTACTACGTATATCTCGATCCCGTTTACACCGGATCCAACACCCTTTACTCTACCGATATTATCGGACTTTCGGAGTACAGAACCCAGACCGTGGGCTCCGCCTCGGATGACAGTGACGATCTTATAGCATCGCAGGCATCCTCGAGAGCAAGTGCACGTCTTAACGAGCTTATCAACCTCTTTAATACTCAGGTAAAATCCTCTGCTACCAAAGAGGTTGGATACGATGCGATGAAGGCTGCCATCAATTCCCATTCGCTCAGCGGCGGATATAAATCGGCTATCTCCAACAACCCCGGTGAGGTTACCAATGCAAACCTTCTTGCCGACTACGAGTACGCTCTCAAACTCTTTAAGGAGGAGCTCGAGTCCGACTATGCAGGCGCGCAGGAATCCTATATCAATGAGCCCTACACCGCATACGATGAGTTTAAGGATGAAATATTCTGCTTTATGTATACCGAGGGCTACGTTGATGTTAAATATGCCGAGGGTGCCGACGGAAAGAAGGATCACACCAGGATCGAAACCCTTACTCCCTCCTATCCCGCAAGCATCAACACCAAAGAGGCGGCAATCGACTATATTTACAACGATAAAATAGCTCGCGAGCTCAATATCATCCTTCAGTACTGGGCTACCGCAAACACCCTTACAACCGAGTTTACCGCAAAGGCAAAGGAGGTTATCCTCCACGAGAACGTTGCCGATGACGGAACTCTCGCAGTTAAAAACATTTCGGGTATCGTTTCTCTCGGCCATACCGATAAGGCGGGAAGCAAGATCACCGTCAACGGAACCGAGTACACCGTTGCATCGGGCCACAACTCCGACGGCACCGTTACCAATGCAAGCGAGCACGACGTTCTTCAGATCACAATCGACGGCATTGACCCCAAAGCTATCTGGAACTTTGCACTCACCGTTGCTCCTCAGCACTATTACGGCGAGGGAAGCTCGGTCGGCGTTGATATTGCAAACGACAAATTCGGCGTTGAATATGCAAGCTTTGACTTTATGACCGACATCATTCAGTCTACCCGTAACATCAAGATTCCCGTCGGTGCAGGTGCTTACAAGGCTACCAACACCAAAAATGACGACAATCCCTCCGAGAGTGATTTCTATATCAACAACGTAGTTTATTTCAAAGCCAACACCAATTTTGAAACGGTAGGCGAGGGAATAAATAACGCAAAAATCGACAAAATCCGCTATCAGGTTGTCAGCTCCAACAACGCAATCGCCGCTCTCGAGGAGGGCAACGTTCACTATATCTCCCCGTCGCTTACCACCGATAACTACGAAAAGCTTGAGGGACTTTCCTCCAAGGGAATGGTTACTCTTGTTACCGACCAGCTCGGCTACGGATATATCGGAATCAACTCCGCAAAGGTAAACGACATCAACCTCCGCAAAGCAATTATGTGCGCTATGAACACCTCGCTTGCACTCGACTACTACCGTGCAGGCACGGCATCCCAGATCTTTTGGCCTATGTCCAAGGTAAGCTGGGCTTATCCCAAGGGTGCAGACGCCACCGATAACGGCAAGGACTATCCTCCCATCGGCACCTGGAGCGAGTCAAGTGCAATCAACAACATTGAAAAATATATGCTCGCCGCAGGCGTAAGCGCAGGCGATTCCGAGCTTAAGGTCAAATTCACCATCGCAGGCTCCAGCCTCCAGGATCACCCCACATATAAGGTGTTCCGTGATGCAGCCGCACTCCTCAACAGCCTAGGCTGGGACGTTGAGGTAGTTTGCGATACTCAGGCTCTTACCAAGATCAACACCGGCTCGCTCGAGGTATGGGCAGCAGCCTGGTCATCGGCGCTTGACCCCGATCTTTATCAGGTATATCACAAAGATTCCACCGCAACCAGCACTCTCGCCTGGGGCTATAATTACCTCAAGACCAGCGGAAGCGCTGAGGAGCTTGAGATTCTTGACGATCTCAGCGATCTTATCGACAGAGCCCGTGAGACTAACGATCAGGCAGTACGTTCCGATCTTTACAAGCAGGCTATGGGCGAGATCCTTGACCTTGCGGTCGAGCTCCCCGTTTATCAGAGAAGCGTGCTTTATTCCTATAACTCCAAGGTGATCTCGGCAGACAGCATGCCCGCAGCCTCCGAGCTTAACCCCTATTCGTCTCCCCTTGACCGTATCTGGGAAATCGAATTCGCTGACTAATTTTTGGCTGACGCATTAAAAGCCGATGCTTAAAGGAGTAGCAAATGCTAAAGTATATTCTAAAAAGATTGGCAATATCCGTATTTATACTTCTCGGCGTTTCTGTTATTATCTATTTCCTTATCCGATTGATGCCCGTTGATTTTATCCAGGATAAGATCAACGCCATCAATCAGGGCGGTGCGACCGTTAGTGAGGAAACCGTCAACGCTATGTACGAGATGTACGGACTTGGCGATAACAGCTTTATGGGCATATTAAGTGGATATTTCAACTGGCTCGGCTCGCTTATCACCTTCGATCTCGGAACCAGCTTCGTTTACGGCATACCCGTTGCTCAGGTTATTTACGAGCATATGGGAATATCCTTTGCAATAGCTCTTATCGCTACCGTTTTTGAGTTTTTGATAGCGATTCCTCTGGGAATTACTGCCGCAACTCATCAGTACAGCTTCCGCGATTACCTTGTTACCGTTCTGGTTATGATAGGCATTTCGCTTCCGTCCTTCTTCTTCGGACAGATGCTCAAGGACGTGCTTGCGCTAAAACTGGGGTGGTTCCCCGCATCGGGACTCGTTAACGCTACGGCGTCCTATACGGGAATCGACCTGCTTATCGACTACGCTAAGCACTGCTTCATTCCCATACTTACTATCGTTATTCTGAGCATCGGTGCAAGAATGAGAATGACAAGAACGAATATGCTCGAGGTGCTCAACTCGGATTATATCCGTACCGCACGTGCAAAGGGACTTAAAGAGAGCGTTGTTATCAACAAGCACGCCTTCCGCAACACCCTTATTCCTATGGTAACCTCGCTTGCGGGACTTTTGCCCTCGCTGTTTTCGGGCGCTATCATTACCGAGCAGGTATTCGACCTTCCCGGTATAGGAAATATTGCGCTTGATGCGATGAACCGAGGCGATATTCCGTTTATAATGGGCTACAATATGTTCCTTGCGCTGCTGAGCGTCGTGGGCGTATTGCTTGCCGACCTTATGTACGGTCTCGTTGACCCGAGAGTAAAGCTTGAGTAAGGAGGTATAAACGTGGAAGAACAAACTAAAACATTAGTTCTCGAAACAGAAGACACCGAGATACCTCTCGATCAAAAGGTGCGTCTCATGTCGCCTACCCGTATGGTCGTACGCAGATTTTTTCGATCGAAGCTCAGTATTGTCGGGCTTATTATGGTCATCAGTCTGTTTCTGTTCAGCTTTGTGGGCCCTCTTGTTTACACCGAGTGGGGTGAGATAGAGCTTGACGAGAGCGGAAAGACCGAGTATTCGGTTTCTACGTCCACCTACACCGTTGACGGAGTTACATATACCGTCCGTCAGACTACCGAAAAATCTCTAAAGGATAATTTCCTTGATGCCCCCTCCGCCGAGCATCTTCTCGGCACGGATAACGAGGGCTACGATATATTCGTCCGCCTTATGTACGGCGGAAGGATATCGCTGATAGTAAGCTTTATCGCAGTATTTCTTATCACCGTTCTGGGTGTAATTATGGGCGGTATCGCCGGATTTTTCGGCGGTGTGGTCGATAATATTATAATGAGAGTCTGCGACGTGCTGATCTGCCTGCCGGGCATTCCCATCCTGCTAATTATCAGTACGATTCTCGATGCCTCGGAGGTAGATGCAAAATACCGTATCTACCTGCTTATGATATATCTTACGTTCATTTCCTGGCCCGGAACAGCACGGCTTGTAAGAGGTCAGATACTCTCGCTCCGTGAGCAGGAGTATATGGTTGCCGCAGAGGCAATGGGCTACTCGGCATCACGCAAGATATTTAAGCACCTCGTTCCCAACGTAATGCCCCAGCTTATCGTGCAGATGAGCCTTAGTCTGGGCAGTATGATCCTTTACGAGGCGACGCTTTCCTACCTCAATCTCGGCGTTAAAGCACCTTACGCCGCCTGGGGTACGATGATCAACATTATTTCCACCAATCAGGACATTCTTCAAAATCACCTTAACGTCTGGGTACCCGCAGGTATTTGTATCGTTATCGCCGTTCTGGGCTTCAACTTTATCGGCGACGGTCTGCGTGATGCTCTTGACCCGAAAGCGAGGCGGTAACACGTGAGTACAAAGAATAATCACCTCTCGGGTAAAGAGGTACGTGCTATTGCTAAGGAAAACAAAAAGGTGATGAAACGCCTCGAGGCGTATAAATACCGCAAGGCTCAGGAATCGGAATATATTACCGAGATGAAAAATCCCGATAATATTCTCGAAATCGAGGGGCTGCACACCTATTTCTTTACCGAGCAAGGTGTAGTAAAGGCGGTTAACGGTGTTTCGTTTGATATTCCCAAAAACTCCACTGTCGGCGTGGTAGGGGAGTCGGGCTGCGGAAAATCGGTCACGAGTATGTCGGTTATGAGGCTCCTTCAGGGTCCTACGGGGCAGATATATTCGGGCGAGATCCGTTTTAATGCAAGGGAAAAGGACGGCACCGAAAAGGTATACGATATCGCAAAAATGCCTATTGCCGATATCCATAAAATCAGAGGCAATCAGGTGGCTATGATTTTTCAGGAGCCGATGACCTCTCTTAATCCCGTTTTTACGATAGGTCAGCAGCTCGATGAGGTTACGCTGATCCACAACGAAAATGCCACCAAGGCTGATGCAAAGGCAAAATCCATCGAAATGCTCAACCTTGTCGGTATTGCAATGCCCGAGCGTGTCTATGACAGCTTTCCGCACGAGCTTTCGGGCGGTATGCGCCAGCGAGTTATGATCTCGATGGCACTTGCAAGCGATCCCCGTCTGATTATTGCGGATGAGCCTACGACGGCTCTTGACGTTACCATTCAGGCGCAGATACTCGATCTGCTCCGCGATCTTAAAACCAAGATCGACGGTTCAATTATGCTAATTACCCATGATCTCGGAGTTATTGCCGAGATGGCGGACTACGTGGTGGTAATGTACGCAGGCCGTGTTATTGAGCAGGGAACGGTGGATGAGATATTCCACAACCCGCTTCATCCCTACACGATAGGACTTCAAAAATCAAAACCCACTCTCGATTCGGACAGCGACGAGCTGTTCAATATCCCGGGCAACGTGCCCAACCCCATCAATATGCCCGATTATTGCTATTTCCGTGAAAGATGTGGCAAATGTATCCGAAAATGCTCGGGTAGTTACCCCGGTATGATACAGATGAGCCCCACGCACTTTGTTGCTTGCCATCTGTACGGAGAGGAGGCAGGTAATGACTGATCAAAAGAATATCGCTTCCTATGAGAATATTCTCGAGGTTGAAAACCTGCGTAAATGCTTTCCTATCAAAAAAACCGTAACCGGAAAGGTTACTCAGGAGCTTGTTGCGGTAGATGACGTTTCGTTTAAGCTCAAAGCTGGCGAAACGCTTGGTATAGTGGGCGAGTCGGGATGCGGAAAAACCACTCTCGGCAGGACCATTCTCAAGCTTATTCAGCCCTCCGGCGGCAGGATTTTCTTTGAGGGTAACGATATTACCGATTACAAATCTTCGCAGATGCGTTCTATCCGCACCAAAATGCAGATAATATTCCAGGATCCCTACTCCTCGCTTCCTCCCAGAAGCACGGTGGGCGGAATACTGTCCGAGCCCGTTTCGGTGCACAATATCGTTCCTAAGGATGAGGTCAAGGACTACGTTCTGGATCTTATGCAAAAATGCGGTCTCCGTGATTATTATTACGAGAGATATCCCCACGAGTTCTCGGGCGGTCAAAGACAGAGAATCTGTATTGCCCGTGCTCTCTCGGTCAATCCCAAACTGGTTATATGCGATGAGCCCGTTTCGGCGCTCGACGTTTCCATTCAGGCGCAGATAATCAACCTGCTCAAGCGTCTTCAGCAGGATATGGGACTTACTTATCTGTTTATCTCGCATGACCTTTCGGTCGTAAAGTTCATTTCGGATAAGATCGGCGTTATGTACCTCGGTGCAATGGTTGAGTTCGGCTCCAAGGAGGAGATATTCTCTCGTCCTCTTCATCCCTATACCAAGGCGCTCTTTTCGGCTATTCCTTATCCCGATCCCGACGTAAAAATGAACCGCATCATTCTCAAGGGCGATATTCCTTCTCCCGCAAACCTTCCCAAGGGATGTCGCTTCCATACACGCTGTCCTCACGCAACCGAGCGTTGCCGGGAGGAAGCACCTATTTACAAGGATTACGGCGGCGGACACTGTGCTGCCTGCCACCTGCTGGAACAGTAGCAAATGAGTGATAAAAAGGAAAAAAAGAGCAAAAAAGAGAAGATTATTTATATCGACGACGGCAGGACTATTGCCGATATGTCGGCTCTGCCCAAAAGGAACAGGCTCCTTTCAAAGGGAACCTCGTCACCCGTAAAGGCTATTCTGCGTACCTATTGGGACGCTACAAAAATGATGCTTCTCCCCACGCTGGCAATAGTCGGACTGTTGCTTGCGGCATTCCTTATTGTTACGCTCATCTTTTGGCTGATGTAAATCGGCTTTTCCCCAAAAAATCTTTTTCCGAGGAGGAAGTATGAAAACAGCATTTAATTTTAATGAAAGAAAGATCCTCTGCCTGCTTCTCGTTTGCATTATGGCAGTGTCGGTTTTTGCTACCGCTTGCGGCGGCGGCGACATTTCGGATGCAAGTTCGCCCGATCAGGGCTCGGGTGAGACCGCCGTTTATACGGTAAAGGTCAGCTCAACGAGCGGATTGGCGCTTTCGGAGGTCGACGTTTTTATCTACGCTGACGCCGAGCTCACCGATATGAAGGATTTTTCCAAAACAAATGAAAACGGCGAAGTCAGCTTTACTCTTCCCAAGAGAAGCGACTACTCCATCGTGCTTTCGGGCGCACCCAAGGGATACAACGTAAATGCAAGCTATTCCTTTATCGGCGAGCGCGCCGATATCGTACTGACTTCCTCGCTCGTTACCGACGGAGAGCTTTCGACTGCCGTTCTCGGCATCGGTGATGTTATGTACGATTTTACGGTTATGGCGTCTGACGGCACCGAGATCACTCTTTCCGAGGTACTTAAGACCAAAAAAGCAGTTTTGCTTAACTTTTGGTACACCACCTGCTCGTGGTGTCTTGAGGAGTTTCCCATTATGGAGGAGGCTTATCAGCTGTATAAGGACGATATCGAGATAATAGCACTCGATCCGTTTGATGACAGCGCTGCGGTTGCCAACTTCAAGCAGCATCAGGAGCTATCCTTTATTATGGCTTCCTGCCCCTCATCCTGGGCAAACAGCTTCCAGATAACGGGCTATCCCACCAGTGTTATCATCGACAGGGACGGTATGATCTGCGTTATCGAAAGCGGTGCCATCACCAGCCTCAGACCCTTTGTAAGTGCGTTTGATCACTTCACCGCAGAGGAATACAAGCAGAAGATCTGCTTTGGCGGCATAGGTGACCTTATGACACAGATCAAGCCGACCTACACCATGGACACCTCCGAGGCTGTCGGTGCGCTTATCAACAGCGGCGATATTGAGGTTACCTACCGCCCCGAGACCGAGGACGAGGGCGCAGAGTATATCTGGCCGTTTATCGAGTCGGAAAAATTCGGTGATAAGGCAGTGGCTGCTTCAAATATCGGAATCGACAGCTCCTATGCCATTATGTATGCCGACGTTACCCTCAAAGCAGGTCAGGCGGTCGGATTTGACTACTATGTCTCATCTGAGCGATACAGCGATATCCTTTACGTCATCGTTGAGGACGATGATATCTATCAGATTTCGGGCACTAACGAAAACGGTACCTGGAGCTCCTGCTATCCCTGCGTTGCCGAAAAAGACGGTACTTATGAGATTGCGTTCTGCTTCTATAAGGACGGCGATACTGCCGAGGGCGATGATACCGTTTATATCACCAATATGCGGGTTGTGGATGCTGAGGATATCGACGTTGCAACATATCTTCCCAGATATGCTGCAACCACCGAGGACGGATTCGATTACAGCTACGTTGAAATAGTCTTTAACGAAAAGGACGGCTACTACCACGTAGGCGACGAAAACGGTCCTCTGCTTCTCGCCGATATGATGAACTATACTCAGTTCAACGAGGAGCTTACCGTTTATGACATCGTTGTGAACGGCGATGCCGATAAGGGCGGAGTCAGTCTTTACAACGAGGACGGACTTGGTATGGTCAGATATTTCAACTTTGCGTCCAACTCGAGCATCAACGGCCTTTGCACCGTTAACGCCGAGGTTGCCGAAATGCTGAAGCAGGTTGCGGAGGTTGCGGGCTTTGACGGCACCGAGAACGAATGGCTCAAGATCTGTAAATACTATCAGGTATACGGAAAGGGAGTAGGCCAGCTTGAGGATCCCATTAAGGGACTCGATCCGTCATCCGCATTTACTGCCACTCTCGGCAAAAACGTCGCGACCAACTACTTCTACTACGACCGTGCGATTATTCCCAGAGGACTTTTCGCCGAGTTTATTCCGACCAAATCCGGTGTTTACCGCTTTACCTCAAAGAGTGATTACTCCGAGGGAATCGATGCCTGGATCTTTGACGAGAACCGTGAGATCCTTTACACCTACGAGTTCAGCGAGAGAATGTACACCGATGATATCAACTGCTCCATGGTATATTATATGGAAGCAGGAACTCCCTATTATATCAATATGGCATACTGGGACGTTTATCAGACGGGCTACATCTATTACGACGTTGAGTATCTCGGTTCCTCCATCGAGCTGTTCCGCAGTGCATCTCCCGGATACTTTACCTACGACAGCAACGCTACCGGTGACGTTATGTACGATATCATTGCCGGCGGCATTACTCCCGTTCTCAAGGACGGAAAATATTACGAGTCGGTTGACGGAAGTCTGATCTACGCCGACTTTACACGCTACACCGCTATATTTGACAAAACCATTGAGCAGATGATCGATATGGGCGGATTTGATTTCAGCAAATCCGAGACCGACGGTGAGATCATAGCATATCTTAACCAGAACGATAACGATGTCGATGCAACCGTCGAGTATCTCAAAAAGCTCTGGGGCGAGGACTATGATGCAAATGCGGAATTCTATCAGATAGAAGATATTTTTGCAGGCCGCTACCACGGACACGGCGAGGATTGTACCGAGGAAATGCGTGCCTACCTTTCCAAGATCGACAAGTCGGGCAATGAAGAGCGCAACGGATGCGTGGTTGTGGATGAAAGACTTGGCGAGATCCTCCAGATGCTTATGGACAAACATACCTTTGAGGGAGTTGACCACTCCTGGACGAAGGTGTGCTACTACTACGATTACCTCGGACCCGAAAAGTAATTCAGCTCCACGGTTAAGAAAGAAGGCTTTTTATGAAATTCATCAAAAAGGGTACGTTTTTGGTTATGGCACTCGTGCTTGCCGCCTCGATTTTACTTTGCTCCTGCGGCGGTGGCGAGGGCTCGGATATACCCTCCGAAATTACCTACAAGGTTACCGTTAACGATGCGTTCGGTAATCCTGTGGGCGCAGGCACGGTTGTCAGATTTATGAAGGGAAATGAGCAGGCTGCACTTCAAACCTGCAATGACGGCGGTGTTGCGGAAAAGGCGCTTGCTCCGGGTGAATATACAGTTGAGGTGGTTTCCACCGATTCCTCGGTGACCTACCATTACGACAGCGTTACCCTTACTGCCGAAGCAAGCGAGGCTACCGTCAGCGTTTCTACCGTGCTTTCTAGCGAGGGAAGTGCGCTGTTTGTCTCGGGCGAGGAGTATGAGGCTCATTCGGTTGCTACAGGCTGCTATTATGTGGAGCTTGATGCAGGAAAAATGAACTATTATCTCTTTACGCCGACCGAAGCGGGACTTTATGAGTTCTCGGTACTCGATACCGACAGCGTTGAAATCGGTTATTACGGCGCACCTCACTTTGTGCAGAGCGAAAATGTGGCTGAAATTACCGACAATTCGTTTACTGTCTCGGTGAGCGCAACGATGATAGGAAGCGGCTCGGGAGGTACCTCGGTATACGTTATCGGACTTAATGCGGGGGACAGCAACGGCTGTATCCTCGGAATCGAGCGTATCGGTGATGCCGAGAGAACTGTTGAGGATGAGCCATGGACGATTTATTCGGGAAGCCACACCCCTGTAGAGTACGACCTTCCTGAGGGCTACGAGATAGGGGAGTTTGACCTTTGGGCAGAGACCGATACCTATAACCTTGTGTTCAATGAGGATGACGGATTTTACCATCTCGATTCCGCAGACGGCCCCCTCGTTCTTGTACGTCTTGCCGAGGATTGCGATTATATCGCCTGCTTTGAGACAATACTCGACCGTTCGGGAGTAGGAAAATATTTCTACGATGAAGACGGCAATTTTGTTAAAAAAGAAAGCTATGCAGACTGCCTGCTTAAGTATATCGCCTGCTCGGATCTCGAGGAGGGTACCTATCCTCTTACCGAGGATCTCAAGTATATAATCACCCAACACGGCAGCTACACAGGCTGGTGGAATCCCGACAGTCCCAGCTATCTGTTTGTGGATATGAACGGTCAGCCTCTTGAAGGTGTTAATAACGAGCTCGGCTGGCTGCTTATGTGCTGCTATCTTAAATGATAACTATGAATATAAAAAGATTTTTATCCTGTGCTCTTGTTGCTTGTTTGCTTCTGCTCGTCGGCTGCGGCGCAGAAGAGCAGTCTGACGGCGAGAGGGCATTTGCCGATTACTCGGTCACTCTGCTTTCGGAGGGCGGAATGCCGCTGGAGGGTGTGCAGATTGCGGTTTATTGCTCAGATACCGGACGTAGTCTCGTCACCTCTGCACGCACCGACAAAAACGGAAGCATAGCCTTCAACGCACTCGAGAGCAGCTATGTGGCTACCTTCAGCGAGCTTCCCGACGGACATTTCGTAGAGGAGTGCACGCTTTCAAAGGGCGATAACGTTATTAAAACCGATATAAGGCTTACCGAGCTTTCCGTGGGAGCCAAAACATCGCTCGGCGACGTGATGTTTGACTTTGCCGTTACCGATATTAACGGAAACGAGTATACGATTTCGGGGCTTCTCGAGGATAAAAAGGCAGTCGTGCTCAATTTCTGGTATGTAAATTGCCCGTTCTGCCTGCTTGAGTTTCCTGCTCTTGCGGCATCCTACGCTAAACACTCGGATGATCTCGAGGTGCTTGCACTGGATATCGATGCCTCCGATTCCAAAGGAGATATTACCGCAATTATCGATGAATACGGTCTTAACTTTCCCGTTGCTATGTGTGATAACAGCATAGCGGGCTCGCTTTCGATTCATGCGGCACCCACCACGGTGGTCATAGACCGCTACGGGATGATCTGCTATTATCACGTAGGCGCAATGTCCGAGTCGGATTTTGATGCGGTGTTTGATTACGTCATCTCTGACGGGTATGTGCAAAAGGCTATAAGGAACGTCAGCGAGATACAATAAATATTATCAGGAGAAATGATTATGAGAACATTAAGACTTCTTACCGCCGTTATTCTCGGCGTAATTCTTGCGCTCAGCCTTGTTGCGTGCGGCGGCGAGAGCGAGGAAAGCAGTCACACAACGTCCGATTCCGTCAGCACCGCCGTTTCGGATGTATCGGTGACGGAATCCTCCGAGCCTGTCAGCGAGGAGGAGGCAAAGACCTTTACAGTTACTGTGGTTGACGGCGACGGAAATCCCGTTTCGGGAGTTATGGTTCAGATCTGCCTTGAGGCGTGCATCCCTGCAGTTACCAACGCCGATGGTGTTGCGGTATTCAATGCAGAGATCGTTGATGGCCACAAGCTTTCCGTTTCTTCCTGCCCCGAGGGATATTCCTACGAGGGTGAGGCGGAGATCTATCTCGAGAGCGGTGCTACCGAGTATACTCTCGAGCTGACAAAAGCCGAGTGATCAATTTGCTTAACAGGAGCTTATTATGAAAAGACTTTTAGCTGCATTTATTGCGGTGTTGATGCTTGCTTCTCTCGTTGCTTGCGGCGGCGACGGTGATGATTCGTCGGTTATTGAGACCTCGGGCGTACCCACCGTTTCGGGTAATGCTTCGGATGAGAGCAATAACGCTTCCTCCGATATCAGCGGAAGCGGCTCGGAGCCCTCAACGGGCGAGTCTGCGGACGACAGCAGCTCCGAGTCTGCCATCGAGGACGACTCTCAGGGCGGCGACATCTTTACCAACAGCGATCCTTCCGAGGATGATTCCTCGGTCGATGCAGGCACTACCTCCGAAGATGACACGCCGAGCGAGCCCGATGACGATACCTCGTCCTCTGATACCTCGGAGGATGATCCGCTCGCAGAGGGTGGCGCAGACAACCCCTATCTTGTACTCCCCGATGATAATATGCAGATCGTTACGGTTTCGATCCCTGCAGGTAAATCTGTTTATTACCAGGTCTACCGTGTAGGCGGCATGATCCTTACCGTAAACAGTTCGAGCATTAACATCGTTTGTAACGATAAAACCTACAAGCCTTCAAAGGGAGTCCTCTCCTTTAAGGTGATGACTGCTATGCCCAGCGAGGCTGTTACCTTTGAGATCCGGAACACAGGCTCGGATGCAGCTTCCTATACTCTCATGTTTGCAAACGAGCTCGGAAGCTATCAGAATCCCGTTTCAGTAAGCTCGCTTACCGAAACTCACAAGATATCGGTTCCCGCCGATTGGTCTGCCGGTTATTACTTTACATATACTGCCGAGAAGAACGGCACTATCTGTTTTGCGATCAGCGCAAATAAGGATTTCTTTATGTCGGTTACAAATAACCGCAATTCCGCTCAGCGCAATACCGATGCCGACGGCGTTGCCGAGGACGGCGTGTACTACGTTGAAATTGAGGTTCAGCAGGGCGATCCTCTGATGATAAATGTGGGTGCGCTTCCCAATAAGCGCAACGATTATCCCGCTATTGACATCGAATGGAACGCAAATTACAAGTGATTTTGCATTAAAGTTATAAAAAATGTAAAATTAGGCTTGAATCTTTGGAAATTGTGTAGTAAAATCATTAAGTATTGATAGCAAAAATATAAATACAATTTCAAATCAAAAAAGGAGAAATTTTTATGAGTAAAATCATGAAAAAAGTACTGAGCTTGCTCGTAGTTATCGCGCTTGTGTGCGTTCCTACCGTTAGCACAGTAATGGCAGCCGTAGGCGATGCAGTTGCCGTACCCGATTGGGATCATTTTATCTGGTCGGGCGACACAGTAACTGTTGCCGCAGGCGAAACAGTCTTCTATGAAATTCAGCCCGGCGATCCCGGCGAATATGAGTTCGTCGTTTCCGGCGAGGGCGATTTTGCAGTTGCTGTTTGTAACGAGGACGGCGCAGGTGCATACCTCGAGGGAACTCCCGTCAGCGCAGTTGACGGCGTAGTTAACACTACCCTCGTTGTGTTTGAGAGCACCTATGGATGCGGATGCTTCTCGATCACCAACAACAGTGATTCCGAGGCTTCCTACACTGCTGAAGTTGTATTCCCTGTCGGCAGTCAGAACAATCCTGATGCTATTACTCTCACACTCGACACCCCTGTTAGCGTTACCCTTGCTGCAGGTGCGCAGTATTACTTTTCTGCAGCGCTTCCCGCTATGAACACCGAGTATGTGCTCGCAGTTACCGGCGCGACCGGCTTTGCTTTAGGTACCGGTATGGGAATGCCCACCTATGACACCGATGGAGCTATCTCTACTACCATAGCTCATTACTTTGGCGCCGGTGCTTCGTTCTTTATTCTGAACAACACCGAAAGCGAGCAGACCTATTCTCTCGCTCTGGACAATATGCCTCTCGGCAGCCAGTCCAATCCCGATGAGCTTGCTTTCCTTAATAACGGCGAGTGCGTTCTCGAGGGCAGCGAGTATTGGTACAGCTGGACCGCCGAGACGGACGGCACCGTTACCCTTACCATCGATACCGAAAAAACCGAGTATTGGACCTACAACCTTATCGTTGCAGGCTACAATACCTACAACTTCAGCACCGCTTGGGATGAGTATGAAAACTACACCATCACCGTTGATGTTGCTGCAGGCGAAGAGGTTCTTCTCGGACTTTCGATTCCCGTTTACGATGAAGAATACGAGTATTGGAATGCATACGCATGCGACAGCGGTACCGTATATTATTCTATCACCGCAACCGAGACCGTAATCGAAAAGGTGGAGGAGCCCGAGGTTGACACCGCTTATAAGTTCTACATTGAGCAGGAGAACGTTGGCTCTACCCTTTATCTCAACGGCGAGATGAACGGCTTCTACTTTGCTACCACTACCGATCTCGCAGAGGCAGTTGACGTATATCTTGAGAACTATACCGAGACCATCACCGACGAGGAAACAGGCATTGATAGCACCATAAGCGGCTACCGTCTGTACTTCTACGATGCAGAAGAGGTTAAGACCTACATAGAGGTAGTTATCAATGGTAACTACAAGAACGTAGTATTCGTTACCGAGCCCACCAATTACTTTGTCTATGATGGAGATCTTGATACCCTCATCATCACTCTCAGTGACGGAAACCAGTACTACCTTGGTACTTACAACTATTACCAGACCTTCAGCGCTTCCACCATCGATAAGGCTGCTACCAGCTTCGTTGCACATCTCGGTGTTCCTGTTCTCCAGGACATTCCTGCCGAGGATGCTGACGACGGCAACGAAGACGAGGGCGGCGAGACCGATGAGCCCGTAATCGAGTACGTTGCTGAACTGGTTGAGAACCCCACTGTTGGCACTGCTTACAAGTTCTACATTGAGCAGAAGACCCTTGGCACTACCCTTTACCTCACCGGCGAGATGAACGGCTTCTACTTTGCTACAACCGCCGATACCGCAGAGGCAATCGACGTATACCTTGAAGAGGTTGACAGCGTGGAAGGCGGCTACCGTCTGTACTTCTACGATGCAGAAGAGGTTAAGACCTACATTGAGGTTGTTATCAACGGAAACTACAAGAACGTAGTATTCGTTACCGAGCCTACCAACTACTTCGTTTATGACGAGGAGCTTGATACTCTTCTTATCACTCTCAGTGATGAAAACCAGTACTACCTCGGCACTTACGGTACCTATTCTACCTTCAGCGCTTCCACCATCGATAAGGCTGCTACCAGCTTTGTTGCACACCTTGGCGTGCTCGTAGAGAAGAGTGAAGACGAAGGCGGCGAGGACGACGATCCTGTCGTTGAGGTGCCCGAAATTGAGCTCGTTACCGTTCCCGAGATCGGCGTAGCATACAAATACTACGTAGATCAGCTCAACCTTAGCTCCACCCTTT
Organism: Eubacteriales bacterium; assembly: GCA_045587745.1. Taxonomy (GTDB): domain Bacteria; phylum Bacillota; class Clostridia; order Oscillospirales; family CAG-382; genus Coliplasma. The sequence goes on along the minus strand of JAZNCU010000011.1, from coordinate 2,557 downwards.
ACCTCACCGGCGCAATGAGCGGCTACTACTACGCTACTACCACCGATATCGCTGCTGCACAGAACTTCTACTTCGAAGAGGTTGATGGCGGCTATAACGTATACACCTACATCGATAGCGTTAAGACCTATATCGACGTAGTTGTAAACGGCAACTATATCAACGTTATTTACACCACCGAGCCTACCGCAGTATTCGTTTGGAACGAGACCTACAACACTATCGTTACCACTCTTAACGATACCGAGTACTACCTTGGCTCTTACAACTCCTTCAACACTGTCAGCGCTTCCAAAATCTCCTACGCTGCTACCAGCTTCGTTGGACATTTCGGTGCCGTTCCCGCAATCGAGTCCGAGGGACTTGTTGAGCAGGGCGGCGCAGTTGCAGTTCCCAATTGGGATTGCTTCATTATGGCCGGCGCAACCGTTGATGTTCCCGCAGGCACCACTGTTTACTACGAGATGCAGCCCGGTATGGAACTTGGCGATTACTCGCTTGTTGTCACCGGTGAGGGCAGCTTCGCAGTAGGCATTTGCGGCGAGGACGGCGAAGGCGCATATCTTGCAGGTTCTCTCGTACACTCCGTTTCCGGCGTATATGACGGAATCCTTGTTACCTATGAAAGCACCTACGGATGCGGCTGCTTCTCTATTACCAACATCTCTGATGCAGACGCTACCTACACTGTTGAGATTATTTATCCCGTTGGCCATCAGAACAACCCCGAGGAAATCGTTCTCGACCTTGATGCAACCGTTACCGTTACTGTTCCTGCAGGTTCAGAGTACTACTTCAATGCTACTCTTCCCGAAGGAAACAAGGAATATATGTTCACCATCACCGGTGAGACCGGATTCGCACTTGCATCTTGGGGAATGCCCATATATGATACCGAGGGCACCCTCAGCAGCACCCTTACCGATTATGGCACAGGCGCAACCTTCGGACTTATCAATAACACCGAGAGCGATCAGGAATACGTCCTTGCTATCGGCAATATGCCTTACGGCAGCCAGTCCAACCCCGCAACCCTTGTTACCGGCGCATACGTTCAGCTTGATCTTACCGGTAACCAGTACTGGTATAATTGGACCGCTGAGGAGGACGGCGTTCTCACCATTACCATTGATACCGAGGCTACTGAGTATTGGACCTACTACATCGTTGATGCTAACTGGACTACCTATAACTACAGTACCGCTTGGGAAGAGTATGACTACTATACCATCGATATCAATGTGTCCGCAGGCGATGTAATCGAGCTTGCATTCTCCATTCCTACCTACGATGAGGAATATGATTACTGGAATGCATATGGTTACGGCACAGGTTCTTTCGTATTCTCTAACGAATTCGTTGCAGGCGAGGGCGGCGGTGACGATGACGATGACGATGACGAGGGCGATCCCGACGGCTACATCAACAGCGATTCCTACCTCCAGGTTGGAGAGTTTGAGTACACTGTAGATGCACTTTACGGCTATACCGTTTACACCTTTGAGCCTACCGAGACCGGCGTTTACACTATCTCCGTATCAGACGGTCTCCTTGGTATCGTTAGCTACAACGGTATGTGGGTAACTATTGAGCCCAGCGCAGAGACCATTACCGAGTCCTCTATTGAATGGGAGTGCACCGGTGTTGGCCAGACTATCTGGGTTGCAGTTCAGACCGAGGGCGAGACCGCTCTTATCAACATCACCCGTACTGACGCAGAGCCCGAGATGGAGTGGACCTACTACGAAAACACCGTTATTCCCGAGACCTTCGTTCTTGGCGCATTCATCGAGGAAAACTATGTTGACACCTTCGACGCTGTCCTCGACAATGCAGTTCTTGGAAGCGACGGATACTACCACCTCAACTCCGAGGACGGTCCCATTCTCTACGTCAACCTCTCTGACAGCCTTATGTCTCTTGCAGGTGCATACGGCTACGGCCAGCTCGTTTTCGTATCTTACGATGATGAGGGCAACATCGTTGAGAAGATTGATTACAACGAGGCATTTGCAGAATACTTTGCTTGCTCCGACGATGGCATCTATCCTCTTACCGAAGACCTTTTGATTATGTTCAAATACGTCGGTGAATACCAGGGCTGGTACGGCACCGAAGGTTGGGTAGGCGGCGAGCTTGAGGATGCTTGGATGTTTGCTTGCTACTACTACGAGTTCCTCGGCGACGTTAACGGCGATGGATCTATTGTTGCAGTTGACTATCTTATGCTCAAGCGTGCTGTTCTCGGCACCTATCAGCTTGATGAGTCTGCTGAGGCAAGAGGCGATATCGACGGAAACGGAAGTGTTGATTCTACCGACTACTTCATGCTTAAACGTCACGTGCTTGGCACCTACGTTATCGGAGGCTAAGCAGCAGGGTCGCTTGACACAGGTATTTACCTGAAAAAGCAATAATCCCCGATATAGCTTCGGGGTGATACTCTTAACTGAGTATCACGCCGATTTTTTTGCCTTTTGCCTGCCCCATCCAGCATATTTTCAATAAAAATACCCTATCCCTGGAACGGGTCGCTTACAAGAACGTGGGTTACTGC
>JAZNCU010000010.1:0-17594 GCA_045587745.1 Eubacteriales bacterium | reverse complement strand
CGGTTCCGGGCGGCAATGAAGGCGATGACGAAAATAACAACAACGGCGATAATCCCAATCAAGCGGGTAAGTATATCGTGTGGTTTGGTGAGGGCTCTTGGAAAATCGGAGATGTAACCGTAACAGCAGATAAAACCAATGGTCAATATTTGACCGAAACCGATATCATTACATTAACGAACTTTGATCCCGATACTATGGAAGTAAGAGTGGAAGCTGAAAACGGTTTCCGCACAACACTGTTTGTCAACAACGGAAAGACCAGCATTTCCGCCCACAGTCAGACCATTGACAGCGTTCCAAAAGATATTGCTTTTTCGGTAGTGGCAAAGGAAGCATCTCCCGGCGGCAATGAAGACGGTGAAAACAACAACGGCGATAATCCCCCACAAACAAAAACAGCTTTCATTGTAATCAGAGCCGCAAACAATCAAACAGGAACAGTACAGTACAAGCTGAATGACGGAGGAGATTTTATATCTGCCGAAGACGGTACATCGATCGATCTCAACGGTGTGATGTCCATCACGATTAAGGTTGCTCCCGCCGGAGAAGCAAAGGTGAACCGAAGCAACAGCGGTATCTCCGGCACGGCACAAGCGGAAAACTATGATTATGCTGCACTGATCAGCGAGTCCGGCTGGACATACCAGGTCAAGGAGAATGACGAAAATATCATCTTCACAATAGAATTTGACAACAACGACGGAATGGACAACAATCCCGATCCCGATAACGGTGAAGAACCCATCGTTATTCCTCCTGACAGGAATCAGGATTTTGAAATTCCTCCCGCGGAGTCAGGCGGTGCAGAAAAAACGGCCTCAGCTGCCGTTGAGGTTGGCAAAATGACAAGTGAGGAGCAGGAGCATTACGCAGGCTTAACAGATGAGGAGCTGAACGGAAAGCTTGTCAACGTACAGAGTATCCTGCAGACCGTTCGACCCGGAGAGTTTGCAGCCGACACGGAAGAACTGATCAATGACGTTGCGGAGCTTAACGGCATCGACACGCTTGAGGAGGCCAAAATATTCCCCCTCTCTTTTGAAGGACACGAAGACCTTGGCTTCCCGATTGCCGTAACCGTTCGGCTTGAAAAAGGAGTGCTGAAAGGCGACAGCGATCTGTTTGTTTATCACATTTTGGAAGATAGATCTATCGAGTCGCTGGGAAAGGCAGAGTACACCACCTATGATGACGGCAGTGTGGAAAGCATCACCTTTTATACCACCGGTTTTTCATCATTCTTTACTTCCTCTAAAGAGTTGAACATCGATATTCCTGCCGCATTTCCATGGCCTTTGTTGGCTGCTGTTTTGGTAGGTGTAATTGTCGTTCTGGTCGTTATCACTGTCGCGGTGAGGAAAAAGCGTAAATAACCGCGGCGGAAAACGATAGATTTATCGCACGTTACTAAAAGGGAAAGACGCGAAGCAACGCTACAGGAATTGGAAATACAAAAGCAGGGTCTTGTCCACCCATGGGGTGAACAAGACCCTGCTGTGTTTTCAGACGGTAAACAGGATGGAGTAGAACAGTACGGTGAACAGACCGGTCATGGCAATGGCGATACCGGCGGTGGCGCCCTGTACGGGGCCCATCTTGACGGAAAACTCTCATGAAATCAATCCTTTTTATGACCTTTCGGTCGAAAATTCAGTAAAATTTATCATAGCAGATTTTTCATGGCAATTCAACGGGGGATTTCCGCTCTCCCTTTTACCCTAATTGTGGTTGAAATAATCTTCGGCAGTTTCACCAAGCGTTGAAAGAAACAGAGAGATATGATAAAGTGAACTGAAAGATAAATAAGAATAGGTCGAACTGATTGCAAAACAGAAATTTGTGAGGTGTCAAAATGAGGCTTGATGGATTTGGACTATTTGTGGAAGATATGGCAAAAATGATTTGTTTTTATCGAGATGTTTTAGGGTTTGAAATAAAAGAAGATGAAGATACTTCAAATGTTTATTTGATTAAAGATGATACATTATTTCTTTTGTACGGAAGAAAAGATTTTGAGAAAATGACAAGCCGTAAATATGAATACATAAAAGGGCTCAATGGCCACACAGAAATTGCATTGTATGTTGATAGTTTTGAGGAAGTAGATGCTGAATACGAAAAGGCTGTCAGCAAAGGGGCAGTCTCCGTATTAGAACCTGTAACTGAACCTTGGGGACAAAGAACTTGTTACATTTCAGACCCCGAGGGAAATTTAATTGAGATAGGTTCTTTTAATAAGCCGTTTAGAAGTTGATGTTTCGTTTTTCAGCGCGTCAAATTTTTATTTATCGAACAGAAAAAACTCCGACGGATCTTTAATATCTGTAGGAGTTTTGTTATCTTTATGAGAAGCGGTGATTACATCGCCCTTTATTTTCACCTACGAGGTAAATATGACTGACATTACCAAAATCCGAAATTTTTCAATAATTGCGCATATCGATCACGGCAAAAGCACTCTTGCAGACCGTCTGCTGGAGCATACAGGCGCTGTCGGCGCACGTGAGCTTGACGAGCAGATGCTCGATAATATGGATCTTGAGCGCGAGAGAGGCATTACCATCAAGGCGCGTGCCGTGCGTTTTAATTACAAGGCATCGGACGGCAACGAGTACACAATGAACCTTATAGACACACCGGGGCACGTAGACTTTGGGTACGAGGTTTCGAGATCGCTTGCCGCCTGTGAGGGTGCGATCCTTATTGTTGACGCAACGCAGGGAATCCAGGCGCAAACGCTTGCCAATGCTTATATGGCAGTTGATAATGACCTTGAGATAATACCCGTTATCAACAAGATCGATCTGCCCAGCGCAGATCCCGATATGGCAAAGCACGAGGTCGAGGATATTATCGGCATACCCGCCATGGATGCTCCCTGCATCTCGGCAAAGATGGGTATTGGCATCAGCGATGTACTCGAAAAGATCGTTACCGACGTGCCCTGCCCCAAGGGAGACAGAAACGCCCCCCTCAAGGCGCTGATTTTTGACAGCTACTACGATTCCTATAAGGGTGTCGTTGTATACATCCGTATTATGGACGGTACGATGCGCAAGGGCGACAGAGTCCGTATGATGCACACGGGAGCCGAATTTGAAATCGTTGAGCTCGGTACGCTCTCGACCTTTAATCTCACCCAGCGTGAATCGCTTTCTGCAGGCGAGGTAGGATATTTTACCGCCAGCATCAAGAATATTGCCGATACCGAGGTGGGCGACACGGTTACGCTCACAAGCGCTCCCGCCGAAAAGCCTCTGCCCGGATTCAAGCAGTCACAGCCAATGGTTTTTGCGGGTATCTACCCTGCCGACGGCTCAAAATACTCCGATCTGAAGGATGCCCTTGACAAGCTGAGGCTCAACGATTCCTCGTTCACCTTTGAGCCCGAGTCTTCGGTTGCGCTCGGGTTCGGATTCCGTTGCGGATTCCTCGGTCTGCTCCATATGGAGATCATCGAGGAGAGGCTTGAGAGAGAGTTCTCGCTCGATCTTATCACTACCGCACCGAGCGTAATTTACGAGGTAACAAAGACAAACGGCGAGTCGATTACTATTGACAACCCCACCAACTATCCCGACCCTGCCGTTATCGAGGAGGCAAGAGAGCCTATCGTCAAGGCTACGATAATTACCCCCTCCGAGTATGTGGGAACGATAATGCAGCTTTGCACCGACAGGCGCGGTGAATACATTGATATGAAATATATCGATACCAACCGTGCCGAGCTTAGATATAAGCTGCCTCTCAACGAGATCATTTACGACTTTTTTGATACACTCAAATCACGCAGTAAGGGCTATGCATCGCTCGATTACGAGCTGATAGGCTACAACCCCTCCAAGCTCGTCAAGCTGGATATTTTGCTAGGCGGTGAGATAGTGGACGCTCTGTCCTTTATCGTTCATTCAGACAGCGCATACACCCGCGCAAGACGTATATGCGAGAAGCTGAAGGACAACATCCCCCGTCAGCTGTTTGAGATTCCCGTACAGGCGGCAATCGGCGGAAAGATTATTGCCCGTGAGACCGTAAAGGCTATGCGCAAGGACGTGCTTGCAAAATGCTACGGCGGCGATATCACCCGTAAAAAGAAGCTGCTCGAGAAGCAAAAAGAGGGCAAAAAGCGTATGCGTACCCTCGGCAGCGTTGAGGTGCCGCAGGAAGCGTTTATGGCTGTGCTCAAGTTTGACGATGAATAATCGGCTTTCGCTATATATCCATATCCCCTTTTGCGTACGCAAATGCAATTACTGCGCCTTTTACTCGGTGCCAATGAACGAGCCGACTGTAACAAGGTATTTTGAAGCTCTTTCCTTACAAATACGCAGCTTTTCCGACAGTCGGATGATTGACACCGTCTACTTTGGCGGAGGTACTCCGTCGGTGCTGGGTGCTTTTAGATTATGTAAACTGCTTTCGCTTTTGAGGGAAAGACTCACACTTGCTCCCGACTGCGAAATTACGGCAGAGGTCAACCCCGGCACCGTGAATTTTGATGAGCTCAAAATGCTCAGGCTCGGCGGATTTAACCGCTTATCTGTAGGCGTACAATCTTCAAATGACGGTATTCTCGGGGTTTTGGGACGTATACACTCCTTTGATGATGCCAAAAGATGTATTGCCGATGCACACAGAGCAGGCTTTGACAATATCAGCGCCGATTTGATGTTCGGTATTCCGAATATGTCGGCCGAAGAACTAAAAAAGAGTGTGTGCGATATTATGTCTACCGAGGTGAAGCATATCTCCATCTACTCGCTGATGATCGAGGAGGGCACTCCGTTTTTTGAAAAGCGTATGACGCTTGCCCTTCCCGATGAGGATGCCGAGGAGGAGCAATACGAGCTGATATGCCGTATGATGAGTGAGAACGGTTACGAGCACTATGAGATTTCCTCGTTTTGCATTCCCGGCTTTGAGTCGAGGCACAATCTCAGATATTGGAGCTGCGAGGAGTATTTCGGCTTTGGCGCAGGCGCACATTCCTATTACAACGGAAGACGGTTTTCCTGCAAAAACGATATACATACGTTTTGCGGGTTATCTCACGCCGACCCTCTTACCTGCACCGACTACTATTCCGCTATCCCGCTTGGCGACATCGAGCGTGAAGAGGAGCGGATAATGCTGGGCTTGAGGACACGCTACGGTGCTTTGCTTAACGAAGCGCAAACAATCACCGCAAAACGGTATGCCGAGCTTGGCTACGGATATTTTGAGGGTGACAGATTTGTGCTTAACGAAAAGGGATACAGGGTATCAAACAAAATTATATCGGATATATTATTTGACTGATCAGCTCCGTCACGGTTTTTTGGACCGTGACGGTCTTTTTTTATGCTCGAATTTTTTGAAACACAGGTGCGACTTTTAACAGACTTTCACGGGATGAAAAAACGGGTGACGAATGTTAGACTTTTATTGTCAAGTGCCGCAGGCGCATAGGGAGGAAAACGAGATAGAAAACAAAAAACACCGAAGTAACGCAAGGCTCGGTTCAAAAAAAGATTTGCGGTCGAAGCTCAACAGCTACTTTACAGTGCACCTGGCGGAAAGCGGTGAGGTAGCTGATATTGAATCGATGGCAGATTATCTCGGCAGCACACGCGACGAGCTGATGAGGCTGATGAACGACCCGACGTACGGTCCCGACCTGCGAACGGCGAGAAACAGGATTGCAAAAATCAAAAAGCAGCTTGCATTCCAAGGTAAGATCCCCGCTACCGTGCTTTCCTTTGACCTGAAAAACAATCACGGCTACCGTGACAAGCCCGAGGAATCGGAGGGTTCAAACGAGCAGGTAATATTTAAGGGAAAGACGGAAGACTGGGCAAAATGAGAGAAGTTGAGATAACTCCGAACAAAAAGCAGATAGCTTTTTTTGAATCGACGGCAAAATACACCGCTTACGGTGGAGCACGTGGCGGCGGTAAAAGCTGGGCGATGAGAATGAAGCTGATAATGCTTGCACTCAACTACAGCGGAATACAAATTCTCTTGCTGCGCAGAACGCTGCCCGAGCTACGGGAAAATCATCTCCTTCCCCTGCTCGGTCTGCTGAAGGACGTTGCAAGGTACTCCGCAAGCGAGAAGGAATTCCGGTTCCCAAACGGATCACGCATTAAGCTTGGCTACTGCGATACCGAGAGCGACGTACTGCAATTTCAGGGTCAGGCGTACGAGGTTATCGGGATGGAGGAAGCCACCCATTTTACGGAGTTTCAGTTTCACTCTCTTACCGAATGCAACAGAGCGTCGGGCTCGATGAAGGAGCGCTTTACACCCAGAATGTATTTTACCTGCAATCCCGGAGGAGTGGGACATACCTGGGTAAAGCGCAGATTCATTGACCGTGACTTCCGAGAAAATGAGAATCCCGATGACTACGTTTTTATCAAAAGTCTGGTATTTGACAACCGTTATCTCATGGAGAACAACCCCGAATACGTTGATGCGCTTATGAATCTGCCCGAGGTACGCCGAAAAGCGATGCTGTACGGCGACTGGGATTCATTTGAAGGAGCATTCTTCCCCGAATTTGACCGCCGACGTCACGTTGTAAACGGTGACGGAACTCCCGACGGCATACTGTTCAGGGCGCTCGACTACGGACTCGACATGACCTGCTGTCTTTGGTGTGCCGCCAAGGACGGCAGAGTTACGGTCTACCGCGAGCTGTACGAGAGCAATCTGCTGCTTTCGGAGGCTGCCGATAAGATCCTTAAGAGGTCTCCCAAGCAGGAGCAGATAAGGTATACTGTCTGCTCTCCCGATCTTTTTAACCGAAGGCAGGAAAGCGGAAAAAGCGGATTTGAAATTATGAGCGCACGAGGGCTGAAAAGCATGATACGTGCCGATAACCGCCGAATCGACGGCTGGAGAGTGGTCCGGGAATACCTGAAAAGCGGTGACAGCTACGGCGGTGAGCCGAGGCTGACCATTTACTCGGATTGCAAAAACCTTGTACGCTGTCTTCCGATGCTTATGTTCGATTCGAGGACGAGAGAAGATGCGGCAGACACACCCCACGAGATAACACACGCACCCGAAGCGCTGAGATATGCGCTGATGTCAAGACAGCCCAAACCCGTTCCGAAAAAGCAACAGCCACTTACAAGCAGCGCCTACACATTTGATATACCTTTACGGAGCGAAGAGGGCAATTACGACGATTTTTTGGCATATTAGGAGTCAGTCAATGAAAAAAAGCAAAACGCAGCCTTTTACCGAAGAGTGGGAGCTTTTTGAAAAAGGCAAGGAGTACAACTACTCCATCAATTTATATGAAAACGTGAACACCAATGAACGCTTTTACAGAGGCGACCAATGGGAGGGCGTAAACTCGGGCGGCTTGCCTACCCCGGTGTTCAATATCTTTAAGCGCATAATCGGCTATTTTACGAGCAGTATTCTTTCCAGCTCGGTAAATATGCGCTTTTCGTTTGCATCACCCGTTGGCGGAGGTTCGTTTATAAGCGAGGATGAGGCGGAGGTCGCCTCTGACAGACTCAACAGGATTGTTGAAACCCGTTGGGAAAAGAACAAAATGGACAATCTGCTCGCCTCGGCGCTTAACGACGCCGCCATTACGGGAGATGCGGTCAGCTACACCTATTGGGATTCGTATATCAAAACGGGGCAGTCCTTTACAGGAGATTTTGTAACGGTGCTTATCGATAACACAAACGTGTTTTTCGGCGATCCGAACAAAAAGGACGTACAAAGTCAGCCCTACATTCTTATCGCCCAGAGAGAGGTTGTGGCAGACCTTGTGCGTCAGGCACGGGCCAACGGAATAAGCGAGAACGATATTGCCAAAATCAAATCCGACAGCGACACGGGCGAGCTTGCGGGAGATATGGCAAAAATCGAGCTCGAAAATACAAAATGCATCTCGCTTATCAAACTGTGGAAGGACGAAAACGGTCACGTTCTTTACCGCAAGTCGGTCAAAAACACAGTTATCAAGGATACTACCGACACGAGGCTGACGGTATATCCCGTGTCCTATTTTAACTGGACACCCGTCAAAAACAGCTGGCACGGTCAGGCAGTCGGCACAGGTCTGATCGAAAATCAGGTGTTTATCAACAAGGGCTTTGCTATGGTTATGAAGCACATGATGGATACCGCTTTTTCCAAGGTGGTATACGATTCAACGGTTGTAGACGAATGGTCCAATAAGGTCGGTGAGGCTATCGCCGTGAACGGCCCCGTTGAGAACGTGGCAAAGGTTCTTTCCTCCGGACAAATGCAGGCAGGTATGCTGGACGTTATTTCGATGGCGATCAGCAACACCAAAGAGTTTCTCGGTGCAACCGACACGGCTCTCGGTGACGTTAATCCCACCAATACCAGCGCAATACTTGCACTGCAAAACGCTTCGTCGGTTCCTCTTGAAAACGTCAAGAGAGCCTTGTATCAGTTCGTTGAGGATACGGGCTTGATCTGGCTGGACTTTATGTTCGCATACTACGACGACAAGCGTTTGGTGGCTCTCTCGAGGGACGGCAAGGAGAGACACGAGCAATTTGACCTCTCAAAATATAAGCAGGCGTTGTTCAACTGCAAGATCGACGTTGGCTCGGGCAGTTATTGGAGTGAAATCTCCTCACTCAACACGCTTGACAACCTGCTTTCGCTCGGAAAAATATCGGTTACTCAGTACCTTGAGCGCATCCCCGACGGGCTGATCCCCGATAAGGATGGACTGATAAGCGAGCTGAAGCAGACAGAGGAGGCAAAAAACATTATAAACGAAAGGATGGTAGCATCTGTTGAAGAAGGTTGACAACGAATATATTCTCGACACGGTATATGACCTTGCCGACGGTGTGGGAATGAAGATCGATGCTTTTTTGGACGAGCTTGTTAGCCACTACGGATCCGTCAACACGGATCTTGACGGGCTTCCCGAGGAAATTGCGGGAGAGCTCTATGAAGCAAGAGAAGCCAAAAAGGAGCGCCGCAAAAACGACAGACGTCAGCGTGAGCAGGAAAAGGAATACGAGGACATCAAAAGGTTTAAGGAGCTTTTCCCCGACGTCAAGGCCGATGACATTCCCGAGGAGGTATGGTTATCCGTCGAGGAGGGCATTCCCCTTCCCTACGCATACGCTCTTTTTGAGGTAACGCAATTACATCTCGACAATTACGCAAAGGGTGTAAATGCCCGCAATACCGAAAGCGGCGCCGCAGTTGGCGGTGACGGTATGACCGAGCCCGAGCTCACCAAGGAAAGAGTTGAAAGGATGAGCAACAGCGAGGTCAAGAGCAACTACAAAAACATTCTCAAAGCTATGAAAAGCTGGAAATTTTAACTGAAAGGAAGTTACTAATTTGGGTATCTACAGCAGTATCGAAAAAGTAATAAGCGCAGAAATTCTGCGTACCAATGAAGACAATCTCCTTGCAAAAAGAATTTGCAACACCGACTATGTCGGCGACATCAAAAACAGAGGTGACTCGGTTACCTTTATCGGTCTTAACGAGCCCAGCATTTACAACTACAGCGGAAACGTTATGTACGAGGATATCGACGATAACGCTCTGCTTCTTGCAGTCGATCAGGACAAGGCATTTTCCTTTAAGATCCGTGATATCGAAGCACTCAGAAGCTCTGTAGGGCTTGAGGAAAGCCAGACGAAGCGTGCAAGTCATCTTCTCAAGCGTGAGGTCGACACATACGTGTTCAGCCTTTTTGAGGATGCAGCCACAACGCTTGATGCAGTATCGGTTTCTCCCTCTAACGTTCTTCAGACCGTTGCGGCTATGAAGCAGGTTCTCGAGGAAGCTAACGTTCCCGACGGAAAGACCTGGATCGTTGTACCTCCCTTTGTAAAGACAAAGCTGATGCTCGCAGGCATCAAATTCCAGATCAACAACGGCGTAAACGGCACCGGCGCAGTTGCGTTTACCGATGAGCTCGGTTGTGATATTTTTGTTTCCAATCAGCTTGCTACCGATGACAACGGCAACACCTGTATGCTCGCAGGATCTTACTCCGCTATTGCGTACGCAGAGCAGATCCTCGAAACTCAGGTTATCGACCGACTCCAGGAGTCGTTTGACAAAGCCGTGCGCGGCAGAATCGTTTTCGGTGCGAAGGTCATCCGACCCGATGAGCTTGTGTGCTGTCCCGTTTCGGATGGCGGCAACACCATTTAACAGAAAGGAAGGCATATAAATGGCACAGAAAATCAATCCCTGCACCCTCACCGGTCTTGAGAACGCAGGTCAGCTTAATATGGTCACTCTTAACTCAACCACAGACAGTGCGGTTATCACCTCAAACTTGACCGACTGCGACGGCAGAATGCTTGTTTTTATCACCATTCCCGACGTAAATGCAAACTTCTGGATCACCTTTTTGAGAGGTGGACTCGCTAACGAGGATAAGGTATATCACAAAATTTCTCTCAGCCCGAATGCAACTAACGTTGTCCCCTTCTACACCGGTGAATGCATTGGCGAAAACGGCACGGGTGCATTCAAGATCATAACCGACAGCACCGGTACCATTGCGAGCCTCGGCATTACCGTAGGTCTTATCAAGCAGCGTATTGTCCCCAACTATTAAAATATAAGAAAACGGGGGGCGGTTAAAACGCCCCCGCGTTTTTTGGAAAGGAAAAAAATATGACAGGTAACGAGCTTTTTGAATTCGCTCTCGACCTTTGCGGGCTCCGCACCGCCGACGGCAATCCTGCGTCAGACACAGCGGATCTTTTACAGCGCTCGGTAACGCTGATCAATATTTTGCTTGCCGAAAACGCCGCACTTGACGGAGCTATCCGAAAAAGCGAGCATACGGTAAATACCATCGAGACGCTCGATGACACTATTCCCGTGACCGACATCGTTGCGTCTGCCGTGCTTCCGTACGGACTTGCGCGGCTTATGCTGCTCGGAGAGGATGATTCGGCAGCCGCCGACTTTAACGCTCTGTACGAAAAAGCGAGATCGGAGGCAATGAGGTTCGGTAAGCCCACGGTACACGAGATCCGAGAGGTGTACACATGAGCTACCGCATAGTAAACGGGACCTTTGGGGGTATTGACGAGCACGCGATCATAAGCGAAGCTCCGAAAAATGCATCCGAAATACTTAATCTCCGTGTAAAAAACGGGTATGCTCTCAGCAAGCGGCCAAGCAAAATCCTGTTAGCCGACAGCGGTATGCATACAATAGAATCGTTATGGTGCGGCTATTATAAAGGACAAAAGCTTATACTGGCAACGTATGGCGGAGGGCTGTACAGATACACCGATCGCTTTGTCAAGCTGGGCGACGTGGGCTACGGAAAATGCATCTTTTTTGAGTTTGGCGGCTATTTGTATATTAAAAGTCCTTCGTTTTACGGAAAATACGACGGAGAAGCACTACAGCCTGTAACGGGATACGTTCCTATTGTTGCAATTTCCTGCCTGCCCGATGGATCCGGAACTCTTTACGAGCAGATCAACAGGCTTTCCAACGAGCGCAGGCAGCGATTCTCATGCGATGGCAGCTCGATTATTTACAAGCTTGCCGAGGACAATATTACCTCGCTTATCTCTGTCACCATAAACGGAGAGCCCTGCAGCATCAACCATTCGGCTGAGCTCCCGACAGGGCATATCAGCTTTGAGGCTCCGCCTCCTGCAGGACTGAACAATATGGAGGTAACCTACTCCAAGGGTACAATGGACAACGGCACGATTCTTGATTGCACACACCTGATGCAGTTTGGCGGAAACTCGGACGGCAGGATATTTTTGTGGGGAAACGACAACTATCCCAACTACCGTTTTTACTCCGAGCTTGCTGACGGGGTACCGAGTGCCGAGTATTTTCCCGTCAATAACTACACGGTTATTGGCAACACCGCTATAACCTGCATAGTTCAGCAGTACAACAGACAGCTCATTTTCACCAAGGATCAAGCATATTATTCTTACTGCGAGTTAAGGGAGGATCAGCTCGGAAATTACTACTCGTCCTTCCCGGTATACAATCTCAACTCCGAAAAGGGATGTCTGATTTACTCAGGCGGCTGTGTTATTGATAACAAGCCCGTGACGGTTTGCCCCGACGGAATCAACGTTTGGGAATCGACAAACGTTGAAAACGAGTGTAACGCACGGGTGATATCAACACCGATAGAGAGCCTGATAAGGGGCGTGCTTCCCTCGCCGCTGAACGATAGTGCAATAATGTTCGATCATCGGACGATGCATGAGTTTTATTATATTGTCGGTGATACAGCTTTTGTATACAACTACAATAACAACAGCTGGTATACCTTTGACGGACTCAACTGTAGCTTAGCCGCCGCCTGCGATACGTCAATCTATCTGGCAACCGGCAACCGGCTGTACCGGCTTGACGAAGGTATCACGACCAACGAAACGGGTGAATGCAGCTGGACAAGTAATTTTATCGATCCGGGCAACGGAATCGGAAGAACGGATTTGTACGAGGTCGTGCTTGACGGTGAAATATACGGCACGGTTGAGCTTACCGTAAGCTGTATAGACGGATACGGAAACGAAACGGTGCTTGCAAAATACGACTATATGGAGTCCGGTCCCATCAGCCGCAAGATCACCGTACGTGCGCCTGTAAGACGCATTTCGCCCTTTAAGATAAAATTTATGACTCTCGGACAGGGCAACATCGTGATGAAGAAATTTTATATAAAAACAAGAACAAAAGAAAGGGGTTCACGCTATGGCATACACTCAAACGGTAGCATCTCTTAAAACGGCGATCGACGGCTATGACAGCGAGGAAAAAAAGCTGTCCGAGCTTTATACACAAGCCAAGCAACACGCACTCGAATCGTACAATGCCCAAAAAGCCGAGCTTGAAAAAGCCTACCTGAAGGACCGAAACACCGCAGCAGCAGACGTCAGCCGTGAGGAAAAGAACTATATGCAGTTTCTTTCGTCACGCGGGCTCGGCTCATCGGGCGAGGCTTCGCAGGCAAAGCTGAATTCGGGTATTAACCTAAGTAATTCTCTCTCCGAGCTGTCACGTTCAAGGCTTACCTCGCTCGCCGACCTTTCGGAATCGTATTCCGAAAAAAGTGCAGAAATTGAAAACGACTACATGGAGGCGGCAAGCGATATTTCGGAAAAGCGTGTCAGCGCACTTGCCAAGCTCGCCGAGGCAGAGGCGGCAAAGGAGGCGGCAGACGAGCAGACGAAGCTCTACGAGGAATCGCTTAAAAATCAGGATACCGATGGCGGAGGTGCATCCGACGACAGCGAAAGCGGTGCATACGTTCCCAGCGTTTCGGCAAAGGATATGGCAAAGCAGATCGTAGCTCTTGCAAGCGACGGAAGAGATACGATCGAATACAGCGATCAGAACTACACCGTTCACAGATATCTTCAAAAGCTGAAAAGCGACTACGATATTGACGATGAATATATGAAAAACCTTGAGTTTTGCCTTAAAAGCTACGGCTACACGGGCATTGACGGCGTAAGCTTTCTCGTTCAGGGCGTCGCCGATAAGGCAGAGGACTATTATCAGGAGATGTATCAAAAATACATTTCGTTCTATTCGCAGATATCGAGCGACGGCAGTTATATTAAAAGGTCGGCAAGAGAGATCGCATCCGACCTGCAGCTCACCTACGTGTATACTCACGTCAAAACGATTGACGAGTTTTACAAGGCGTGCTATCTGCTCGGCTTTTCGACCGCACGTATCGAGGAATACCGCAAGCATATCGATGAAGCTGTCAAAAATGGCGGCACTTTCCGATTGGGTTCTATGGCATAAAGGGGGAAATATGAATCTTACTAACTATCTCAAGCCCGAGCTGTATATCCTCATTCCCGTTTTATGGTTGGTTGGAAAGGCAATAAAAAAGAGCAGTATAGCCGATAAATATATACCCTTGATACTCGGCGCATTGGGAATCGTGCTGTCAACCGCTTATTTGCTGCCTATATACGTTCCCTCAACTCTCGAGGGGATATTTGAGCTTTTGTTTTCGGGCGTGACACAGGGTATCCTGTACGCCGCAGGCAGTGTTTACGCCCAGAATATTATTGTTCAGGCAAAAAAGAGTGAAACGAAGGACACTAAATCCTCTGGCGCTTCTTACGAGGATGGTTGACCTGTTTACCGACTGTATCTACATCCTGCTTTACGAGGGATAATATGTGGGAAGCTGTGACCGAATTCATAGCACTGCTTCTTTCCTCGGCAGGAATCACAGGCACGTTTATCACGGCGATATTCACGTATATGCTGAAAAAAGCGAAGGCAGATGCCGATGAAAAGCGGAAGGAACGGCTGAGCCTCGAAATTATGAGGCTTGAGGGCGAGGAAAAGCTGTCAAAGCTGTTGTTTACCCTGCTTCGCTATTCACGAAATCTTTGCGGCGACAAAGAGCTTTCGCAGGCAGAGGAGGAATACGCCGAATATATGGAAAAAACACAAAGGCTCAAAAATGAAATTATAGGAAAGCATACGTCCAACTGATTATTGCTTTGCCGAACCTGCAAAAAATCCGACAGGGTTGAAGCATTACTTTGCTTCAGCCTTGTTTTTTTGTATTTTTTGTGTTATAGTATAATAAAATTAACAGAGAGGTTTTGTTGTGTAATGGATAATTCACAGATTGTTTTTCCTGCCGAAGTAAAAAAGGACGGCAAAAGAAAAGCGTTTTTGAGATACACGCTATGTGTCGCCGCGGGGCTTGTATTGGCCGCTGTGATCATTTTTGTCGCAAGCTCGGTTCAGGGTGCCTCCTCGCCCGAAAAGGCTGTTGCGGGTTATCTTGAGGCCTCTATGCTTTATGATACCGATGGGATGCTCGACTATGCATCCGAATACCAAAAAGCCTCGCTCAACGACGGCAGGCTGGTGGATGACAGCGTACTTAAAAGCACACTCGACAAATTTTACGCAGACAAACCGTCGATGTATCTCGATTCCGAGATAACGTTTTCGCTGGTATCGGTCGTCAGGTACGATAAGGACAGCGATAAATTCAACAGCGTTTACACAAAATACGCTCAAAAAGCAGATGCCGACAGCATTGACGAGGTTGCGGTCGTTACTATGAAGACCGTTGTCGACGGAAATTCCGAGGGAACTCAATCGTACGTTGCGGTTAAGTGCGGTCCGAGATGGTACTACGGTTACGCAGGAAAATAATTCGGAGGATATTATGCTTAAATCTGTAAAAGTAAACAAAACGGTTCTTGAAAACGGAAGCAAAAAAATCAGCTATACATTTCCCAAACGTAATTACGCTGCAAACGGCCAGCCGTTTGACAACAGATTCCGTGCAGGAATGACCGAGCTGACCGTCACAGACGGAGTGACCGAGGTAAAATACGAAAAGCGCGCAGGAGGCACCTACGTTTACTCCAACAATCCCGAAATGCTTGCAAGCGAGGACGTTGGCGAGGCGATCCTCAGGACCGAAGGGCTGAGCGGAAGCGTATTTTTTACCTTTGAGCATTCCAATCACACCGGAGAGCCATTTTATCTCGGCTATCAGCTTAAAAACACCTCGGACAGCGATATTACGGTTACGGTAAAGAATATCGGCTTGCAGGTCGAGGGCGAGTGGCTGGGACAGAGGTCCTGGAGTGATTTTTACAACTACCGGTTTGAGCTTCCCGTTGATTACTTTTTGGACGGCGGTGAGGTCAATCCCATTTACGTAGGCTGTGATTACGTTGATTACACCCCCACCCTGCGTGAGCCGGTCAGCTTTTGCGTGCCTGCAGGAGAATATATCTACGTTCTCGGCGGCACGAGTGCGGATGCCTACGGCGGAGTGAACGTGTTCGATACTGCCGACAGACCGATACTCAACGGCAAGTGCGCTAACGGCGCTGTGCTTTTTGATATTTCGGGTGGCACGGCAACAGGCACGTTCTACTGCTACACCGATGCGGCTCAGGTGCGCTCCGAGCCGAAGGAGCAAGGCTACGTAACCTACCGTGTCATCAAAAAGACCGGGAAAATGACCGATTACAGCAAGCAGTACAAGGGCGTTGATCCTACTGCGGGACTTATTGAGTCGGAGCTGACATTCGTTTTTGATGACAGCACACAGGGACGGCTCCCCGTAAGATACAAAAAGCTCAGCGATCCCGACTACGCCAAAAAGAACACGCCTTACGCCGAGTACAGAATGCGGGAATCGGTTGTCGAAAAGGATTATTGGTACACCTCGCTCAACCCCAATAGCTGTGCTGACGCTATCGGAAGCGATATGATGATATTCAACTGCATTGACACCGACGGCAACGAGATAGTTATCGACAACAACCGTGCCGATGCAAGCGGCGACTGCGCCAACACCGGAAACTGGATGGTACAGTATACCGACAACTTTACTCTCGTCAATGCAGGAAGCAGAGCGAGAAGGCTCAAGTTCTTCAAGCGAGGCAACAACGGCGTTCTTTTCGTAATGGCAAGGGACGAAGACGGTGGTATTCTTACAGCAAAGGCTCTCACCGGTCCTTACAGCTTTGACAGCCTTGAGAGCACCTTTGACGGAGTTGACAAAAGCCTGCTCACCGAGAAGAACGGCAGGTATTATTTCCGAATTGCCGATGGCAGACCGTTTTGCGACGTAATTGATGAGAGAAGCGAGGTAATCGAGATCACCGTCGAGGCAGGCGAAGCGGTCAGATTGAGCATTGATGCCAACATTCTGGGCAATTCCTGCGGCGGAATTAAGCATTGGATCGAGATTGATTAGTTAAAAACCACGTATTTACAGGCATTTCCGCCCTCTTTTTACGGGGGCGGAAATACCGAAAAAATATTTTGAAAAAATTTCGATTTTTTTTGAAAAAGGTCTTGCAAAATCCTAACTTATATGATATTATAGTCAAGCGCGCTGATTAACACACATACGGTTCGGTAGTTCAGTTGGTTAGAACGCCAGCCTGTCACGCTGGAGGTCGTGGGTTCGAGCCCCATCCGAATCGCCACTTCCCTTTTGTTAACAGTCGTTGAGCTATGTATGCGGATTTAGCTCATTTGGTAGAGCGCCACCTTGCCAAGGTGGAGGTAGCGGGTTCGAACCCCGTAATCCGCTCCAAACGGTTTTTGCGTTAAAGGCAGGTAACGGCGCCATAGCCAAGCGGTAAGGCAGAGGTCTGCAAAACCTTTATTCCCCAGTTCGATTCTGGGTGGCGCCTCCACTTTTACAAATTACATATTAAAATATCCTTTTTGAGATGCTGATGTGGCACAGGCGGTAGCGCACATCCTTGGTAAGGATGAGGTCATGAGTTCGAATCTCATCATCAGCTCCAAAAACGGTTCGGTAGTTCAGTTGGTTAGAACGCCAGCCTGTCACGCTGGAGGTCGTGGGTTCGAGCCCCATCCGAATCGCCATCGCTCCCCTGCTTCGGTAGCGGAGCGATATATGCCTCTGTAGCTCAGTTGGTAGAGCAGGAGACTGAAAATCTCCGTGTCGTTGGTTCAATTCCGACCGGAGGCACCAGCGGATTTAGCCCATTTGGTAGAGCGCCACCTTGCCAAGGTGGAGGTAGCGGGTTCGAACCCCGTAATCCGCTCCAGAAAAGGACCCACATTTGTCTACGACAAGTGTG
>JAZNCU010000009.1:0-11799 GCA_045587745.1 Eubacteriales bacterium | reverse complement strand
CGTCATTAAAGACTGAAGCGCAGCCTGATGTTCTGACACATTTGCTATTGCCCGAAAAGCATCTTTAACCTTTATGTTTCTTTCAGTTATGGTGTCCAAATATTTGTTGTAAACAACGACGTCCGCATTATCAACGGCTTCACCGTATTCCATAGAAGTGATTGCACGAACACCAAACGGGTCATTTTCAAACAACTCGTCCGTTGTTGAGGTGAAACGGCTCATAAAGGAATCCCATTTAGCGTAGCCGAAGTTGGTTTCCGTATCATACACACGGCCATATTCATGATAAACAGGACCCTAAAGCGGCCTCTCGATCAGATTGGTCTTATTGAGCAGCGCGGGACGGAGAACAATGTTATCAAGTCCATACTCCGAGCTGGACAAGTTGATAAGGTTACCCCATGTTTTATTGCGCTCAAGATCCGGGAGAACGCCGTCACCCACTCTGGACTCCCAGGGCGAGCTATCTCCCGATGCAAGAGCTATTTCCAAGTTACCGTTGGAAGTAATGCTCGTACTAACGCTTGTCACCTCAGGGTTCGTGGACAGAGTAATCCACGCAAAGGTGACGGTTGTGAGCATAGAGGCAGAAATAGCCAATAAAAGCGCCACGGCAATAACACGCTCCCTAAGCTTCGGAAGCATACGCTTATATTCGTTTATTCTGATTTTTGTTTCATTCATAAGCGACTCCTGTCCTGACATCAATAAGCATTCAGCTTATTCTGTCAATATATATCATCAGCCCGGAACAATCAAATTCGGTATCGTGTATTGAAAGAGTAAATTCTATTTCATCAGATGCCCCACCGCTGAGCGTATACAAAACCTCGTCATTAATTGTTTCGCAAAATCGATACATCCAACCGCTGATGCCGTTTTCAATAAAAAACGACGTTTGGGGATGTATACTATCTATTCGGGAATAAAACTTTCCGTTGTCCGCCTCCAACGAAAAATTCAAGGAAATATAATCCGAAACCGCATCCGAGACTTCACCATCGGTGACTTCGTTATCGGATACCTCATCTTCGGCATCGGGAAACACCACTCGGATACGGAAAGCCACGTCCCTGGAGGCTACTTGACCATTTTGACTATTGGCAACCGTGAAGGTAATATACTGTTCTCCGCCCTGTGTCCTCCATTCGGAGGAGGTAAACAGCTGACTGCGGTCGATAACAAGCTCATCCGAGGTCCCGTTGATCTCGCCGGGCGGGGCGGAATTCTCTTCGGAATCGCTGCTTTCGGTTTCGCTATCCTCAAACGGATCCAATCCGATAACGTACAGGCTTGCGTCCGTCGCCGCAGCGCACCCGATAATATTGGGTACCTTTGTGCTGTATCTGCCCAAGGCGTTTCCTACGGTTAAGGCAAGCGCAATACACAACAATGCCAATGAAAGAATTGCACGCAGCAAACGGCGGATATTCGATTGTTTATCCATAAGATCCGCTCCTTTGCCAAGAGTATTTATTCTGCGGCTTCCTCTTTTGTTACAACGTATTTGCCGTCCTGCAGCTTGCAAATATAGCCTTCCATCAAATATTCGGTCACATCGGTATTGTATACACCGCCTGTGATTTCAATTTGCGCATGAGCATAATTGGGGTCGATCGGGAAAAGCCTTACCGCCTGAGTATTGGTCTGCAGTCCCTGAATTTGAGTTTCGGCTCCCGAAATAGTAATTGAGATCTCACGGTCTACATAGTTAGCCTCGAGATATACTCCGTCTCCGGTGTCTGTCCAACCGCTCAAGCTCAACTTTTCGGGGTCTGCGGGTAACTCTGTGTGTACACCTTTACCCGTAATGACAGAATTGTTAACATCAACAAATCCGCCCTTAACAACCAATCCGGTATATCCGGTCAAGGTACTGTTGTCCACACTCAAATAACTGCTCTTCTGAGGGAAATAAACAGCCGCCCAATAACCTGTTATATCACAACCTATAATATCTATATCGGTGCCGTAATACGTTCCGTTACAGAGCACTCCTGCGTAATTCTCACCGACAATGTTGCAATTCTCGATAACGATTTTTGCCAGTCCCTCAGATTTAGCGCCATTGCCGTAAATCCAAATTCCGTCAAGGCCGGCATTGATATTGCAGTCGGTAAGATGAACGCTTGAATCAAGAGAATTGCTGTCCTTGTGATCGAAAATAACAATGCCCTCGGCAACGTTGCTAATGCTGACCTTGTCCAAGGTGACCTCGCCGCCTCTTACCGTTATTCCGTCATTGGTTTCGTTGATTCCCTGGATAGCTCCGTTGTAAAGCATTATTTTGCCGCCGCTATCTACGTCAACAACGGATTCGGCGCTGGATGTGATAGTATTTCCGTCAAGATCGATCATAATAATCGACGACACATCGCTGACTATAGGCTGAGTGAGCTCAATATCGTTATTAAGCGTAACGATATTTACGCCCGGGGTGGAAAGCGAAGCAATAAGGCTTTCTTCATTATAAACCAGAACTCCCTCTTCGCGGCTATTCTGTCCGGAGATCAACAAATTGACTTTACCCAAAACAGCATCGGTAATACCTAACGAAGTATCATCAGATATTCCCTTTTGAATCTCGCTGTAATCACAAAGATAAGCCCAGACTCCGTAACCGTCTTTGACTGAGACGGGATAAAATCCACCTGCGGTTTTTTGGGTCACGTCAATCGTGCCGGCATATCCGTCGGCAGAGGAAAATCCGACAAGAAATTCTTCAACACCGATGATACCGTCGATCGTTTTCAGATCGCCGTTTTCATCAAACGTCGTAAGCAGCTCATCATATTCGTATATGATAGGCGATATATAGTCTTCTACCATAACACCGCCGTTATCGGTAACAGTTCCAAGAACATAATAACCGAGATTATCGTATACCCATTCCCATTTCAACTTCGGCTGATTCTGCGTTTTTTCATCAATAATGATCTCGCTGAACGGGAACATCGTATAGGTATAGCTTCTTTTAGAGCTGATGTAAATGCGCTCAACGGGCTCGCCGTTTCGGTATTCGTTGGATTCAACGTAAAAATATATTCTGTTTTTGGCGACATTCATCTGTTCCTTTGAAACGGTAACGCTTGCCGCCACCAAACACTGACTCTCGTTTTTTAATGTCAAGGGAATAACCCCCGAATCTCCGGGTGACATTATTACGTTATCGCCCTCAATCAAAACCTCTCCGCTGAAATTCCAGCTTTCGGCAGAAAAGGAGAGACCTCCGGTTTGGACAACGTTTGTCTGCCACGCAACGGTCAGGGAAAAGACCAGAACTGCCGCAAGCACGATTGACAGAACAACCATTGCGACACGGAATGCAACCTTTTTATGCAAACCCTTCAGAAGTCCGCCAAATATTTGATTTTTGTCAGGACTGTTCTGATTCATTGCTATTGTTTAATTCCTCCATCAGTTCTTGACGAATTCGCTCGTACATCTGATCGTATTCTTCTTGTTCAATATGCGGCTCCTGCTCAGCCTCATTTGCCTGTTCCTGCTCCTTCATCGTCTTTACAAGAACGTCTATATCCCGCTTCATAGAGCGTGCGTTCTCACGTAAAACAATCAGTAATATTAGAAGGAACGGGAGCACGATACAAATGAAGAAGCCCGATCCGCTTGAAAGGAAAGCGACAATATTTGACATTGCAGTTTCTCCTGATGACCATACCATTTTACCGATTAAGTTATCTTCGGTAACGTAATTGGCATCCGCCGACAGATTTGCATCACCCTTGGTAACAAGTAATGTGCTTCCGTCGTCGGCTGTCCTTATATCCATAACTCGGTGGGTAATAATTGCACCAAACATTTCGGGAGATTTGGATTTGAAGCAAACAACATCTTCTACCGCTATCTCATCAATCCCCACGTTATCTGTCATAATAAGCTCGCCAACCGAAATAGAAGGCTCCATA
This sequence comes from Eubacteriales bacterium, assembly GCA_045587745.1. GTDB lineage: Bacteria > Bacillota > Clostridia > Oscillospirales > CAG-382 > Coliplasma. The sequence continues at coordinate 7,870 of JAZNCU010000009.1, read as the reverse complement.
CTGCCCGTGATAACACGGAAAAAGCTCGTACTGCCTATGCTGACATAGCCGCGTGTCGTTGATTGTACCGCCACAAAAATGCAGAAGCACACCGTTATAACAAAAAAAACAGATAATGCAAGCGATAATGCTTTTTTTAGATTGCTATATTGAAACTTATTACTCATCTTCGTCAGCATTACTTCCTGCCAATTCGATACTTACAGCAAAGCTCAAAGTATCGGCAACGGAAGTATAATCGATATCTTGTCCCTCAATCCAGATAAACATCCTTATTTTTTGAGGAACATCCTTTTCCAGCTCCACGATAAAGGTGTCCTCGGTAGCATCGGAAAGATTCAGACCTGCAAGCTCCTCAACGTCAACTCGGCCATCATCTGCAGCCAAGCCGTACAGCGAGCTCGTCTTCCGAACAAACAGTCCCTTGGTAATATAAGGATTATATTGGTTTTGAAGGTACTTTCCAAAAATTTCCTTTGCTTCCTCGGAAGAAGCAACATCCTTGCCCGCAATAGCAGTTTGAAAAATCTCATCAAGAGTGATTGTTTGGGCATTCTTTTCACTCCAGCTGCTCACCAGCTGCACTGCCAGCCTGTCACGAATATCCGTTTCACCGGCAACACCATACTGATAACCGATAGGATACGTCGGAATATATGTTCCGTTATAGTCCTCGTTGATATGAAGTGATCCGTTAGGCTCAAATATCAAAAACCTGTTGTCGATAGGAAAATACTCATCGCCGCTTTCGCTGTAAATTCCGCGCAGCCTGGTATAATCGCTGTCAAATCCACGGCTTCTCTGGTAATACAGCATTGTATTATCGGTGATATTTACGGTGTTTGCAAGAAAACCTATTCGGGCAGATGCGGCAATACTGCCTGCTGTTTTTTCAAGCTCGTATCCGTCCTCGCCCTGCACTACCTCGGGTATCTCGACAAGAAAGCTGCCCCCGTTTTCGTCCCCGCGTGAAACACGAAGCGTATAATCTGTTCCGGGAGAAACTACCCAAAAATCGAGATAGATATAGTGTCCCTTTGCCTCAGTATTGTCGGCAAGATTGGCATACGAAAGTGTTGTATCGCAGAAAAATGCCGAATAGGGCTTAAGATCGCCCACACAGGCATCACCGTTTACTACCTGTTCGTCAAGAATATCGTAATAAGCGGGCATAAACCAATTAACACCATCAGCCGTTGAAACCGGCAAAAGTGCATCGATTTCGTTAAGATAGTCATATTCTCTGAATCTGGAAAAGATCAGCTTGTCACTAAAATATCCGGGATAATGGTAGGTTGTGCCGTCCACGGTTGTAGTAAAATCGGGGGCGACGAGAATGGTGTTACCGCCGGCTAAAGAGATTTGAAACCCCTCAACTGCAGGTGCGGAAGAAAGTGTCATCCAGGCATAAGTCACTGCAACGACCATAGTAACGGATATCAAAAGCGTTACTATCGTAGCCACCAACTTACGGAAAACGACACTCATTTTTACCAAATTCTCCTGTTCTTAAGTTTACCTTCGTTTATCTCGTTGCGACGCTTTTGTCTACGGCTTTCGAGATCGGCAATCGCTTTTGCACGCTTGCGCTCCTCGTTCCGGCGAATCAAAAAGCGTTCCTGCTTTCCTGCGGTAAAAGAGGTAATTTCCTTGATGAAATCAGCCACTAACAGCCTATCGGCGGCCTCACGCTCGAGTCGCTCCTGCTCGCGCTGTTCATCCAGCATACGCTGAACGCGGGCTTCCTCCTCCAATTTTGCGATACGCTGTTGCTCACGCCTTTCGGCTTCCTCATCGAGTGCTTTTTGACGCGCTTCAGCTTCCTCACGCCGGCGTTTGGCAATCTCTTCACGACGGCGCAGACGATTTCTCTCAAGCTCTTCCTGCTTTATGCGCTCAGCTTCCTCGACAATATATGCAGCATCCTCAAAATTCTCTGCAGCAAATATTTCTTTCGAGCCTTCCTCGCTGCGAAGCTCAAGCCGTTCCTCGTACTGTTTCGCAAAGCGCTCCAGCTCTTGCTTGAAAAGCTTGCTTCTGCGGCGTTCTTCCTGCTCGAATTCCATCCTTTCAACAAGAAGTCGTTGTTTTTCGGCTTCTTTTTCAAGACGGATACGTTCTTTTTCAGCTTCACGCTCAAGACGCAATCTTTCCCTTTCCTTTTCTTTTTCAAGACGGATACGGTCTGCTTCTTCCTTCTTGCGGCGTGCGCGCTCCTCGATCAGACGCCTTCTTTCAGCCGCCTCCTCGCGCATAAGCTGTTCTTTCGTAAGCTCCTCGATAAGCACCTTACGGATCTCCACATCGGGAAGATCGTAGTCCTCGGTAAGCTCCTCAATAATTTCTTTGATAAATTTGGGTTTAAGCACACGCTTTTTTGACTTTTTGGGCGTGGGCAAGCGTCTGTCCTTATCACGTTCAAGATGGTTTTTCAGAACGAGATACTGGAACAGTGTATTCCTGAAAATATCCTCTTGGAAGGTTTCATCAACTATCGGATTCTGCTCAATGATCTTTATCGTATAACCGACACTGTCATATTCCCTGAGAAACTCCAGCAGCTCAAGGATAGCATGATAATTCTTGTTCTTTTTAAGTACGTTAGTCTTGGTAACCTTACCCTTTATTCTCGGATATTTTGCCATATGGCGCGCAAAATGCGAGCTCATATTGATTGAAAGGATACGGTATAAACGGGATATGCGGTCAAAAACCTCGCGGTTCTTATCATCGGTATCTATAGCACTATCGGTGTCACGTATATGCAAAAACAAATCCAGATGGACCGATTCGTTAGAGCTCTCCATATCGGTTTTTACCTTCAGCTTAGCGCCGAATTCGTCGCTCATCGCCTCAAACAGGGCATCGTGACGGATACGCACAAACTGATAAGCCATTTCCAACGTCGTAAACACCACTCGGTTCTCGTAAACCTGGCCGATTGAGTCCTCGCGATATTTTTGCATTACCCTGTTGGGGTGCACGTCACCGCTTTCCTCATCAAAATCCTCGACCAAGGAGGCGTGCATAGCAAGATGGCGTACAACATCACTTCCCGTCTTTTTGGCGTTGGCGATGTTAACGATAAGCTCATCCTCGCGAATGACGTTACGGGGATTTTCGATAATATTCTGAAAACCGGTCAGCGCACTTTCAATCGCATCGATCCAGTCGGTATCGACAATTTTTTCCATCCTTCGGTTGGAAAACTGGATCTCGTTATCTGCACCGGCGATGGCAGCCATAAAATACTCGTAAAACTCAGTGCTTCCGAGTGCGCGAACGACGCCCTTAACATATTTTTGGTATATGACGTCGATCTGCTCTTTTTCGGCTCCGGCAATATGCTTTGTGGAATTATTTTCTCCTGCCACAGCAAGCGCTCCCTAATGGTTAGTTGTTCTTCTTAAGTATCTCTATGTATTCCTTACAGTTAACCATCGTATTCTTACCGAAGGTTTTATCAAGGAAATTGGAGAATTTTGTCAATTCATCCTTCATAAAACCGATACTTAAGGATTCGAATTTTCTCAATACTTTTTTAGCAAGTATAAAGTCAACTGCCTGAATCTCGGTACCGCCGCAAGCGATAAAGCAAGGCACGAAATCACGGATCTGCTTCATAATACGGTTACCGAACGCCAGGCGAAATTTTTGGATAATATACTGATTTACAGTTTCCAGCTTTTCGAGAATTTCATCTGATATAATATAGCTTGCTTTTGCTTGATCAAAAAGATTGTTCAGATGATCCGTAGAAATGGTTATTGGGTCAACAGGATCGCAGGTAAATGCCTCGGCACGGCTATCCAGGTCGATAGGAATAGCACGGTCATAAACTTTATCAGCAACGGCAAACGTCGAGTCGTCGTTATTGATTGTGCCGACGAACCAAATATTATCGCTGATACGAACCGAGCCCTTTTCGATAAGACAGGGATCGTTATCCCAAACGGCGGTAACTATATCGACCTTCCATTCTTCCTGAAGCGGTAGCTCAAGAATAGAAAGCATTTCGGCAAAATAATACTCAACACGAGCGATGTTCATCTCATCGAGAATAACGATGTGAGGATCACGGAAATAGTTGCCCTCGTATATGGCACGAAGGAAGTCTGTCTCGGTATATTTGCGTGAAAACTCGTTGTAATAACCGTATAACTCGGTACGTTCACGCCAGGACGGCTGAACGGATACAACGGTAGTATCCTTGGAAACGAATTTGCCGAATGCGTACGGCAAGCTGGTTTTACCGGTACCGGAAATACCCTGCAGAATAATGATCCTCGTGGTACCCATCGAAGCGATAAAGTAACGGATCATATCCAGTTCGTAATACAGCCCAAGCTGCGAAGCCGAAAATTCACGGAACAGCTTACAAATCTGTTCAAGGGTAATATCGTTATTGTATACGGGTGCAACGTACTCGGTTTTGTAGAAATTATCGACGTTGGTAAGACGGAAGAATCTGCTTTCGGCAGGATCTACGCACGGCGAGTCCAAGGTGTTGCGATTGGGGTTGAATACAGCCGCCTCCTCGGTATCGCCCTCGTCCTCTTTGTTTTCGTCCTCAAGCTCCGAGGGGTTTACCTCTTCCCCACTTAGCTGAGCGAGTCTCATCGCCAAAAGGCGGTCCTTTTCGTAATTGGCACGAATCAGGTCGCGTTGAAGCTGTTTAACCTGTTTAACGACAGCATCATACTTTTTTGGTGAAATTCTGAAACGAAAAATCTTTTTAATGAGCTTGTACGCTCCGAATATCAACAGCACCATAAGCGCCAAAAGGATGATATTTACGACAAGCATCAATATCCACTCGCTCGTGGAAAACGTTTCGTCATATTGTTTTATAATTTCCATTCTCATCGGGAAATTGAAGAGAAAATTCAAAAAATTCCATATCGATGTCAATATACCGATAAATGCGTCGAACACTCTTACAATATCCTGATAAAAATATCTCAAAAAGTTTTCCATATCACACTCTTAGCAGTCTAAATGTTTTGTTAAAATTCGCAGTTTTATTCGGAATCGGTATTGTCAGCAGCTTCCTGAACAGCCTCAGCCTCAGCTTCCTTATCCTTTGCCATGCTCTCGAGCAGCTCGGCACGCAATTTTTCACGAAGCTCCGCCTCTATGCGCGCACGTTCCTCTTCAAGCCGTGCTTTTTCCTCGTTCTGCTGTGCAATAAGATCCTCGGTTTTTCCGCGTTCCTGCTCGTATTTAAGACGGTTTTTAACGTTCTGATACTCAAACAATACACGGAAGAACTGAACGAGGTGGAAAATAAAGAATATAAGTACGGGTATCAAAACAATAAGGAGGAATCCGGTGCTTGTCTGCAGGTAATCAAAGAATTTACCTACGCCCTTTATTCTGAATTTGTACTGACCGATAAGCTCGGACTCGTGAACAGTCAGGGGGTCGACGTTATCGTTACCGTCACCCTTGGTTTCAAAAATGTAATATCCGCCGCCATCGTAAATATTGGTAATACGGTGGGTGTTCAATACACGCTCGCCATCAATGATCGTCCAATAGGTAATGATATCCTCCGGACGTAATTCCGCCGGGTCGTCAATTGCAACCGAAATAATTAGGTCGCCTGCATCAAATGTATCAGACATTGAATTTGTTTGGATAGACAGCAATCGCAGTCCGAAAATGCTCGGAACACCGTTTCCGGACGTAGTCACAAACGATACAAACGTGCAGATAGCCGCAATTATAATCGTAACCACGAGAAGAACGTTTACTACGGTGTTTATAACCTTTTTTGCGGATTTTTTCTTTGCGGGTTTCTCATTGTTTGAAGATACTTCGACCTTTACCTGCTCTTCAGACATGTGGAGCCTCCTTCTTTCGCATAAAGCGTTTATTGAAAATATTATTTTTATATCAAGCCTGTCAGGCATATTCTTCAAAATCATTATTCAATCGGGTCAAGACCGGATTGATTATCGGGTTCTGCTACAAACTGGATATTTGCAAGGATTTGTGCTTCCTTTATTTCATTGGTACAGTCGATATCCTGACCCTCAAGCCAGATATAAAGACTGATCATCGCCATCTGATCCCTTTTTAGTGAAAACAGCTCGGTGTCGGACGTGAATTCACCAAACGAATTGATCAGTACCCCGTTTTGGACGGGATCGGACTCTATCCAGGAGGAATAGGTTTGCTTTATCAAATATTCGGGGGATACAAGCGTCTCTCGGATGTCTATCGACGGAGTGTCTACGTATCCCACAGAGCCGTCAACGTGGGAATCGCAGTTTGGCTCGTAGATATAAAAGAGCGAGCTGTCGGGTAGCGGCTCTCCGTTTTCGTCGAGATAAGTAATTCTTATCCCGATTCTGATTGCGTTTTCGGCTCCCTGTCCGGCATTATCATGACTTATACTGTCGCTGTTCCAGACAGGCTTTCCTATAACGTAGGTTCCGGAGCCCGAAACACCCTCCTCAAGCTCCACGGCAGGGGTCAGCGACACGGTAACATCCTGTCCCGTACGGGCATAGAAGGTTCCGAGCACGTAATAGCCCTCGTAGTTATTGCGGTTGGCGTTGCGTTCATCCGAAAGCGGTTGCCAGTTATCGGTAAGTCTTCCACCGATATTGTAGGTTGCCGCATAAAATCTTTGGTCTCCGTCCGACCAGGTAACAGGGCGCAGGGGCGCCGATTCATCGACGATATCAAGGAACGAAATGCTGTTCCCCCACTCATCACCCGATGCATCGAGCGATAGCTCAAGTCCTGAGCGTGAGGACACACTGACCGCCATATTGCTGACCCTGGGGGTACGGGAAAGCGCAAACCAGGTATACGTTGCAACCACCGAGAGAATAAACATAACGATAATGATATACAAATATATCAGTATCATCGTTTTTCGGCTCGGCCTGTTTTTTTTGACGTATACTGTTTGTTCGGCTGTGTTCATATTATGCCTTTCTGAAGGTATAATGGGTTCCCTGCCCGTACAGTGGTCGTTCTGTACGGGCAAGGATATAATTACTGTTTGGTGATCGGACCGTGATCCGACCGTGGATTTAATTAGTTACCAGCGTCTGCGTCAGGAGTATAGAGACCGCCGTACTCCATAGGAACGAGATTAGCGCTGCTTGCAAACTGAATGTTTACGGTGCCAACGAGAGAATTCTCTGCGGTTGCCGCAACGTCTGCATTGGTCATACTTGCGCCATCAAGGTAAACGAGAACGGAGATGTTCTTCTGAATGTTCTGGTCAAGACTTGTGATAGCGGCATCGGTCTGAGTAGTAATGAATTCGCCGTTTTCATCAACGAGCTTGATATATGCAGTAACACTGCCGTCTGTACCAACAGTATAATTCGGGGCAAGCTCGGTACCGATATCAAGCTGTGCTTTTGCAAGAATGGTGTAATTACTGGTGTCAAAGAATACGACACGGATTTTACCCATAAGGGAAGCCATCTTTGCAACAGTGAAGCCGGTGTCAGCAGTACTGAAGGTCATAGTGCTGCCGCCGCCCATAGTAGCCTCATTGTTGTTATCGGCATAGATACGGTCTTTTGCCTCATACTGGAGGAGCAGATTGGAGGTTTCGGCGTTGGTCTTGAACGCAAGGTCAATAACGTAGCCGTAGAACTCAGTAAATGACTTATTGGTATCGGTAGCGGAAGAAGGCTTGTTTACGTTAAGTGCTGTTCTCAAAGCAGCGAGGTATTTGTTATCAGTTGTAGAATCTGCATACATTCTTGCAGTAACGTCCATAACTACACCAACACCAAAGGGCTCGGTATTAACTGTAATCTGAACAGAATAATCCTCGCAAAGGTCAGCAATGTCGGCATATATACTACCGCCGGAGAGTATCCTAACTGCAATACCC
>JAZNCU010000008.1:0-21884 GCA_045587745.1 Eubacteriales bacterium | reverse complement strand
AGACCATGCATTTCGCCCGAATCTTCATTTCTGAAAAGTGTTGATGTTTCACCGAGACGCATCGGAAGTTCACGGTAAGAACGTTTTTTATTGAGATATACCTGATACTGGAAAGGACAGGTCATCGGACGGAGTGCGAAGCATTCCTTTGTCTCATCGTCCGGATCTCCAAGAATAAACATGCCGTCACGATAATGATCCCAGTGTCCGGAAATCTTATAAAGATCGCGTTTCGCCATAAGCGGTGTTTTGGTAAGAAGATAACCGCGCTCTTGCTCTAAATCCTCTATCCAGCGCTGTAAAAGCTGAATAACCCTGGCGCCCTTTGGAAGAAGGATAGGAAGGCCCTGACCGATAGACTCAACCGTTGTAAAGTAGCCAAGCTCACGTCCTAACTTATTATGGTCGCGACGTCTTGCCTCTTCACGCGCTTCGATAAAGGCATCCAGTTCCTCTTTTTTCTGGAACGCGATACCGTATACGCGCTGAAGCATCTTATTTTTCTCGTCACCGCGCCAGTATGCACCTGTAGCCGAGAGAAGCTTTATAGCGTTGCCCTTAATTCTGCCTGTAGAGTCCATATGAGGACCGGCGCAAAGGTCGGTAAACTCACCCTGCTTGTAGAAGGAAATTTCTTCGCTATCGGGAAGCTCTGTAATAAGCTCAACCTTATAAGGCTCGTCCTTCATTAGCTCTAAAGCTTCGTTTCTGGGCAGAGTAAATCTTTCAAGCGGTAGCTTTTCCTTGCAGATTTTTCTCATTTCAGCCTCGATATTTTCAAGGTCCTCAGGAGTCAGCGAATGCTCTAAATCAAAATCATAGTACCAACCCTCAGCAATAGCAGGGCCGATAGCTAACTTCACCTCGGGATAAAGGCGCTTTACTGCCTGTGCAAGAATATGTGATGCTGAATGTCTGAGCGTACGGAGCTCGTTGACCTCGATGTTATCCATAATATTCCTCGTTTTGAAAATAATTGGTTTTGCCTAAATAATAAACCTTTTAACGGTTTATGTCAAGAGCTGCTTTGCTTTTGCCGCAGCACCCACCGCCGGAGAAAGACCGTCGGTAATCAGATTAACGCCTTTTGGCAGCATCGAAGCAAGCAATTCGGTCGAGAGACTGTCCCTCCACACGCCGCCTGCAAGAGCAACGCTGTAGTCCCCCTCGAAATACCTGCCCGATGCCTCAATCATCTCGGCGATATAAGCAATGTTTTCCTTTATAATATTAAGCGCGGTGGGACAGCCATCCCTTGACGCCTCGAAAACCGTCGGGCAATGCTCGGCTATTTCTTTTTTTGATTTTTTAACAAGCTGCTCAAGAGCGATAATCATATCGCCGCCGAGGTTTGCGCAAATCCGCTCGGAAAGGAGGGTTTTTGCATCCCTGCCGTCAGCCGCCCTGAGTGCGTGGCATAGTGCGGCAAGCGATATCTCATAGCCGTTACCGCACCTGTCAAATGCGCCGTAGCCGCCGATGCGGTAAATATCGCTCCCCTTTTTTACAAAGCAGGATGAGCCCGTGCCGCAAATAACGCAAACGCCGTCACCCTGCGGAAACGCACCGTAAAGCACGTTGATGCCGTCGTGTAGTGCATCGCAACGAGCGTTTTTGAACAGACCGGACAGACAATCGCGCACCTTTTGGGTATATCCGCCCGATGTAAGCCCCGATATTCCGGCAAATACTGCGGCAATATCGTCACTGCTCACTCCTGCCGACTCCAAAAGCCTGCCTGTGCTCTCGGTAATAAGCTCGCAAACCGCATCCACTCCTATCTCGTTGGGGTTGGAGCGTCCTGCCAGCACACGGGACACAACACAAAGCTCGGTATCGGTGAGGACAAAATCGGTTTTTGTGCCCCCGCCGTCGATGCCTATAAGATATTTTCTCATTTACTTCTTTTCAAGGAGAGCCTTGATATCGTTAAGGGTTGCAAGAGTTTTTTCTTCAACGGTAGGCTCTGCGGGGGCTGCGGGTGCTTCCTCTACAGGCTCCTCTTCCTTCTTATGAAGGTTCTCGAGGCGCTTACGCATACCCATAAACACCTTGATAACGATGAACATACAGAACGCAATGATAAGAAAATCGATTATGTACTGAATAAACAGTCCGTAGCGAATGGCAACCTCTGCAGTCACCTCAACGCCCTCTGCATCCAGCTCTGCGGGAGTGAGAACGTATTTGAGATCGGAAAGCGACTCCGAGCCGACGAGCTTGCCGATAACGGGCATAATAATGTCAGCCACGAGAGAGGAAACGATTGCCTTGAATGCGGTGGCGATTACAACGCCGACTGCCATATCAAGAATATTGCCCTGTGAAATAAACTCCTTGAATTCTGCAAAAAAGCCTTTTTTCTTTTCTTTAGACATAACAGTATTTCCTTTCGGTATATCAAAATTTTTCGTTTTTTGACATCAGTGCAAGCGGTGCGCCCGCACCGCTTGCAGTCGTTACGCTCAGACAGCCGCGTTAAGCTTTTCGAGAAGACTGTCAACGTCCTGCTCGTGAGCTCTGCAGGCATCCGCAATAGTCTCACCGCGCGACATAGGACAGCCAAGACAATGCATACCTATCTCAAGAAAATATTTTGCGAGCTCGGGATTCTTATCAAGAACCTCTCCTACAAGCATATCCTTTGTAATCATTTTTTGCTCCTTTCCGCAGGATTCCTCATCCTGTCTTTATAAAAGATATATCTGAACACCTCTGTGATAACACAATAGGCGATACAGGCAATAAGGGTGAACACAACAGCTCCCGCTCCCGGCACAGTGTAGCCGAACACGCTCTTTCCGAGCGAGGTCATCGTACACAGCGCAAGCACAAAAGCGGCAAGAACACCGCTCGTCCACAGCAATCGGTTACCGAGACGGCGGATCGCAAACACACCGCCGTGGCTTCCTGCCGTGCAGGCAAACGCAAACAAAAGCACGGTGAGCGCAAGCAGAGTGCAAAAATACGATCTCGTTGCGGCATAACAGAAAAACAGCAAAATTCCCGCACCTATCGAGAACATAAGCGGATAGATAAAATCGGTCAGCGCCGGGTTTTTGAAATCCTCCGAAAACCGTTCCTTTATCGTCCGCACGCTTCGGGGTGAAAAGGCGAGTGCCGCCGCAAACAAAAGGTTGAGCAAAATTCCGCCTATAAGTATTTCCTGAAGCCTCAGCGCCATACTGCGGTCATAGCACATCGAAAATACCGTTGCGATAAACATCATTATCGAGCCTACCAAGAGATAATTGGTGACAGCTCGTATGCGCTTGCACACCGTTTTGGCATTCAGAATACCGTCGGCAATATGGTTGATGCCGCTTCCCAGCATAATAAGGTCGGCTGTCCGGCGAAGCGTATCGCAGGATTCGACGGGCACCGCCGAAACGTCCGCCTCCTTCATCACGGGAAGATCGCCTATCCGCTCCGCCGTGACGGCAACGGTACGTCCGCCATTCCGCTTGAGCATTGCAATATCCAGCCATTCCTCCTCGTTGATACCGAGGAACACCTTGTAATGAGGACAGTTTGCGATAAACAGTCCCCTGTCACAGGTACGAAGCTGAGGTGCGGTAATAATTTGCGATTCGTCATTGATGATTCCTGCGCTTTTTGCCGAGTGATAAGCAGGATAATAGGCATCGTCGGACAAAAGCACTGTCTCTATTCCTGCGCCCGTACAGCGGTAAACCGATGCCGCAACACCGGGGTCAAGCGAGCCCGAGAAGGAGATAAAGCCCTTGAAAATGAGCTGCTGCTCAGAATCGAGATCACGCAGGTTATCCGCCTCGGTCTCACCGCAGGCAACACCGATCAAAAATCCGTTTACCCGTGCAAGCTCCTGCATAGACGACAGAATTTTTTTGCGTGTAAAGTCGCTCAGCTTATAGTCGGAGCCATCGAGAGTATATCCCACGCACCGAGAAAGCACGTTCTCGGGTGCGCCCTTGAGTATAACGGTATTATGTCCCTTATAAAGCGCAAGCACACGTGCGACCTCGCCCGATGCGGTATACTCGGCATCCATTCTTATGTATTGCTCCCTGATATTACCGATAGGCTCGTTCCATTCGTCAAAATAATCCACTACCGCATTTTCGATGGGTGTGCCGCGATATTCGGGAAGCCCGTGTTTTTTTCGTTTTTCTTCTTTTGTGACACTCTCTGCATCCGAGCAGACGAGCATCAGCTTGAGCAGCTCAAGCACGTCGGCAGAGGGTCGTTTTTCACGGTCGTACACCCTGCCCGAGAGGAAAAGCCCGGTGAGCGATATCCTTTTGGGAGGGAATGCAAGATTACGTCCGCACATCATAGTATCAACGCCTGCAAGCGTGTGAATACAGCCGAGGTTACGCACCACGAGACCGTCCTGCGCCATCCGCCTTACTCCGAAAGCAAGGCTTGTCGAGCATAACGACAGCATACTGTCACAAAGCGATGCCTCGCCTATCGCAAGAGCGCAGACAAACAGCTCGGTAATATCGGCTCCCGCAAAAATTCCTACCGCAAGCAGTACAAGACAGGCAGAAACCGAGAGTATCGAAACGGCAGATGCAAACCTTTTGACGTACTTCAAAAGTCCGGGGGTGTATTCGTCGCCTCCGTCGTGCATACTCCTGATGAGCGTATCGGCACCCGTACGGCATACTATAGCCGTGCAGTGGCCCGAGGTAACGATGCTTCCTGCGTATATCATATTGATACACACCGCCTCGTTTCCGTCAGACGCAAGATAACGGCTGTCCTTGAGAACACTGTCCTCGACACCGCTGACGGGCGTTTCGAGCACGGTCAGTCCGACATCGGATATCAACCTGCAGTCGGCAGGCACCATTCCTCCCTGCTCGATATAAATAATATCGCCCGGCACAAGTGTCCTGCTGTCGATGACCGACTCCTTGCCGTCACGGGTACAGCGCACTCGCAGCGATGAATATTTCCTGGGAAGGATAAGCGCCCTTGAAGCACGGTACTCGGCAAAGGCGTTGATGGGCAAAAGCAGCGCCGCCGCTATTGCCGAGATAAGATATACGCTCTCATCGGGGCAAAACAGATACATTATCAGCGACACAACGGGAAGAAATACTCCCGTTACACCCTTGACCTGCTTTCGCAGACTGTCACCGAATGACAGGCGAAGCTCCTTTTTGAGATCATTGGGTCCCGTTCTGTGCAAACGCTTTTTTGCCTGCTTGGATCTGAGCCCGTACGCCAGATCGCTGTCAAACGCATCGGCAACCTCGATAGGCTGCATTTCCTCGGGCGAGAAGGTAAAGCTCTCGTCCTCCGAGCCCGAAACGGTTTTTATTTTTAATTGTTCATACCCGTTTTGTGCCATCGGAATATCCTTTAATAACTAAATTTTTGTCAGCTGCAAAACACCTCGACCGTTCCGTCACGGACAGTAATGACTGCCGAGGTTATCGATCTGTCCCTTGCGGCTACGATCTGCGCCGCAAGAGCATCCTCAAGCTCGGTCTGAATGAGCCTTCGGAGGTTACGTGCGCCGTATTTTTCGGACGCACCCTTTGCGGCAAGATATCCTGCAAGCTCCTCGCCGTAGGTCAGCGTTATACCCTTATCGGCAAGCACGCCTGCGAGGTCGCCCAGCATAATATTGCAAATGCTTACGAAGTTCTGCTCCGAGAGGCGGTTGAACACCACTATCTCGTCAACACGGTTGATAAACTCGGGTCTAAGGAACGACTCGAGAGCCTTCATCACCCTGTCCCTGTCTGAGCTCACCCTGCTTCCGCCAAAGCCCGAGACCGAGGATTCACCTGTACTTCCGGCATTGGTGGTCATAATAATCACGGTGTTCTCAAAATTGACCTCCTTGCCGTGTGCATCGGTTATCCTGCCGTCATCCAGAATCTGGAGCAGAATATTCATCACGTCGGGATGCGCTTTTTCGATCTCGTCAAACAAAATTACGGTATAAGGCTTGCGGCGGATTTTTTCGGTAAGCTGACCTGCCTCGTCGTAGCCGACATAGCCGGGAGGCGATCCTATAATACGGGACACCGAATGCTTTTCCATAAACTCGCTCATATCCAGCCTTATAAGCGACTCGGGAGAATCGAACAGATAGGATGCAAGCACCTTTACAAGCTCGGTCTTTCCAACGCCGGTGCTTCCTGCAAAGATAAAGGAAACCGGCTTCTTTTTGTACGAAATGCCTGCGCGCGAGCGTCGGATCGCTTTTGCAACCGAGGAAACCGCCTCATCCTGACCGACGATGCGCTTTTTGATCTCGGCCTCCATACGGTCGATTTTTTCGAACTCGTTTTCCGAAATGCCCGATGCGGGAATACCCGTCCAAACCTCGATGACCTTTGCAAGGTCATTATCGGTAAGGCGGAGCTTATCTCTCTCTGCCGAGAGTGTGTCAAACCGATCGTTTTTTTGGATAAGGAGGGTTTTTATATCGGCAATACGGCGGTAATCGTCCTCCTCGCGGTTTTCCTTGCCCTCAATGGAGGTAAGCTCGGAGTTCAGCCGGGATATCTCCTCGGTTACGGATGCAAGCTCGTTTATAACGGCGGAGTGCATTGCCATATTGGAGCATGCCTCGTCAAGCAGGTCGATTGCCTTATCGGGCAGGAATCTATCGGTAATATAACGCTCCGAAAGCACCACGATGCGCCTGAGCAGGCTATCGGGCACGGTGATTCCGTGATGGCTCTCGTAATAGCCCTTGATGCCCCTAAGAATTTCGATACTGTCCTCAACAGACGGCTCGTTTATCATAACGGGCTGGAACCTGCGCTCGAGTGCGGCATCCTTTTCGATATACTGGCGGTACTCGTTGAGCGTGGTTGCACCGATAAGCTGGATCTCTCCCCTGCTGAGTGCGGGCTTGAGAATATTTGCGGCGTTCATACCGCCCTCGGCATTACCTGCGCCGACAATTGAATGCACCTCGTCGATAACAAGTATTGCGTTGCCGCTGTTTTTTGCCTCGTCGATAAGTCCCTTCATACGGTTTTCAAACTGACCTCTGAACTGAGTGCCTGCCACCATAGCAGTCATATCGACGAGATAAACCTCTTTATTCCTGAGCTTAAAAGGTACGTCGCCTCTGATTATTTTCTGTGCAAGCGCCTCGGCAACAGCCGTCTTGCCCACGCCCGGCTCACCTATAAGGCAGGGGTTGTTCTTCTGGCGGCGTGTGAGTATCTGAATGACACGCTCAAGCTCGCTGTCACGTCCTACTATACGGTCGAGTTTTCCGTCCCTTGCTCTCTGAGTAAGGCATATACAGTAGTCCCGCAGGAAGCTGGGTGCGTTCTTTTTCGGTTTTGCCTTGGGAGGAGGCGCCGCCTCTCCCTCGCCCTGTGCGGAGCCCGGCTTATCGGCAGGGAGTCCGCCGAAAAACGAGGAGAGGTCGATAGAGGGAGCTCTTCCGCTATCGTCCGAATCGTCACCCTCAAGCGGCATCATATCTGCCATACCCTCGTTGAGTGCCTGAATGTCCTCGGGACTCATATTCATCTGGCTGATAATATCGTCAATAGGCTTTATGCCCAGCTCCTGAGCGCACTCTATGCAATAGCCCTCGCCGGTTATCTTGCCGCCGACGTTTTTTTGAACGAATATAATAGCAGGCTTTACCTTACATCTGGAACATCTTCTGAATCTCATAAAAACAGGTCACCTCTCGGTTTTGAAAAAGCTCAAATTATATTTACCCTTAAAGTCCTTGAAATAATACATCACAGTCGCAAAAATAATGACCGCAAACATCAAAAGACATATAACGGTATTGACTACTCCCGGCTTTCCGAAAAGCATAACCGCAACCGATCCCACAAAAAGAGCGGCAGAGGCAAATTTTCCGTACCAGTGAGCCTGATGAACGACCTTTGCCCTGCGGATTATGATAAGTCCGCCGATAAGCATACCCAGCTCCTTGATAACGGTAGGGATGAGCAGAAGAAGGAATATCCTGTCGGTGATCGAAAAGCAGGCCGCGGCGGCTATCTGCATCAGCTTGTCGGCAAGCGGATCGATGAACTTGCCGATATCGGTGATCCAATTAAAGCGCCTGGCGAGAAATCCGTCAAGCACGTCGGTTGCCCAGGCAACTATATAAATAACGGCGCTCCAATGCCTTTCATAGTTAAAATACGCATAGACAAACAGCGGGATCATTAATAGTCGTATGACCGACAAAATGTTTGGTGTATGTTTAAGATACTTGTTCATTGCAAAAAATCCTTTGGTTTAGAATACGAATCCGAAAATATTGATGCCCGAGAATATGCCGAACAGCAGAGTTTTTTCGGCATCGAGAGAGGAGATGAAATCATTCCCGATAAGGGGGCTGTAGTCCATAAGCAGCTTTACTGCGCCGCAGAACAGGCAGATTCTGACCAGTGCAAGCACCACGCCCAGCGCAAAGCCGAGAAGCTTGTTTGCGCTTTTGAGAAGGGGAAGCTTTGCCACCTTATCAAGAACTCTCGTTGCGATAAACAGCAGAATCAACGAAATCACGAATATAATAACTGCGGCAATAACCGTGACCACCGTGCGTACCACTACCGAGGTAACCTTATCGATGATCGAGACGGCCGTATCGGCAGCGTCCCCCCTGTCGTTGAGCTTTTCTAGCAGCTCGTCGGGATCAATGCCTGTAAGGGAGCATAGCTTTTCCACAACGGCGTTGTCAACCACACCCGAGTCAAGCTCGGTTGCCGAAAGAGTATCGCGGACAAACTGCTCGGTAACGGGAGCGATCTTTTCGGTAACGCTGTCGCCGAGCGACGACTCCATAAATGCGTTTGTCACGGGAGTGACGAGCAGTGCGGTGATAAGCACGGCAAGCGCAAAAGAAAGCATACTCATAGCGGTTTTTACAAAACCGTTTTTGGTAGCAAAATAAACCGTAAATCCAATTATCAAAAGAATAATAACGTCAAGAATCCAGCTCATTGTTCAGCCTCCGAATAGTTGTTTTTTGAAAATATCTCCGCCTTGTAGGGCGAGAACAGTATCAGCCGTCCGTCGTCGGTTACAAGGTGGGTTATGTCGGTAGAAACGTCATAGCTGACGTCATCGGTGTTGCCCGTAAGGTCCACCACCGTGAGCACCCCCTGCGAAACGGTATACAGCATATCGTCCGCTACGGTATAATCGGCAGGAGTTGCCGAAAACTCACGCGAGGAAACGAGCTTTCCATCGCTGCCGTAAACGTTCAGCTCGTTACCGCCCGATAGCCCCTCGGTGCCAAACGCCAGCACGCTGTATCTGCTTCCGATATGACAGGAAAGTATCTCCCTGCCCTTCGACGGCACGAACCCGATGAGGTTGTTTTCGCCGTCGTAGGTACGTATTCCTCCGCTCGTCAGCACCGCATAGCCGTAATCGGTACAGTAAACACCGAGCGGTAGCTCGCCGATATATTCATCCGTAAACAGCGGCCTTGTGTCGGTGCTGGCAACTGTGTATTTCGAAACCTGCGTAACCAGATTACCGCCCGAGGAGTGATGTGACAGCGTGTAGAAATAATTTCCGTCCGCAGTCATATCAATAAAATCAACGTATTTGTCACTTATCTGCAGAGTGTAGATGTTGCGGAAATGAATATCGTACACGAATATTGCCGACCGATAGCCCTTTGTGGAGCTGACGACTGCATAATTTCCGCTTTCGGAAGCCGCAATCCAGCTTATGGGATAATCGTAGGTCTGCACCAGAACGTTGGTGATCGAGGTATACACACTCAGCTCGTTGCCGCCTATATCACAGCAAAAAACGTTTTTGCCGTTTTCGACCGCCTTCGGATGATCATAGCCGAGCTCGCCGCCGGCAAGTACATCGCCGTCCCAGCCCATAATAGTGACGGTGTTCTCGTTATAAATGCACATATCACCCTTGAAGGAAAGCCCTTTGTTGTTCTCGTGCGTGTCAAAGGTAATTATGCTTCCCTCCGTTGCCTCCGCCTCCTCACCGAGGTTGATGAACTTGAGCATATACCTGAAATTGTCCATCGTAACAACGTCGGAGTGGAACGAAAATGCGTACACGGCAAACAGTATCAACAGCAGCAGCACGAAATACTTTGAAAAAGCCGTTATTTTTGCGAGCCTGATATAGTGGCTCTCAACAGACGGAGTTTCTTTATTCTTTTTGGATTTCCTGTCCTTGAAGACCGAAAAAGCTCCCATCTAAAATTCCTTTCCGTAAAAAACCCGATTCAGGCACAGTCCCTTGGCGGGCATAGTAGCTCCTGCGTTTGCACGGTTGCGTGAGGCAATAATTTCGCTCACGGAGACCTCCCTGCCCTCGGCGGCTATGCCGATAACCGTTCCGACCATAATCCTGACCATATTATAGAGAAATCCGTCGGCACATACCCTAAAATAAACGTAATCCCCGTCACGGGTAACGTCAAACTCGGTCACGGTGCGTACCGTATCGGTTATTTTTGAGCCCGTTGCCATAAAAGCCGCAAAATCCTGCCTGCCGATAAACTCCTTTGCGGTGGCATCCGCTGTTTTTTCGTCAATATGACGGCGGTAAAGCAGGCAAAAATCATCGGTAAACGGATCACGCACGGCGCTGTTACGTACTGTATAGATATATTCCTTCCCAATGGCATCATACCTCGGGTGAAAGCCCTCGTACGCGCAGGACGCCTCCAGCACCGAGATATCCCCGGGAAGCACCGAGCCGAGCGCACGAGGAAGCGAGTCCACGGGCACTCCGTCGGCATCGACACGGGCAATAAAGCCCTTTGCGTGGACGCCCGAATCGGTACGGCTGCAGCCTGTCACGTCGGGACGGTAGCCAAACACCCTCTCGCAGGCATCCTGCAAAACGCCCTGAACCGTGCTGAGACCGGGCTGAACCTGCCAGCCGCAGTATGCCGTGCCCTTATAAGCCAATTTGAGAATATAACTCACAGCCCGAACACCCCCGAAACAATGAAGCGATTTGCAAAAAACACTCCTGCCGCAGTTGCCGTCGTAAGCGCAAGGAACACCCAATCGGATGCGGTGGTTCTTGACACCTTGAGGCGTGTACGTCCCTTGCCGCCCCTGTAGCAACGGCATTCCATTGCATCAGCAAGCTCCTCCGCCCTGCGGAACGCCGAAACGAAAAGCGGAATGAGCACGGGGAGCAATGCCTTTGCACGGCTGATTATACTGCCCGTTTCAAAATCGGCTCCTCTTGCCTTTTGCGCGGATATAATTTTGTTTGTTTCCTCGATAAGTGTAGGTATAAATCTCAGCGCAATAGACATCATCATGGCAAACTCGTGCACCGGCACCTTGATGGCCTTCAGGGGTGAGAGCAGTCTTTCGATAGCATCGGTCAGCTCAAGAGGCTGTGTGGTAAACGAAAGCAGTACGCCCGAGCCGAGCACCAGCAACAGCAGGCGGACGATCATATGGATCGCCTTTACAATACCCTCGGTGTATATTTTGATAAAGCCGAGCTCAAACAGCGGTGCGCTGTCGGACGTAGCAAAGAAGATATTGATCACTCCGGTAAAAACCAGAACGAAAACAAGAGGTCTGACCGACTTGAGCAGCACCGAAAATTTAATTTTAGAGCAGAGCACCGTAAACAGCGCAAAGCATACCGAGATTACCACCGCAAGCAGACTTTTTGCCGCAAGCACAAGCACAATGTACTCGATAAGTATCAATATTTTTATTCGGGCATCGGTACGGTGAAGCAATGATTCACCGGGATAATACTGCCCGAAGGTGACGTCTTTAAGCATTCTTATTTTCCTTGATAATCCGTTCTATCTCTTTTTTTGCGTAGCCGACGGTATAGATGTCGGTGCTGTCGCATACAGAACGTTTTTTCAGTTCGACAAACAGCTTTGTTATCTGCGGCAGGTCAAGCGAAGCATCAAAAAGCCTCTCCGCCTGCATAAATATTTCCTCAACGGTGCCCTGCATATAGACCTCGCCCTCTTTGAGCACGAGAATATCGTCGGAGTATTTTGCAATATCCTCCATGCTGTGAGAGATGATAATCAGGGTTGCACCGTATTTTTCACGGTACGAGAGAAGCCCTCCGAGGATTTCCTCCCTGCCCTTTGGGTCAAGCCCTGCGGCAGGCTCGTCAAGCACGAGCACCTGGGGCCGCATTGCAAGCACACCTGCTATTGCCGCCCTGCGCTTCTGCCCTCCCGAAAGCTCAAACGGAGATGCACGCAGCTCACGCTCGCCTATTCCGCAAAACTCGGCGGCAAGCCGTACACGCTCGGCAACCTCATCCTCGGGCAGTCCCATATTACGTGGGCCGAAGCCGATATCACGCTCGACCGTCTCATCAAAAAGCTGGTACTCGGGATACTGAAACACAAGTCCCACCCTTGCCCTGACGGATGGTGGAACCTTTCCGCCCGCACGGATATTCTCGCCAAAAAGCAGGACCTCACCCTCGCTCGGCTCTATAAGACCGTTGCAGAGCGTTGCAAGGGTACTCTTGCCGCTGCCCGTATGGCCGATAACTCCCGTCACACGTCCCTCGGGAAAAGCAATATTTATATTTTTGAGCGCAGATACCGAGAAGGTCGTACCCTCTCCGTACGTCACGCTGATTCCCTTTAGCTCGATTGCGTTCATTTTGCTCCTCTGATATAGGACTCAAGAATATCGGCGGCATCCATAGTATGAAGCACGCCTCTCGGCATAGGATGTCCGTCCTGCTCGAGCAGATGAAACAGCTCGGCAACCTGAGGCACCGTAAGCGATACCTCACGCATCATTTCGACCTGTGAAAAAATCTCGGCAGGAGTGCCCGATGCGGCAACACGTCCCTCGCTTATGATAATTATCCTGTCCGCCTCTACCGCCTCCGACATATGGTGCGTAATGGTAATTACGGTAATGCCCTTTTCCTTGTTGAGTCTTTTCATTGCGGCGGCAGTCTCTTTTCGGCCCGTTGGGTCAAGCATAGCGGTCGCCTCGTCAAATACTATGCAGTCGGGACCCATCGCAAGCATTCCCGCAATGGCTATCCTCTGCTTTTGACCTCCCGACAGCTTGTGCGTGGCACGGTGTGCAAACTCGGTCATACCGACGGCGGCAAGTGCCTCGTCAACCCTCCCGCGTATCTCCTCACGGGGCAGACCGAGATTCTCGGGCGCAAAGGCAACGTCCTCCTCCACGATGCTCGTTACGAGCTGGTTGTCGGGATTCTGGAACACCATACCGCACCTGCGCCTTATCTCGTAGGAATTTTCCTCGTCCGAGGTATCAAATCCGTCAACCGTAACGCTTCCCTCGGTGGGCAGATAAAGACCGCATATTATTTTTGCCAGAGTGCTCTTCCCGCTTCCGTTATGGCCCAGAATTGCGGTATACGATCCTTTTTCAACCGAAAACGTGATGCCGTCGAGCACACGTCCGTCCTCGGGGCGGTAGGAATATGAAACGTTTTTTAATTCGATAAAAGCCATTATAGCTCCTTTTTTTGTTATCTCGGTGTCCAACGGCTGGATGCACCGCAGGGCAGGTATAGACCGCTGCTCTCAACCGGCAGACCAAGCTCCTCGCTGACAACCCGTCCTCCAAACCTACGCATCGCATTTGCAAGCACGTAGCCGTTGGCGGAGGGCGAAAGACCGCCCGTATAGGAATTGAGCAGCACGAAAAGCGGCTCGTCCGAGAGCACCTCGACAACCGATTTCATCAGTCCGTCAAGGCATTCCTCTATAACCCATTTCTCACCCGACGGACCTCTGCCGAAGGAAGGAGGGTCGAGGATTACTGCATCGTATTTATTTCCGCGGCGTATCTCACGTGCGACGAACTTAAAAACGTCGTCCACGATATATCTTATCCCGTCGGCAGGCACGCCCGACATCTGAGCGTTTATCTTTGCCCTGGCAACCATACCCTTGGATGCATCGACGTGGCAAACGAATGCTCCCGCCTTTGCCGCCGCAACCGATGCGCCGCCCGTATAGGCAAAAAGGTTGAGGACTCTTATTTGCCGTCCCGACGAGCGTATCAGCTCACTAAACCAATCCCAGTTTGCCGCCTGCTCGGGAAACAGTCCCGTGTGCTTGAAGCCCATAGGCGAAAGCAGGAATTTGGCGTCGCCGTACGAGATAGTCCATTCCTCGGGCACGTCCTTTTTAACCCACTCGCCTCCGCCCGAGCGTGAACGTCGGTATATTCCCTGCGCCTTTTTCCAGTAAGGCGAAGCTCGCTCGCCGTCCCAGATGATCTGAGGGTCGGGACGGATGAGGATATAATCCCCCCACATCTCAAGCCGCTCGCCGTTTTCGGCATCCAAAAGTCTGTATTCGCTCCAATTATCGGCGCAAAACATAGGCTACTCCTTAATCAAAAATCAAAACCGACCTGTGAATTTCCTGCGGCAGAGCCTGCAGGAAGGTCAAATCCCATATGCCTGTAAGCATCGGGCGTGGCGCACCTGCCCCTCGGGGTGCGGTTGATAAATCCGAGTCTGAGCAGATATGGCTCATAAACGTCCTCGAGTGTAACTGCCTCCTCGCCCGTAACTGCGGCAAGGGTATCGAGTCCCACGGGACCGCCGCCGAAATGCTTGATGATTGCGGTAAGCATCCTGCGGTCAACCGAATCGAGTCCGAGCTCGTCAACCTCAAGCGCAATAAGCGCGGTGCGTGTAATATCTCTGTCAATAACTCCGCTTCCCTCGACCGTGGCAAAATCCCTCACCCTACGCAAAAACCTGTTTGCGATACGGGGAGTTCCCCTCGACCTGAGCGCAATCTCATAGGCGCCGTCGGAGGTGATGGGTGTGCCGAGAATGCCTGCCGAGCGTGTAACGATGAGCGCAAGCTCCTCGGGAGTATAAAGCTCAAGCCGGAAGGACATTCCAAACCTGTCTCTGAGCGGCGAGGAAAGCTGGCCGGCTCTCGTCGTTGCGCCGATAAGCGTAAAGGGCTTTAGCGGAATGCGGATAGACCTTGCCGACGGGCCCTTGCCCATCATAAGGTCGAGCGCTCTGTCCTCCATTGCGGGGTAGAGCACCTCCTCCACCTGTCTGGGAAGACGGTGTATCTCGTCAATAAAAAGAATATCGTTCCGTTCAAGAGTCGTGAGCAAGGCGGCAAGGTCGCCTGCCTTTTCGATAGCGGGGCCGCTGGTAACCTTGAGGTTTACCCCCAGCTCTGCGGCGATAATGCAGGAAAGAGTAGTCTTTCCGAGGCCGGGAGGGCCGTGAAGCAGTACGTGATCAAGTGCCTCCTCCCTTGCGGCGGCGGCCTTGATGAATACCGAAAGATTGTCCTTTATCTGCTGCTGTCCGACGTATTCCGAAAGAGTTTTTGGGCGGAGCGAGAACTCGTTGTCAACATCCTCCGCAGTATATTCGGCTGCGGTTATTCTGCTTTCAAAATCAAAGGAATCGCCGTAATCGGGAGTTTTTGAATTGATAGGCATTTAGAGTCTGCCCTCCTTTCCGAGCTCACGGAGCGTATCGGCGATAAGCTCCTCAATGGGGAGCGACATATCCTGCTTTTTGAGAGCCGAGACGACCTGCGCTCTCGAAAATCCGTAGAGCGAAAGGGTATCGATGACCTGGCTCTGCTTTTCGCCGCCGGAAACCACTCCCGTTTCGAACTCAACGGCACCGCCCTGGGCGAGCCTGTCCTTGAGCTCTATAATAATTCTCTGCGCCGTTTTGGGGCCGATGCCCTGCGCCGAGGATATAGATTTGGCATCGCCGTGGATAACCGATGTGCGAAGCCCGTCCGCACCCAGCGTGCCGAGAATGGACATTGCACCCTTGGGGCCCACTCCCGAAACCGAGATGAGCCGCTTGAACAGCTCGAGCTCCTCCTCCGAAACGAAGCCGTAAAGCTCAACGCTGTCCTCCCTGACCGCCATATGTGTATAAACCGTGGCTTTTTTGTTTACCGAGGGCGCAAGCCGTGATGCGGTCGAAGCCGAAACGCCGAGCTTATAGCCCACGCCCGAGCATTCGATTACCGCAAACTCGCCCGTAAGATGTATAAGTGTTCCGCTGAGGCTGTAAATCATAGTATCTCCTTATCCCAATGCGCCGCTTCTCGTCCCGTGGCAGAGAGCAACGGCAAGCGCATCGGCGGTATCATCGGGTTTTGGTGTTTCGTTAAGACCCAGCATAAGGCGCACCATATACTGGACCTGCTGTTTTTCTGCTCTGCCGTAGCCGACGACCGAGCTTTTTATTTCAAGAGGGGTGTACTCGTAAATATCAACGCCGCCCCTGTACGCCGCAAGAAGCACAGCGCCTCTCGCCTGCGCCACGTCGATGGCGGTAGTGACGTTGCTGTTGAAGAAAAGCTCCTCCACCGCAACGCAATCGGGCCTGTGCCGCTCGATGAGCGCCGACACCTCCTCAAATATCTCATTGATGCGTTTTTCGAGAAGCTGATGCGGCTTTGTGATGATAGCGCCGTACTCGATGGCACGGTATTTGGTTCCGATTTTTTCGATTATCCCAAAGCCTACGGTGGCAAGTCCGGGATCTATTCCGAGAATCGTCATACTCCACTCCCCCCAGTAATATAATATTTTAACATATATCTTTCATATAGTCAACCTAAACGGCACAAATGAACGCAAAAAACAAAAAAAGTTTTCAAAAACTCTTGAATTTTTTCGCTTTATCAATTATCATAGCAGGGAGAGAAGTTTATCTCATTTCTCGGAAAGGATTCTTTTTTATGATAAACAGAGTAAAAGAAGTTATTGCAAAACAGCTTAGAATCAACGCCGCCGATATCAAAGATACCGATGCTATCATCGAGGATCTCGGCGCAGACAGCCTTGACATTGTTGAAATGCTCATGACCCTTGAGGATACCCTTAACATTATCATTCCCGACGATGTTGCCGTAGGACTCAAAACCGTAGATAAGATAGCCGATTACCTCGAGTCAGTCACCGGCGCATAAACACATAAAGCTATTGCTGCGGAGTCTGTTTTCTCGGACTCCGTAGTTGTTTTATTAACCCGAAAGGCGGTGATTTCTTGGCGGCAAAGGCACCAATTACCAAACGCACGCCGTTAATAAAAAATATTGCGCCCAAAAGAATACTCTCCCCGACAAACATCATCATTTTTGGCTTTATGGCGATCATCGGCATCGGCGCAATACTGCTGTGTATGCCCGTTTCATCGGCATCGGGCGAGTTTACAAGCCCTATTACCGCACTGTTCGTCGCCACCAGCGCAACCTGTGTCACGGGGCTTACAACGGTTGATACCGGTATATATTGGTCGGGATTCGGACAGGGCGTCATCCTTGCGATGATTCAGGTCGGCGGACTCGGATTTATGTCCCTCGCAATGATATTTTCGGTGCTTCTCAAGCGGCACGTTTCCCCCAAGGAGCGAGTGATTTTTATCAAATCGATGAACCTCAGCACCGCAGACGGGTTGATTCCGTTTTCAAAAAAGGTCGTCACCTTTGCGTTTTCCGCCGAGGCGATCGGAGCCGCAATGCTTGCAGTGAGATTCGTCCCGCTGTTCGGCTGGGCAAAGGGCATAAAATACAGCGTTTTCCACGCAGTCAGTGCATTCTGCAACGCAGGATTTGACCTGCTCGGCAGCGAGCACGGTGCTTTTGCGGGTTTTGCTCCCTACGCCGATGACGTTTATCTCAACGTCGTGCTCTGCCTGCTCATCATCTCGGGCGGACTCGGATTTATCGTCTGGAACAACGTTTTTTCCTGTTTGAAAGAAAAAAGCAGGATTTCGTTTTATTCAAAGCTGGCAATATTTACAACGCTCGGTCTGATTGTTTTCGGTACGGCGGCATTTGCTCTGCTCGAGTGGAATAACCCCAATACCGTCGGCGGAGCCGACTCTGCGGTAGGCAAGCTGATTCGTTCTCTGTTTCAGTCGGTAACGCTTAGAACCGCAGGCTTTTCCACCATTCCTCAGGGCGAGCTGAGCGGAGGCTCAAAGCTGATTTCGATGCTTTTGATGTTCATAGGAGGCTCTTCGGGCTCGACCGCGGGCGGAATCAAAACCGTAACCGCCGCACTCGTCGTTATAGCTACCGTAAACATTATCAAGGGCAACCGTGACGTCAACTTCCGCAGGCATCAGTTCGACAAGGATGCCGTAAGCCGTGCTTTTGCGCTCGTTTCGACGGGGTTTGCCGCCGCGGTCGGAGGCGGAATGCTGATAAGAGTCACCGACGGCAGCGGAGCTATGTCGCTGACATCTGCGCTGTACGAGGCGTTTTCGGCGTTTGGCACAACGGGAGTGACGGTCGGAATCACGACGGGCCTATCGGTTTTCGGACAGCTTGTCGTAATCGGGCTGATGTTCTTTGGCAGAATAGGCATTACCACAATTATGTACGCAATTCTTATCGGCTCCTCGGGGCAGCAGAAGCTTTTCAGCTATCCGCACGCTCAGGTTCCGATAGGCTGACAGCAGGAGGTTTTTTGATGAAGGGATTTTGTGTAATAGGACTCGGCAACTTTGGTATAAACCTTGCGTTGGACCTTGCAAAAAACGGTCACCAGGTGCTCGCCATCGATGCCACTCAGGAAAAAATTGACGCCATCTCACCCTACGTAACCGATGCGCTCTGCGGCGATGCGACCAACGAAGCCGTGCTCCGCACAGCGGGAATAGACGGCTGTGACTGCGCTATAATCTGTATGGAGAACAACCTGCAGGACGCTATTCTCATTTCGCTTATTCTCAAAGAGATGGGTATGCCGAAAATCGTCGTACGCGCCTCGGGCGAGCGTGAGAAGCAGGTGCTGCTCAAGGTCGGTGCGGATATGGTCGTCCTGCCTGAAAAGGAGTCGGGAACAAAGCTGGCTTTCACCCTCTCAAAGCGTGACGTGCTCGATTATTTTGCTCTTTCCGAGGACTTTTCGGTGGCAGAGATAGCCGTCCCAAAAAGCTGGATAGGAAGGTCGCTCATCGAGGCCGACGTGCGTAAAAAATACGCCCTCAACGTCATTGCCTGCCGCAACACAAACAGCGCTGAGTTCGGTCTTATCAACGACCCGAACGCAAAATTCTCGGAGGGCGACACGCTCGTTATTGCAGGCACAAACAGCTCTATACGCAAGCTGATGGACAACTGATTTTTGCAAATTTTACATTTATTTATAACACATAACATTTAATGCCCGTATATCTCGCCAAGAACCGCATTTCAAGGCTGTTTACGGGCATTTTGTTGTGATTTAAGCGTGCGTCTTTTCGAAAGCGCCCGATTTAAGGGGGATCCGGCATAGCTTACGGGTATTTTCGGTACCGAGAAAAATTATTTTTGAATTAAAACATTTTTATGTTGACAATATATGCCCTGTGTAGTATAATAGCAGGGTCGGTAAATCTAAAATTCAAGTATCGTTCAGGAGTATTTTATGGCAAAGAAGACCGAGGTGGCTGTCAGCCACACTTTTTATGACATTAAGGATATGTTGACTAAAACCGTTGCCGCCGTTGGCGACAAGGTTGCGTACAAATTCCGCTCTGCAGGCGGCGTTACCGAGATCACCTACAAGCAGTTTGGCGATCAAGTTCACTTTATCGGCACCGAGCTTCACTCGATGGGACTTTCGTCCTCTCACATCGGCTGCTCGGGCGAGAACAGCTACAACTGGATCTGCGTTTATCTTGCGGCGCTTTGCAGCTCGGGCGTTTTCTGCCCTGTTGACAAGGATCTTCCCGAGAATGATTTTGCATACGTTGTAGATAACGGCGATTCCGAGATCGTTTTCGTGGACCAAAAGCGCGAGGAGCTTTGCAGGTCTATCCGTGAGAAGCTCCCCAAGGTTAAATATTTCGTTTGCTTTGACCGCAAGGAGGACGACGGCGAGTTTCTTTCCTTTGAAAAGTTCGTTGCCAGAGGCAAGGAAAAGTTTGAGTCGGGCAACAAGGAGTTCCTTGATCTCGAGAGCGACATCAATGCGCTTAAAATGCTTATCTATACCTCCGGCACTACCGGAATTGCCAAGGGCGTTATGCTCAACGGCGAGAACATATCGTCTCTCGTTTATTACGGACTTGCACTTGCAACCATCCGTGACGTAGGCCTTTCGGTGCTCCCCTATCACCACTCCTACGAGGCAGTTGCCGGACTTCTCGTTGCTATCCACAACCGCTCTACCCTCATCATCAACGACAGCCTCAAGCGTGTTCTTAAAAACCTGCAGGATTTCCATCCCCAGTACGTATACCTCGTGCCCGCGTTCGTTGAGGTGTTCTACCGCCGTATATGGGCAACTATCGAGGAGCAGGGCAAAACCAAGCTCATCAAAACCGCTATTAAGGTCAGCAACGCTCTCCGCAAGGTTGGCATAGATATCCGCCGTGTTGTATTCAAGCAGATACACGAGAATTTTGGCGGCAAGCTCGAAAAGATCGTTTGCGGCGGCGCACCAATTCGCCCCGAGCTTGCAAAATTCTTTGACGATATCGGCTTTATTCTCGTAAACGGCTACGGTATCACCGAGTGCTCTCCTCTCGTAAGCGTTAACCGCGAGGACGATAACGACCCCTCCACCGTTGGCGTAAAGCTCGAGTGTATCGACGTAAAGATCTCAGATCTTACCTCCGACGGCGACGGCGAGATATGTGTCAAGGGCAAGACCGTTATGATGGGCTACTACAAGAACCCCGAGGCTACCGCCGAGGTGTTTGACGAGGACGGATACTTCAAAACGGGTGACTACGGCAGAATCGACGAGCACAACCACATCGTTATCACCGGCCGCAAGAAGAATATCATCGTTCTCGGCAACGGCAAGAATATTTACCCCGAGGAAATCGAGAACTACATCGGAAACATCCCCTACGTGCTCGAGGCAGTTGTCTACGGCGCAAAGGGCGAGGACGGCATTGAGGAGTCGCTCTGCGCCGAGGCTACTGTTGACGAAGCCAAGCTTGCAGGGCTTGATAAGGCGGCTATCGAGGCAAAGCTCAAATCCGATATCTTTAAGGAGCTCGAGAGTCTTCCCGTTTACAAGCAGGTCACTCAAGTGGTGGTCCGCGAGACTCCTTTTGTCAAAACCACCTCCAACAAAATCAAGCGTGACAAAAACGGTGCGCCCCTTAAATAATTCTCCTTGACTATACACAATAAAAACCGGACGTGCTTCAATGCGAAGCACGTCCGGTTTTGTTATCTAATCGATATCCATTTGCGAGGATATAAAATACGCACCCGTGTTGACAAGGCTTTTTTCGGACTCGTCGGGCGATTCGACCGACTCACGCTTGAGCGACATTACCGCACCGATAACGCTTCCGTCATTCATTATGGGTGACATATAGCTCACTCCGCCACCGCCCTCAGTTACGCTTACGCTATTGTCGCCTGCCCCGACGTAAGGCTTTCGGGTTATAAGCAGGTCGGAAAGAGGCTTTGTGATGGGCTTTTCGAGATAATCCCTTTTAGGTACTCCGGCAACCGCAATAACGCTGTCCGTGTCGCAAATCGCAATGGGTATTCCGCTCGAGCGGTTTATTGCCTCGGCATACTGCATCGTAAACCTGCTGATCTCCCCGATCGGCGAATACTTTTTGAACACAACTCCCCCGTCTCCGTCGGTAAAAATTTCCAGCGGCTCGCCCTCACGGATCCGCATGGTACGGCGGATTTCCTTGGGTATAACAACTCTGCCCAAATCGTCGATTCGCCGCACAATTCCTGTTGCTTTCATATATACATTTCTCCTTAAATTACAAATTGTGTTGTTAGTATCTGTATATTGAGGAGATTTATACTGCGTTAATTTACTTTTGAAACAGAATATGCTATAATAAACTAAATGAGGTGATTTTATGAAAGCTAAAGCACTTTTATCTGCAATTACAGGTTTCTTTTTTGGCTTGATTACATATTTCTTACTGCAATATTTAGAAATGGATAACGCTCTTTTAATTTCGGTTTTTGC
>JAZNCU010000007.1:0-7964 GCA_045587745.1 Eubacteriales bacterium | reverse complement strand
TATCGGTTAGATTATACCACACTTTTGCAAATAAATCAAGGCGCAGCCTTGTATATCATCCGCAATCTGTTGCGGTATATCATTAGCCCGCAGGGCTGGATATCATCAAGCCGCAGGGGAGATACAGCCCCAAAGGGGCTGATGAGATACAAGGGCGGTGAGCCGCCCTTGATGATATCCACGACTGCGTCGTGATGATATACCAAGCCTGCGGCTTGGATAAAAAAATACCGAGAACATTGTTCTCGGTATTTTTTGGTGGGGACTACAGGGCTCGAACCTGTGACCCTCTCCTTGTAAGGCAGATGCTCTCCCAGCTGAGCTAAACCCCCGTGTGTGCTCTTGGCAACGAAATGGATTATAGCACACATAATATTGGTTGTCAATAGTTTTTTGCAGATTTTTTTGAAGTTTTTTAATTAAAATAAAAGGTGTTCAAAACTGTCTCGTAATCAGCAAAAACGTTATCGAAATCGTCCTGCAGAGCTGACAGGGTTATAATGTATACCACGCCGTTGCGAATGCAGATCGATTGCGAAAATGTGTACACGTTCTCGGTCAGCGAGCCTGTATATTTTACTCGCAGAGCAGGAATGCCGTCAATAGAAATCTCGGCCTCATCAAGGAGTGAATAGTCACCGTATGTAGACTCGATCTCTCCCGAATGGGTATTCCAATAATCCCTTGCGCCGCAGTTCTTTTGGTCGTCAGACAGCGTAAAAGCCATCACGTTGATAGTGGCATAGCGTGACGTGCTGCTTGAGCTGTCGCAATCGATTTTTATTGCAACAACTCCGTCATTTGAGGATAATTCCCAATCCTCGGGATACTCAAACGAGTAGTCAACCGCCTTATTGCCGCCGTCATATCCTGCAAGAGTGTTGCCGCTGGAGGCAATCTTGTCCTCGTTGCAGGAACAGAGAAGTAGCAGCATTGCGGCAAGCAAAAGCATGGAAACTAATCTTTTCATTGTAATACTCCATATACAAATCTTAATGGTATTATAATCCACGTTTTACTAAAATGCAATAGTCATACTGCAAATTAAGTGTAAACTTAAATTTAAAATCATTGAAAATTATTTCGTAATGTGTTATAAGTACTGTAAGAGAGGATTTTTATATGAAGCTATTATTTGTTGGCACAAGTCACGGAATACCGGAGCAGGATAGATTTTGCACATCAACTTTTCTTCAAACGCATGGTAGGCTGTATATTATCGATGCAGGTGCACCGATATCTCCGCTTATAAAAAAATACGGCTTTGAGCATAGGGACGTAAAAGCGATATTTGTTACTCACCTGCACGGGGATCATTTTGAGGGGTTGCCTGAGTTTTGCGATCAGATCGGATGGTTTTATACCAATTCAAACCCAAAATTCCTTTTGCCCGACGACAGGGGAGTTTACCTCCTTTCAACTTGGGTGAACACAATGCGTCCCGATACCCGCGCGCTTGATTTTAATACCTACTCTCCCGGTGTAATTTATGAGGACGAATGTATAAGAGTATCTGCTATTCCGACGAAGCACATACAAAACGCTTACTCATTTTTAGTTGAAGCAGAGGGGAAAAAGTTGTTCTTTACAGGAGATATGAGTAACGATTTCCCCGAGTATTCCGAGCTTTTGGGCAGTGAGCGGTACGACCTGGTCGTATGCGAGGGAGCACATTCCCGGTACGATACCTGTGCCGATAGTATTGCCGCAACCAATACGTCAAAAATGGTTGTCAATCACATTGCACCGAGAATGCTTGAGAGTATACGGCAGTTCGGCGAGACGTCACCCTTTGAGTTTATCGTTTCATACGATGGAATGGAGCTTGAGATTTAGGCAATAAATTACTATTGATTTATTTGCCGCACTGTGTTATAATTACTCGAATTTCCAAAGCGCACTACTGTGAAAACCGAGGATATTTAATGAGTTCACCTACAACAACGCCTGTTCTTGATAAAAGCACCGCTGACGGACAGGAAGAAAAAAAGATATATAACATTGAATATGCCGTGCCAAACGGCGGAAAAGTCTATTTGTTTGCAAAGCGTGCGTTTGATCTCGCCGTTTCGCTTATTGCCGCTGTGATTCTTATCATCCCTATGGCGATCATCGCTTTGTTTATCGCTTGCGACTCCAAGGGCCCCGTGCTTTATAAGCAGGAGCGATACGGAAAGAACAAAAAGGTGTTTACGATATACAAATTCCGCACTATGAGGGTTGATGCCGAGGCAAACGGACCCAAGTGGGCGGATCAGGAGGATTCACGCTGTACCAAGGTTGGTAAATTTCTCCGCAAATGCCGTTTTGACGAGTTTCCCCAGCTTATCAATATTATCAGGGGCGATATGAGCTTTGTAGGACCGAGACCCGAGAGGCCCTGCTTCTATGAGGAGTTTGAGACCTACATACACGGATTTGAAAACCGCCTTGCTGTCACCCCCGGTCTTACGGGCCTTGCCCAGATCAACGGCGGCTACAATCTCAAACCCGAGGAAAAGATAATCTACGATATGGAGTATATTAAAACGAGGTCGTTTTGGCTTGATATCAAGCTTATGTTCTCCACTGTCAAATTCGTCTTCAACCATGACGGCGCGAGATAACAGAATACAGCTCTTGCTTTTTTAAGCGAGAGCTTTTATTTTTGACGTAACGCCCTCTTTCGGTAATGTACATAGTTGAAAATATTTAAAAAATGTCATTATTTATCTTTTAATTCACAAAAATATGTGATATAATAAAATGTTCAAAAGCCACTTCGGTTTCAGGTGCTGTAATAGTATGAAAAAATATAGGGAGGTTTAGCTGTGGAGCGTTTTGATCTTAGGTCACCGTTTGGCCCTACGGGCGATCAGCCGCAGGCAATAGAACGACTGACGAGCGGTGTCAACAGCGGATATAAGGATCAGGTTCTGCTTGGCGTTACGGGATCAGGCAAAACTTTTACCATGGCTAATATTATTGCTCAATGTAACCGCCCTACGCTCATTCTTGAGCCAAACAAAACACTTGCGGCGCAGATATGCTCCGAAATGCGTGAATTCTTTCCGAACAACGCCGTTGAGTTTTTTGTTAGTTATTACGACTATTACCAACCCGAGGCATACGTGCCCGGCAAAGACGTGTATATCGAAAAGGATAGCTCTGTCAACAACGAAATCGACAAGCTCCGCCATTCGGCAACAAGCTCGCTTTTTGAGCGCAGGGACGTTATTATTGTCGCTTCCGTTTCCTGTATTTACTCACTTGGCGATCCCGAGGAATATGCGGCTCAGATACTCTCGATACGTAAGGGCTCGATTTTCCCGCGTAACGATATAATTAAACGTCTCGTTGCGCTCCAGTATACTCGCAGTGATATCGGATTTGAGCGCAATAATTTTCGTGTCAGAGGCGACGTGATAGAAATATTTCCGTCCAATACCGACAAGGATGCCGTAAGAATTGAGCTGTTTGGCGATGAGATAGACCGTATCTGCCAAATCAACACCGTCACGGGTGAGGCGGTAGCCAACCTATCGCATATTGCTATCTATCCCGCATCTCACTACGTCACGAGTCGTGAAAAGCGTGAGCAAGCGCTCAAGGAAATTGTAGCTGAGCTGGACGAGAGGATCGAATTTTTTGAAAAGGACAACCGTTTTCTCGAGGCACAACGTATCCGAGAGCGTACTATGTTCGACGTTGAGCAGATACGGGAGATAGGCTTTTGCTCGGGAGTTGAAAACTATTCACGCGTGCTTTCGGGGCGCAAGCCGGGAAGCGCACCATATACTCTGCTTGATTATTTCCCGTCCGATTATCTCGTATTCGTTGACGAGAGTCACGTTATGATTCCCCAGATACACGGAATGTCGTCGGGGGACAGGATGAGGAAAAAGAATCTCATTGATTACGGCTTCCGTCTGCCGTCTGCATACGATAACCGTCCTCTTACTTTTGAGGAATACGAGGAAAAGAGGGGACAGACTATATATGTCAGCGCAACTCCAAAGGATTACGAGAAAAATCTCTCAGAGAACACCGTTGAGCAGATTATCCGTCCCACCGGACTGCTTGATCCCAAGGTGGAAATACGTCCCACCAAAGGACAGATCGACGACCTTTCGTTTGAGATTCGTGAGCGTGTAAAGCGTAAGGAGCGTGTGCTCGTTACAACGCTGACAAAGAAGATGGCAGAGGATCTTACCGAGTTCTTTGAGCTTTCGGGCATTAAATGCCGATATATGCACTATGATATCGATACCATCGAGCGTATGGACATTCTGAGAGGATTGCGTACGGGTGAGTTCGATGTGCTTGTCGGAATCAATCTCCTGCGTGAGGGACTTGATTTGCCCGAGGTGTCGCTCGTTGCAATACTCGATGCCGACAAGGAAGGCTTTTTGCGCAGTGAGATTTCACTCGTGCAGACCATCGGACGTGCGGCACGTAACGCAAACGGACTCGTTATTATGTACGCTGATAAAGAGACGGGCTCGATGCACCGTGCAATTTCCGAGACAAACCGCCGTCGACGTATACAAAACGAGTATAATGAGGCAAACGGAATTATTCCCAAAACCATTATTAAGGATATTCGTGCGCCTATTGAGATAACCACAAAAACCGACCTTGATAAGGCAGAGAAGGGCAAACTTACGCCCGAGAACAAGAAAAAACTCATTGAAAAGCTCACCGCAGAGATGAAGCGAGCAGCAAAGGAGCTTGATTTTGAGACTGCCGCCGCACTAAGGGATAAGATTAGACGGCTCATGTAGCCTTTGGAGGATAAATGTCTGATAAGATAGTAATCAAGGGTGCCAGAGTGCATAACCTCAAAAATGTCTCACTTACCATTCCACGTGATAAGTTCGTTGTTTTCACGGGTCTTTCGGGTTCGGGCAAGTCCAGTATTGCGTTTGACACTCTCTACGCCGAGGGGCACAGACGTTTTGTCGAATCGCTCTCCTCGTATGCGAGAATGTTTCTCGGACAGCTTGATAAGCCTGACGTTGATTTGATAGAGGGGCTTTCTCCCTCTATTTCGATCGACCAGAAAACCACCTCACGCAATCCCCGTTCAACCGTTGGCACCGCTACCGAGATATATGACTATCTGCGTCTGCTGTATGCAAGAATCGGTATTCCGCACTGTCCTATATGCGGTGAGCCCATCAAGCAGCAGTCGGTGGACGAGATTGTCGCACAAATATCCACACTTGATGTGGGGACACGATTTATCCTTCTTGCACCTGTTGTGAAAGAAAAAAAGGGTATGCACGACAAGGTATTTGAGGATGCTCTCAAGAGCGGATTTGTTAGGGTACGTGTCGACGGAATAATGTATGACCTTAGCGAAAAGATTACGCTCGACAAGAACATCAAGCACTCTGTCGATATCGTTGTCGATAGACTTGTTATGCGTGATGATATACGTTCACGCCTTGCCGAAAGCATTGAGACTGCTACAAAGCTCTCCTCCGGAATCGTTACCGTTCTTCTGCCTGATGCTGAGGATGGCGAGAACGAGATGACCTTTTCGCAGAACTATGCCTGCAACACACACGGAATATCTATTGACGAGCTTTCGCCGAGAATGTTTTCGTTCAATAACCCTATGGGTGCTTGCGAGTCTTGCGGAGGTCTGGGTGACAATAACGTCTTTTCACCCGAAAAGCTGATTCCCGATAAAAGCTTTTCGCTGTACGGCGGTGCTGTTGTGTGTAACGGCTTTAAGAGTGCCGAGCCGAGTGGATATTTCGGTGAACTGATCAACGCTGTCGGACAGAGCTACGGATTTGATGTTCATACAAAAATTGAAGATTACTCAGATGAAGCCTTTTCGGTGCTTCTGTACGGAAATAAACGCAAGCGAAAAACGGTTTCCGAGCCTGTATTCAAGGGAATCATAAATATGCTTGAGCATCGCTATAAGATGGGCGGCGGATACGAAAGCCGTGAATATTATGAGCAGTTTATGGACTATATTCCTTGTCCTGAGTGTCAGGGTAAAAGGCTCAAAAAAGAATCGCTCTCGGTTACTGTCGGCGGACTTAATATAATTGAGCTCTGCGATATGCCTGTTATTGAAATAAAACAATTTTTCGAAAATCTCAAGCTTACACCCACCGAAAGGGAGATTGCACGTGAGATAAACAAGGAAATAATGTCCCGTCTTTCCTTCCTCGAGAACGTAGGACTCGGGTACCTCACGCTATCACGCAAGGCAGGAACGCTCTCGGGCGGCGAGGCACAGCGGATCAGACTTGCTACCCAGATAGGAAGCTCGCTTGTTGGCGTTATGTACGTGCTTGATGAGCCGAGTATAGGTCTGCATCAGCGTGATAACCGCAAGCTGATAGATACGCTTAAAAAGCTCCGTGACCTCGGCAATACCGTTCTGGTCGTTGAGCACGATGAGGAAACTATCGAATCGGCCGATTTTGTCGTGGATATCGGACCCGGTGCGGGGATCCACGGGGGAGAGGTTGTGTTTACTGGAACTCCCGATGAGCTGAGAAAATGCGAGCAGTCGATTACGGGAGCCTATCTGTCGGGTAAAAAGACTGTTGATGTTCCTAAAAAACGCCGTGCAGGAAACGGAAAGTTTATTACCGTGATCGGTGCAAAGGAGAATAATCTCAAGGATGTAGATGTTACCATTCCTCTCGGGAAGCTCGTTTGCGTAACGGGTGTTTCGGGCTCGGGAAAATCCTCGCTCGTCAACTCGGTGCTCTATAATACGCTGGCACGTAAGCTGGGCAGAGTCTCGGTAATACCCGGCAAGCACGACGAGATTATAGGACTCGAGGAGATAGACAAGGTTATCCAGATAGATCAGTCCCCGATAGGACGTAATCCCCGTTCAAACCCCGCTACCTACACGGGACTTTTCAATGACATCCGAGCTGTCTTCTCGTCTACACCGCTTGCAAGGGAAAGGGGATACAGCGACGGAAGGTTTTCTTTCAATGTCAAGGGCGGACGGTGCGAAGCCTGCAAGGGAGACGGGACCCTCACTATAGAAATGCACTTTCTACCCGACGTTTACGTCACCTGCGACGTATGTAAGGGACGCCGATACAACCACGAAACACTTGAAGTCAAATACAAAGGTAAGTCTATCTACGATGTGCTTGAGATGACCTGCGAGGAGGGCAGATCGTTTTTCGAGAACTATCCTTCTATTCGTCGCAGGCTTGATACTCTTTGCGACGTGGGACTCGGATATGTAAAAATCGGTCAGCCTGCCACAACTCTTTCGGGCGGTGAGGCACAGCGTGTCAAGCTTGCAAACGAGCTTGCCCGACGTTCTACGGGCAAAACGCTTTACGTGCTTGATGAGCCCACAACGGGACTTCATACCGACGATGTCAAAAAGCTTGTGTCTGTGCTTCAAAAGCTTGTTGATGCAGGCAACTCGGTAATTGTTATCGAGCACAACCTTGATCTTATCAAAACGGCAGACCATATTATAGATTTAGGTCCCGAAGGGGGCGACGGCGGCGGAACTATCGTTGCCACAGGCACTCCCGAGGAAATAGCAAAATGCGAAAGCAGCTATACGGGACAGTTCTTAAGAAAGGTGCTTTGAATATGAAAAAGCTCATAATAATTCTTTTTGCTTTTTCCCTTTTGCTTGCTTCCTGCGAAACCGAGGGAGATGTTTCCGTGCCTGACACTTCCGTGGAAAACGAAAGCAGCGATATTTCCGATACTTCCGTTCCCGAAGAAAGCGAAATAAGCGAAGAGAGCGTGTATATCCCCGTAAATCTGTTTGAAAAAACGGATTTGGTAAAGGACGGAAGAATGGAATACGATTTCGATGCAGGCGCTGCCGATTTCGAATTCCAAAACCTTAAAACCTTTATGGAGACCCTTTACAGCAC
The DNA here is from genome assembly GCA_045587745.1 of Eubacteriales bacterium. Lineage (GTDB taxonomy): Bacteria > Bacillota > Clostridia > Oscillospirales > CAG-382 > Coliplasma. The sequence continues at coordinate 90 of JAZNCU010000007.1, read as the reverse complement.
GGGAAACAAGTTCGCTTTTCCCACGGACGAAAAATATATGCTTGAGGGCTATACGGGCAACGCTTCGGATAACTTTTCCTTTGTGTATAT
>JAZNCU010000006.1:0-47827 GCA_045587745.1 Eubacteriales bacterium | reverse complement strand
CAAAATGTCACTGCATACATAAAGCTTCCTTCACTTTTATCCGCAAGCTTGCAAACAGTATCACTATCAATGCTCAAATCTAACCGATACGTCAAGTATTCCTTTATATCACGATAATTGCTCTCTAAAGACTTGTCCAGCGTTACTGTGATGGCACCCTTGAATCGCGTGGCTGTGATGGTATCATATCTTGATGTAAATAACACTTTGATCCAATTCGGCATCTGTGTCGCTTTACGTATTAGAATGTCTGCTATTTCACCCGATGCTTCGTCCAAGCCGTCAAGCACTATCATTCCCGTTCCGCGATTTCCGTCAATACAACATTGCAAGGGATTCAAAATAATATGATCAAACAGAGCGGCACCGTGATATTGCTCAAGCTTCTTTTTTTCATCATCGTTTCCATAAAGATTGCAAAGCATTCTACGATAGTCGGATAATGTCGCCGACAACTTGAAAGCCAAATGCTTTATGACCGCATCTGCAGAATGAAATTCTGAATGGTCCCATTCAAAAAACAGTGCTGCCAAAACATCTGGATTGAACTGCGCCAGATTTGCAGAAAAAGCACTTTTTCCGGCTCCGGGTACACCGTATATCATAAAAGGTTCCCGAGACGGAGAGGCGAGCCATTGATTTACATTCTCCATAAGCCAATCCCTGCCAACAAAGGTTTGCTTTAGAAGCCTCTGTTCCTTGGACGTGTTGTTACTCACCCCTAATTTTCCGCTTAAAAATTCTAATTCCTCATTGAATTTGACCGCCTCGTCGCTGTTCAGCGTTTCCACAAGTAGAGCCATTTTTTGTTCGAAGTAATTATCCCAATCCTCATCGGAAACGCTGTCCCAGTTGCTCATATCAATCCACTGAGTATTGCGCACAATATTGGGAGGTTCGACCTCAGATTCACTCTCCAAAAGCACTGTCTTTATATATGCGTGCTTCAGGCAGACCGCAATTTTTAACTCGTCCAGACACACTCCGGGATTGCGCACGGAATGCTTGGACAGAAATGATATCACTCCGTTACTTCCGATAAGACCGTTGGTGATCCTCTCACGCCAATCCTTACCTGCAGGAATCTCGCTGCTATCGATCCAAACGTCATAGCCCTTATCTACAAGGTACTCCTTGATCTTTTTAACGACACTTGCGTTTTTATCGTGTCCGTAGCTAAGAAATACGCGCATTCCTTTAGTAATTGAAGGGGTGTCAAACCCTTTTTCGCAATCCTCACAGTAATATTTGCTTCGTTTTTTACTAAAAAATATGTTTTCCGATGCACAATAAGGACAAATTTGCATAATTGCCTCCGAACTAATTTATTATCTATATACATAAAATTATATCATGAAATCTTTGCGTTATCAAGATGAATTTGCATCTTAAACTATACTAAAAAGAAACAGCAGTTTGACACATCGTATCAAACCGCTGTTTCTTGGATGGTCGAGGTGACAAGATTCGAACTTGCGACTTCTACGTCCCGAACGTAGCGCTCTACCAAACTGAGCCACACCTCGATGGTGGTTTTTTCAATTTTTCTGTAAGTGGTCAAACATGTGGTCAGACCACTTACATCGGGAATATTTTAAGATTGATTACTGCCAAAATATGCAGTGTTTTCAAGGGGTTTCAGCGGTTTTGGAATTTTTACCCTCGAAATCGGTGATTTGCTCCCGAACCAAGCGCTCTACCAAGCTGAGCCACACCCCGTTGTGATATCTTTTGTATTAAATTTTAACGGTTCCCAAGCGCTCTCCCTGTTGCAACTAAGGCTCTGTCTGCGCTCGCATTGCTCGCTTGACAACCGCCAAGTTGCTGCCACTCGAACCCCTCGCTGTATCCGCCACCGGCGGCGCTCGGTGTTCTCCCCAAGCTGAGCCACACCCGGGAAGAGCCGCCCTGCTACCCTACGGGTGCAAGGTGGATTATACAACATATTTTTTTGATTGTCAACTCGAAAAGCTATTTCTTTTTTGAATCGAGATAGGATTGAAGGATTATTTGTGCCGAAAGTGCATCAATGACCTTACGGCGTTTTTTTCCGTTATAATCGGTTATATTAAGATAAGTATACGCTTCAACCGTCGAAAGACGTTCATCAACAAAAGTTATTTCCAGCCCCGACTGCTCACGGAGCATATCGGCAAACGCATGGGTTTTTTCCGCTCTGAACGACTCCGAGCCGTCCATATTCACGGGCAGGCCAAGCACTATATCCTCCGCCTCAAGCTTTTTGAGCTGCTCACACACCTTTTTGACGGCATCACGCATTCCGGTAACGTTGAGCGTACAGACTGCGCTCGCAAGTGTGCCCGTAAGGTCGCACACAGCGATCCCTACACGTGCATCACCGTAATCTATTCCTACCGTTCTCATATTTATCACCCCGAAATCCAAATTTTTCCATTAAAATCAGGTTATAAAACCAACCGTGCGGGACATAATAACATCGGACGGATTGACCGTCCATTAGGAGCAACTGATGGCTAAAAGACGAAAATACAGATTCAGCGGAATCAACTGCACCAACAGGTTTTATTACCCATATCGCTATATGCCTCCCGAGCTTAACGGGACACGGTACTATGACATTTGTCAGGAGTTTGCGGGACAGGATCTGATGTTCTCGGATACCGACCCGGACGGAAGCTATACGGGCGTGCCGAGAGACGATTTGTACCCCGTGCAGGACGCAGACGATCTGTAAAACATCACGCTTTTAATTCTTTTTTCGTGTTGATATCGTAAAAAGGCGTATAAAGCCCCGTTAAAACGGGGCTTTTTGCGTAATTCAGGGATGGTAAAGAAGATCGCCGTAGGTCGGGAAGGGCCAAAAGCTACGCTCGGTAACCAGCTCTGCCTCATCGGCTGCACGTCTCAGCCTTTCCATAACGGGAATAATACTGTCACGGCAATAGAAGGCACACGCCTCGGAAGCACCTACACAGTTAGCCTTTGCAACGTTTGTCCTCAGCATACACAGCGCATCATACATCTCATCAGCCAGCGCCGAGAGCTTTTCCGCCGTTTTGACGGAATATACGGGAACCGGGACTCCCGATGCCTGTATACTTCCTATCGAATCGGTAAGCTTTGAAATATAGCTGTTTATCGCAGGGAGAATATCCTTCTCGGCCATATCGCACATCGTAGCCGCCTCGATAACGGTAATATTGCAATAAGAACGGGTGAGTATCTCCTGACGGGAATATACCTCTTTTTCGGTAAAAATCCTGTGGCGCAGGAAAAGCGCAAGATTCTTTTCGTCCGAATAGTGCGGAAGCGCATCGGCGGCTGTTGCGAGGTTAAGCAATCCTCGTTCCTTTGCCTCCTCTATCCACTCCTTGGAATATCCGTCTCCGTTGAAGATGATGCGGCGGTGCTTGCGGATTGTTTTTTTGATAAGCGAATTGAGCGCAGAATTAAAGTCCTCGGCGCCCTCAAGCTCATCGGCAAACTGCGAAAGGCTGTCCGCCACGATGGTGTTGATAATAATGTTAGGACCTGCAACCGACATTGCGCTTCCGGGCATACGGAACTCAAATTTATTGCCCGTGAAAGCAAACGGCGATGTTCTGTTGCGGTCGGTAGTATCCTTAGGGAAGGAGGGCAGGACGTGAACGCCTATCTCCATCTCCTCTCTCTCATTTCCCTTATAGGGGATGCCCTTGTCAATACAATCGAGAATAGCCGTAAGATCGTCACCGAGGAACATCGAAACAATAGCGGGAGGCGCCTCGTTTGAACCGAGACGGTGGTCGTTACCTGCGGTTGCTACCGATATTCTCAGCAGGTCCTGATGCTCGTCCACCGCCTTGATAACGGCGCAGAGGAAAAGCAGGAACTGAGCGTTATCATGAGGAGATTTGCCCGGCTCAAGCAGATTGATGCCTTTATCGGTAGAAAGCGACCAGTTATCGTGCTTGCCGCTTCCGTTAAGGTCCTTGAACGGCTTTTCCTGCAGTATACATACGAACCCGTGACGGCGTGCGACGTTCTTCATCGTTTCCATCGTGAGCTGGTTATGGTCGGTTGCTATGTTTACGGTCGTATACACGGGCGCAAGCTCGTGCTGGCAGGGAGCAGCCTCGTTGTGCTTTGTTTTGGCGTAAACGCCGAGCTTCCAAAGCTCGGTATCAAGCTCCGCCATAAAATCCGCCACACGGGGGTTGATCGCACCGAAATAATGGTCCTCAAGCTCCTGACCTTTTGGGGGCTTTGCGCCAAAAAGCGTTCTGCCGCAAACTATAAGATCCTCTCGCTTGGAGAACTGCGACTCGTCGATCAAAAAATATTCCTGCTCGGGACCGCAATTTGCGTGCACGTGCCGTGCCTCGGTACCGAAAAGCGCAAGTATACGGAGCGCCTGAACGTTGATAGCCTCCATTGAACGAAGCAGAGGCGTTTTTTTATCGAGAGCCTCGCCGCCGTAGGAGCAAAAAACCGAGGGAATATAGAGGGAGCCGTTTTTAACAAATGCATAGGACGTAGGATCCCACGCCGTATAGCCTCTCGCCTCAAAGGTTGCACGCAGTCCGCCCGAGGGGAAGCTGGACGCATCGGGCTCACCCTTGATAAGATTTTTGCCCGAAAATTCCATAATAACACCGCCATGCTTGACGGGGGTGATAAAGCTGTCGTGCTTTTCGGCAGTAATGCCGGTCATAGGCTGGAACCAATGAGTATAGTGATTTGCACCCTGCTCGATAGCCCAATCCTTCATTGCCTCGGCAACCACGTTTGCAACGGTGATATCAAGGTCGTCACCACGCTGTATGGTATGCTTTAGGGATTTATAGACCTCCTCGGGAAGCCTTTGCTTCATAACCTCCTCGTTAAAGACCTTTGATCCGAAATACTCGGGAACACCGTTCATCGTCTCACCTCGCAATAAATCATCCGCCGATAGCGGTAAAGATATACTAATATAATACAAAAAAATCCCTTTTGTCAATAGCTTTCGGCTATTTAAGTCATTCTATAACTCCTCCGCCGAGCAAAACGTCACCGTCATAAAAGACTGCTGATTGCCCTGCTGTTACCGCACGCAGAGGAACGTCAAGCTCGATGACCGCCCTGCCGCCGACGAGCGGGGTTACGGTTGCGCCTACCTCCCTGCCCCTGTAACGGGCAGTCAGGGTACAGCGAAAGCTCTCACGGGGATAGTCCATCCCCGAAAAAGAGCAGCCCGATACATATATTCTGTCGGTAAACAAATCGCTGTCCGAGCCGAGCAGAATGCTGTTATCGCACGCATTTTTTGAAATAACGTAAAGAGGCTCGGAATATGCAATGCCCAGTCCCTTGCGCTGACCTATCGTATAGTTTCGCAGACCGCTGTGTGTTCCGAGGGTTCTGCCGTCTTTCAGCACAAAGTCACCAGTCCTGTCGGGATGTCCGATCCTACCGTCCAAAAACGCACGGTAATCGCCGTCCGGAATAAAGCAAATATCCTGGCTGTCCTTTTTGCTTGCAATATCGGGCAGTGTATCGCCCACAATGCTCCTTGCCTCGTCCTTGGTCATTCCGCCGAGCGGTGCCTCAAATCGGGCGAGCTGAGGTTCGCTGAGGGACCAGAGCATATAGGACTGATCCTTTTCTGTACAGAGCGATTTTTTTATTACCCGTCTGCCGTCACGTACCTCGGTACGTACGTAGTGACCCGTTGCAAAGCAATGTGCGCCAAGGTCATAAGCGGCTTTGGCAAGGATGCCGAATTTGATCTTTTTGTTGCAAACAACGCAGGGGTTGGGGGTAAGTCCGTTTTGGTAGCAGGAAATAAAATCGGCAATTACGGTACTGCCAAACTCCTTCTCGAGCGAAAGGGTGATGTGCGGCACTCCGAGAGCATCGCAAAGTGCTTTTGCCGACTCGGTCTCATCGCAGGCAGGAACGACACGCATCGTTATTCCCGTGACGTCGTATCCGCGATTTTTCATGATCATCAACGCCGCCGCACTGTCAACGCCGCCGCTGACCGCAACAAAGCACTTTTCCATAAAACTCACCCCTTTCCCGAAAATTCTACCATAAATACGGTCGCAACGCAACTGTTTTTTTGACGCTGCAGTCATAATGCTCCGATAACGCCTGTATTATTATAACAGAACACCTACGGAAGGATTATGACTATATGAAAAGAATCGTTTGTTTGCTGATGTGTTTATGCATTTGTATTTCGTTTTTTGCCTGTGCGTCCGAGGAGCCGGGAAGCAAAACCGAGGAGCCGCCGGCATTCGGCATTATCAAAAAAGGTATCACCCTCAACAAAAAATCCCCAGAATCAGAGGGCGTTACCTTTTCGAAGGCAGAGTTTGAATCGGCGCTCGGGTGCGAAATAAGCTACATTACCGTCAGCGCTCTGCCCGAAAGCGGAAGCTTGCGCTTCCGAGGTCTCGAGGTTATGACGGGGCAGACGCTTCCCGCAGACAGCCTGGAGTACTTGCGGTTTGTGCCCGACGTCGGAAGCGAAAAAGCGAGCTTTGGCTTTTCCTGTGATGCACAGGGATGGTCGGGAGCCGAAATCACCTGCAATATCCGCATTTCAGACAGCGAAAACGTCAGTCCCGTTTGCGAGGATATGATTTGGAGCACGTACCGGGGCATTGCCGTAACCGGCAGACTGAGTGCCTCCGACCCCGACGGCGACGGCATAAAAATAAACGTTATTTCCTACCCTACCGACGGATATGTTGAGTTTTTGGAGGACGGATGGATCGTTTATACTCCTGCCGAGGGATTTACGGGCAGTGATCGTATGGTTTACAGCGTGACCGACGAGTTCGGCGCCGTTTCGGGCAGAGCCACGCTGATGATCGACGTGGAGCTCAACGAGGACGGGCTGATATTTTCGGATATGCAGGACGATTACTCACAGCTGTCGGCTGTACGGATGTGCAAGGACGGCATAATGCTTTACCGCCTTGAAAACGGCGAATATATTTTCTCCCCCGATAGCGAGGTGGCAAAATACGAGTTCCTTGTAATGCTGATGTGCGTTGCAGGCGCAGATAAAAGCGTAAGTGCGGTTTCGGACAGCGTTGCAATCGATGACAGCGGGCTTTCCTCGGGAATAAAGGGCTACATCGACGAGGCTGTCGATAACGGTTTTGTGGAGCTGGATTCGGGGAATTTTTACCCCAGAGCTTCCGTAACTCTTGCGGATGCTCTCGATATGGCAGGCAGAGTGCTTTCGCTCCCCGCGGGCAGTAACGTCGATACCGTTATTGATACATCCCTGCTCAATGTAACTCAAGCCGACGGATTTATCACCAAGCGAGATGCCGCCATAATACTATGCGGCGTAAAGGATTATATGGAAAAAAACGGCATGAGAGCAGGGAACTGATGCTCTCCGGCGGCATTGACAAACGACTAAAAAAATGGTATACTCTCATCACTATAAGGAGGGCATACCTTTGAACGATAACAATCCCTCGGTTACTACCGTAAAGCGAAAAAGCACAATAAAAAAGATATTACTTATCACCGTCGCCGCCGTCGCCGTACTACTGATTACGGTATGGCTTGCCGCCGAGATCTATATGGACCATATGCTGGATATGATATCCTACGATATATCGGAGGGTTCGGACACGGTAACCGCCCCCGATAATGACTGGTCGGGCGTAAACATTGACGATTTCAGTGAGTATGACCCGTACGGAGAGGCATCGGGGAACGTGAGCGAGGAGTCTATATACGATCCTGAGGCAGATGTTTCGGACGTGTTTGCCGAGGACGTTTCGGACGATGTATCTCAAGACGGCGGAGCAGATAACGGCACGTCTGGCGGAAGTTCCGGAAGCTCTGACAAAAAGCCCGTGAGCGTAGACCCCGATTACACGATATTGGAAAATCTGTTTGACGATACGCCCTACAGCGATGCATACGATGCCGACGTCATCAACATTCTGCTTATAGGTGCCGATACCACGTCCGGTAAAAGCGCAAGAAGCGATACGATGATACTGATGTCTATCAATAATACGAAAAAGCGCATCGTATTTACCTCCTTTATGCGTGATACCTACGTGAGCATTGAGGGATATCAGAATAACCGCCTCAATGCCGCATACGCCGCAGGCGGACCAAAGCTTTTGATGAGCACCATCGAGCGCAATTTCAAGATCGAGATAGATTACTACGTAAGTGTCAATTTTACCTCGTTTCAGAAAGCCATCAACGGAATCGGCGGACTTGATATGGTGGTCAACAGTAACAATTACGACTATTTCAGCAGATATTTTGCCGCCGAGCTGAACGGTATGTCCGAGGCTCAGGCGACCGACGGAACCCACACAATTCATCTTGACGGCGCTCAGGCGCTGGCATATGCCCGCAACAGAAGCCTTGCGGGAAGCGATTTTACACGTACTCTACACCAGCGTGATCTTATTTCGCAGTTCGTGGAGCACTGTACTCATCTACCCATCACCGAGATACACGAGCTGTTGACTAACGTGCTTCCCTGGGTAACCACCAACGTGCCGAAGGATATGCTCAAAATGATGGTCCGCAACTGTTTGACCTATCTTTCCTACGACGTAACCACGGCGCGTGTACCCTGTGCAGGCTCCTATGAGTTGGCAAATATCAAGGGCAGGTCGGTGCTCTCGGTCGATTTTGCCTCCAATATTCAGATGCTTTACAAAAAAATATACGATTAGCCACATAGCTGCATTAAATACCTTGCAAACGAAAAAAGCAGGAATCCGGGGAAATGCCCCCGAGTTCCTGCTCTTTTTTGTTAAGAATTTACTCTGCGCCGCTATCGGAGCGGAGATTTACTGCTTTTGATCAAGATCATACGTGCCGAGCACGTGACGCTTGAGCTTCATATAGTCGGTAGCGTATACAGTGTTGTATCCGCTGATACGTGATGCCATTTTTTGGGTATAAGTTGCATCGTAGGTACCCATAAACATACGCTTAAGGATAAGGTAGTCGACAGCGGTACGCTGGCCGTCGCCGTTGATGTCACCCTTGAGAACGAGAGTGTAGGTTTTACCCGAGGAGGGAACGCTTACCTTTGCACCGGTATAGTTTCCGCCGATCGTAGCTCTGGGATCGGTAAACAGTGCATTTATTTCGGCATCGGTCATACTCTCGTACGGAAGATTGAGATAGTAGCCCGAAGCATCCACCGTAAGTCCCTTGTCACTGCGGATATCGTTAAGTGCGGGAGCGGAATAGGTGATGCTGTTGTCGGTAACGTCAACAAACGTAACTCTTGCGCCGGGATAGATCGTCTCGGTTTCAACGTCCACTCCCGTAAGCACGAGCCTGTCGCCAACCGAAGCAGCAGCCACATTTGCGTTGCCGCTTTGCTCATCGGCGTGAAGTGCTATAAGAAGCTGATCGCTTCCGAGCGAAAGGCTGTATTCGGTGTTCTCAAACCGCACGATTTCCTCGATTACATAGTATCCTTTTGCGGTATCGTAGGTGCAGATATAATTGTAGGTGCCGGTGATATTGGAGTTTGCTGCTGTGATAGTGGTTACGTCATCAGTAAAGATTATTGCCTGGTTGCCCGTGTAATATTTGTCAAAATTGTCTACGGCCGTAAACTCCTCGCCGCCATCACCGTACAGGCTGACCTCACCTACAAACAGGTGGTTGCCGCCGTAGAAGAAACGGAAAACAGCATACCTGACGTTGATTGCGCTGTCGAGTGACAGTTCAAAGGGAATTACCTGATATGCTCCTGTTTCGACATCTATTATGGCATCAAGACTGTCATACAGGAAGTAATCGACACCGTTCTCCGAAAGATAAAGATCAACCGAGTCGGGAGCGACGATATTCCAGGTGGAATAGCTGCATACCGAAACGCCTGCAGCCGAAATACTCTCAACACTGCCGAGGTCGACCATAATGTCAAGATACGGCTTTCCGTTTTCGGTTCCGGTTGCATTATTCTTTTGATAGCCTGTCCAGTAGGACGATGCCGCACCGGTTCCGAAAAGCACACCGTCGGTCATCTCGGCAAGCCCCGAGTCGGGATACGAAACGTTTGCCGACTGAGTTGCATATGCCGCACCGAGCGAGAGACGGTTATCCGTGTTGGTATCACGGAGATAGCCGGCAAGCTCTATTGCAAAGTCTATCTTTTCGGCATCGCTGTAGCTGTCGGAGGACAAAATACGCTTGCCCTCCTGAGCGAAGTAAGCAAATCTGTCGAGCGACAGCTCGGAATAGCTGTCGGTTGTAGCCGCCGCAAACGAATTGAGCATAGTGTTTATGAGTCCGTCGCCGGTAGTGCTCTCGATAATGGTCATTATCTCGCGCTTGTAGTCACCCGAGATCGAGGTAGAGGCGTCGCGTACCTTTTTCGCATCGGAGATCGCAGCTCTGATAACGTCGAGGTCGATTGAGTTGACAACCTCCTCGGCGTGCTCGATTTTTTCGTTAAGTGCCGTTTTGAGGTCGGAGCTCTGTGCGCTGTCACGCTTTATAACAAGAATACAGTCGCCTACCGCACGGGAGCTGGACTGAACGTAGCCTGCACTGCCCGTATTTGTCTTTTTGAGATACATAGCCGAGCTTCCGCCACCGTCCATACGGATAACGTTGGTACAGCCCTCGTCGATAAGCGCCTGTGCCACGTCCTGAAGAGTGAGGGAGCCGGCATAGCCCGTGCTTGCACCCTCGCTGGTGAAGAATACGTAGGTGCCGTCTGGCTTGGTTCCGAATGCCGTCCAGCGTGCCTGGAGAGTAACGGAGTGGGTGCCGATGGTGGAAACGATCTGAGTCTGGTCAACGCCGTCCTTTACGAGCCAGCCCACGTTGCTGATAACCGAGTTTGCGTTTTCCATAACCTCTCTGGACTCAGCCTTGGTCTCGGTAACCGAAATACGGATATCGTCGCCTGCCTTCAGGTCCTTTACATAAGATGCATTGCTGGAGGAGGATTTTACGAAAAGTATAAACTCATCCGTGCCGACTGCGCCGCCATAGGTGTTCTCGGTGACCGAAACAACCTCGCCTATGAGAGTGTGTCCGACCGAAAGATCGGTGTTATCGACCTTCTTGCAAAGCACCTCATAGCCGGGGCATACTGCATAGGTATCGCATTTTGTGCCGCAGGAGCGGTCGTAGTAGTAAAAGCCGTCCTTCCAGTTGGAAGCAATCTTACTGCCCGAGGTTTTGTTGATATAATAAAGTCCGTTGACCTCAGCACCCTCGATATAAAGCTTGTAATCAAGAGCACTGTTGACGATGTTCATACTGCCGTCCGAGCCGAATGCCACAACGCTGTCGGAATATCCGGCGTGAGCAGAGGCAATCTTGCCGTCGCTGATAACGATGCCGTTAAGAGTACCGTAGTTTCCGTACTGGGTGCTTCCCGAGTCCATCGAGAAGAAGGCGCCGTTAATGATACCGACTACGTCGTAGCCGTATCTTTGGGTAGCAAGAGTATACTGAGTTGCAAGAGTACCCGAGGTGCCCGAATAGCCCGAGAATACCATAGGAATGTATCCGTCATCGGGGCTGAACGTAAGCATGGTACTCGTCTTTGTATAGGCATTCACCTTACTTGTAATGTTATATTTTGCATAATGCACGTCATCAACAACGTCATACTGCTCCAGCAACACTTTGTTGAGAGCCGCATCGACGTGAAACACGCACATGGAAGCAAAAATAGCCAGTGCAAGGAATACCGACGTCAACTTTGTAATCTTTTTCATACTTGTCCTCCATATAAAACATTACATGATATTATACATTTTTATATCAACCGTGTCAATAGATTTTATGCGCTTTAGCTAATGTAATCAATCCAACAGGGTCGTTCCGAGCACAGCTCGCTTAATCATAATGTAATCTATAGCCGCAACATCTCCGTTTTTGTCAACGTCTGCCGCTGACTGCTGACGTACATCAAGAAAATAAGTACCGAGCACAGCCCGCTTTGTCATAATATAATCAACCGACGATAGTCTTCCGTCGCCGTCCACATCGCCCGACACCAGCCTGTAATACGCCTCCTCGATAACGCTTGCATAGATGGAGTAGCCTGCGCGAGTACAATGCACACCGTCGGTAAGGTAGGACTCGGGATTTCCCGTTGCATCAAAAGCCGCGTGAACGTCGGCAAGGCGTACCTTTTTGTCTTCCGACACCTCGCGAATAACCTCTACGTAAAGATCAAGAAAGGCATTTATTCCGCCGTAAGGCTCAAACTGCGCTTTATCGTGGCGGGTGTAGTAATCGGACTCACCGACGGGATTGGGCGTTACGAGAATGACAAAAGCCCCCGACTCAAGCGATTTGTCAACAAAATACTCAAGATTTTTGCGGAAATCGCTCAGCTCGACGTATTTCGCCATATCTATTGCCGAATCGTTCATTCCGAACTCGATTATCACCACGTCGGGACTGTTGTTCAGGACGTCACGCCTGAAGCGGCTGTATGCCGTGCCGGTGCTGTCTCCCCCGACACCCTTGTTGATAACCGTCTGACCGGTGCTTTGCTCAAACTCACCGCACCACACTCCGGCATAGGTAAGGCTGTCACCGAAGGCAACAATAACATCGCCGTCATACAGGGCGAAAGACGATGCAGCTCCGCAACAAACACATATGCAAATACACGCCGTTACAAACCAAAGCACTCTTTTCATATAGCTAAACCTCCGTCTGTAACTTTATCTTACCAAGAACAGCCGATGCATTCAAGGTTTTTTTGAAAAAACTATTGAAAAATACGGGCTCCGATGTTATCCTGTAATCGTACCAATATATAAATCAAGAGGAGTTTTGTTATGCTTAAACCTATCAGAGGAACTTGGTTCGAGTTTACCCACCACAACGTACCCGAGGGAAAATACTGGAATCCCATCTGCCGCAGCTTTTCGGATGCCCAATGGGAGACTAAAATTGCGGAGATCGCAGAGCTCGGAATGAAGTATATCGTGCTTCTTTGCAGCTCACTTGTTTACGAAGACTCCTGCGAGGCATATTTCAAAACCGACATATATCCCTTTGCTCCCATTGCCGCAAAGGATCCTATGGGCACTCTCCTTGACGCCGCCGAGAAGCACGGAATCAAGGTATACGTTTCGGTAGGCTACTACGGCGTATGGACTCATACCGAGGACAACATGGCAAACCCCGAGGTTACCAAAAGAGCCTTCCGTGCTATGGATCAGCTCGTTGCCCTCTACGGTCACAAAAAGTCGTTTGCGGGCTGGTATCTCCCCGATGAGACCTGCATCGCTCCCTATTTCAGCGACCTGTTTATCAACTACGTAAACACCTATGCCGCTTACGGACGTGCAATCCTTCCCGGTGCAGAGATACTTATTGCGCCTTACGGAACCAATATGGTCATCACTGATGACAAATACGTTGCTCAGCTCGAGTCGCTCGACTGTGATATTATTGCATATCAGGACGAGATCGGTGTACGCAAATCAAAACCCGAGCAGACCGGAGCGTTCTACGAAGGATTGCGCAAGGCTCACGACAAGGCAGGCAGAGCAAAGCTTTGGGCTGATATGGAAGTATTTGAGTTTGAGGGCGACGTTTACCGCAGTGCTCTCATTCCTGCCGAGATGTCCCGTATCGAGCGTCAGATAGAGAGCATCTCTCCCTACGTTGACGAGATTCTTATCTATGAGTATCAGGGTATGTTCAACAAACCCGGTACCACCGCATTCTGCGGACATCCCGATTCGATCAGGCTCTACAACGATTACGTTGACTTTCTTAAAAAGATAACAAAATGATAAAGCTTACGTTGCGGCTTTCCCCCGACAAGGGGGAAAGCGCACTTTTTAATGAGATAGCCAATGCGCTTGATACCGATAAGTTCAGCTTTGAAATACGCAAAAAGTCACTTGATGCACGTCACGGCAAGGTGTTTTTTGTATACACGGTAGATATAACTCCCGATAATACCTCGGATGAGCAAAGGCTGATTGCAAAATGCGGCGGCGAGTATGTGCCGCCCGAGGAAGGCTACACCTTCCCTGCAGTAGGCAAAATCCCCGACAAGCGCCCCGTATTGGCAGGCTTTGGTCCTGCAGGGATTTTTTGCGCCCTTATGCTCGCAAGAAGCGGACTGCGCCCGATAGTGATCGAGCGAGGCAAGCCGGTTGAGAAGCGAGTAAACGATGTAAACGCCTTTTTTGGCGGCAAGGGGCTAAACACCGAGAGTAATATCCAGTACGGCGAGGGCGGCGCAGGTGCTTTTTCGGACGGAAAGCTTAACACTCTGGTTAAGGATAAGAGCTTTCGAGGCAGCTTTGTGCTCAAATGCCTGGTGGATGCAGGTGCGCCAAAGCACACCCTGTACGATGCAAAGCCGCATATCGGCACCGACCTTTTGCGAGGGATAATCGCAAATATCCGTGGCGAAATCATCGCTTTGGGCGGCGAGGTACGTTTTTGTGAAAGGCTTACGGGTATCGAGACGGACGGGGAAAAGCTGACCGCAGTGATTACCGACAAAGAGCGCATAGATACCGACACCCTGTTTCTTGGCACAGGTCAATCGGCTGAGGAGGTATTGCATATCCTCCGGAATTATGGTGCCGACCTCGAGCAAAAGCCGTTTTCGGTAGGCTTTAGGATCGAGCACAGGCAGCGTGATATAGATGCATCGCAATACGGCACTCTCGATCGCAACCGTTTTCTGCCCCCTGCCGAGTACAAGCTGTTTAATCACTGCAAAACCGAACGGACTGTCTACAGCTTTTGTATGTGTCCCGGGGGTCATGTAATTGCGGCGGCAAGCGACGAGGGAAGGCTGGTCACCAACGGAATGAGCAACCACGCACGAAGCGGCGAGAATGCAAACTCGGCTATCCTTTGCGAAATACTGCCCTCCGACCTCGTTTGCGGCGATATTTTTGCGGGATTCCGTTTCAGAGAAGAGCTGGAAAGGCGTGCCTTTGCTCTCGGAGGAGGCAGCTTCCAAGCTCCCGCAAGCACTCTGGGCAGTTATTTCGGAGTTGAATCAGTAAAAAGCAACATTGTTCCCACCTACCCTCTCGGGGTAAAAATGTGCGATATTTCCACCCTTTTCTCGCAGGAGATCAACGCATCCTTTCGTGAGGCTCTGCATATCTTCGGCAAAAAAATAAAGGGATTTGACTCCCCTGCCGCCATCCTCACGGCTGTCGAGAGCCGCACCAGCTCGCCCGTACGACTCGTGAGGTACGTCGACAGGCAGAGCAATATAAAGGGCATTTACCCTATGGGCGAGGGCGCAGGATATGCAGGTGGCATCATTTCCGCCGCAATCGACGGCATACGCTCTGCCGAGGAATACTGCCTTACGCTCGGTATATGATTGGAATTATTGTACCTTGACATTGTAACCAAGATATGATATTATGACTATAACCAAAAATTTAATTAGGAGAGTCAGAATGAAAGCAACAAAAATCATTGCCCTTTGTCTTTGCTTGCTTCTTTGCGGTTCTGTATTCCTCGTTGCCTGCGGCGGCGAAGGAGACGAGTCCTCGAAGTCAACCGTAAGCACGGAAAAGGTTACCACCGGCTATGACCCCAGCACCGGCAAATACGTAGTTGAGATGCCTGAGTTCACCTGGGACAAGGATGAATTCACCATTCTCATCACCTCCAACGAGGTTCAGACCACCTATTTCTCCGAGGAAATAGTGCCCGATCTCTACTCCACCACCGATACCAAACTCAATGACGCTGTAAGAGACCGTAACTATGAGATCGAGGAAAAATACGGCGTTACCATTAAGGCAGAGGTTGTTGGAGACGTTGCTTCCGAGCTTCGTGAGAGCGTAACCTCCGGTCTTCAGCTTTACGATGCAGCAATGCCCTTTATGCCCGGCGCAGCTACCCTCGCTCAGGAGGATTCGCTCTACAACCTTTACGATTTTTCGGACTACTTCCACTTTGACCAGCCCTGGTGGGATCAGAGTGCTGAAGAGGCGCTTACCATAGACGACAAGCTCTTCTTCACCACCGGCGATATCTCCATCATGCAGAAAATCGTTTCCATCGCAGTTACCTTCAACAAAAAGATGCTCTCCGAGTACTTCCCCGGCGAGGACCTTTATCAGATGGTCATCGACAAGGAATGGACCTTTGACAAGATGATCGAGATGGGCCGTGAGGTTACCTCGGATACCGACGGAAAAGCCGGTATGACCTACGAGGATACATGGGGTCTTTCCTCCTCCTTCGGCGATGCTTCGATGTTCTACCTCGCTTCCGGCAACAAATACATTGAGAAGGACGGCAACGACCTTCCCGTTCTCGCATTCGGTGCAGAGGAAGTTTCTATCTCGCTGTCCCAGACCATTCTCGAAAAACTTCAGCTCATTGACGACTGGGCATTCCACTGCAATAACGCAACCGGCGACATTTGGGTTATCTCTCTTGACGTATTCGGTCAGAACAGAGCTCTGTTCCGTACCAGTGCATTCTCGGCTATCAAAAAGCTCCGTCAGTATGACGATGCAGAGGAATTTGGTCTTATCCCCATGCCTCTTATGACCGCCGATCAGGATACCTATTACACCCCCTGTAACATAGCTTACGCTTACGGCGTGGTTATTCCTTCCGACCTCGAGTTCGAGGATGCACAGTTCAGCGCATACATGCTTGAGATAATGGCTGTCGGCGCAAAGAACTACGTAACTCCCGCTTACTACGAGTCCACTCTCAAGCAGCGTGACCTCAAGGACGAGGAGAGCGAGATCATGCTCGAGGATTACATCTTCTCGAACATCGTTTACGATCTCGGAATTTCCTACAACTTCGGCGGCATCAGCGGTATGCTTACCACACTCATGTCCACCAGCAGCACCGACGTTGCTTCCAGCTTTGAGGAGATCAAGGGCGCAGCCGAGACCGCAATCGAGGACTGCCTCGAGAAGTTCTCCGACTAAGGATCTGCGTTCCTACAATTAACAATCCTATAAACAAAATCCCTGCTATGCTTGGCATAGCATGGATTTTTTTGTTAAATCAAGGCTTGATTATCAACCCAGAGAAGCAATCGACTCGCGGAGCTTTTCGGCAACGGAGCGGTATTTCTCCAGCTTTTCCTTCTCAGCGCCAACGACCTTCTCGGGTGCACGGGCAACGAAATCGGCATTTGCGAGCTTGCCCTCGGCACGTGCGATCTCGTTCTCGGCGGCGGCGAGCTCTTTTTGCAGTCTTTCACGCTCTGCATCGAGATCGACCATATCGGCAAGAGGAATAAATATCTCGCTATCGCCCGTGACGATCCTTACACAGCCCTCGCCGTTATGCGAGCCGACAACCTCAACTCCGGATGCTGATGCAAGGCGGATAAAGAACTGCTCGCCCGATTTGAACAGATCACCATAGGTCGAAACCACGATGATGCCTGCCTTACGGGAGGGAGGAACGTTCATCTCAGAGCGGCGGTTACGTACAGCACGTATAGCCGAGATGAGGATTCCCATCTCCTTTTCTGCCTGCGGGAACTCGAACTCGCGCTTATATTCGGGGTAATCCGAAATCATAATGCTGTCACCGCTGTGAGGAAGCGAGCGCCAGATCTCCTCGGTGATGAACGGCATAAAGGGATGGAGGAGCTTGAGGGTATTGGACAGAACGTAGGTGAGAGTCCTCTGTGCGGCAAGGTTTGTAACGCTGCCCTTATCGCCCAGACGGGGCTTGACGAGCTCGATATACCAATCGCAGAATATATCCCAAACAAAATCGTAGAGCTTGGAAACAGCAACACCGAGCTCGTATTTGTCGAGATTCTCCCTTACCTCACTGACAACCGAGTTGTAGCGTGAGAGCACCCATTTATCCTCGGTCTCAAGAGTGGAAATATCGATAGAATCGGTATCGCAATCGGTATCAAGATTCATCATAACGAACCTTGCGGCGTTCCAGATCTTGTTGGCAAAGTTCCTCGATGCCTCAAACCTCTCGTCCGAAACACGCATATCGTTTCCGGGCGAGTTGCCGGTTGCAAGAGTGAAGCGGAGCGCATCGGCTCCGTATTTGGAAATAACCTCAAGAGGATCGATTCCGTTACCGAGCGATTTGGACATCTTTCTGCCGAGCGCATCACGGACAAGACCGTGAATAAACACGTCGGTAAAGGGTTTTTCGCCCGTATGAGCAAGACCCGAGAAAATCATTCTCGAAACCCAGAAGGTAATAATATCGTAGCCGGTTACGAGAGCCGTGGTGGGATAGAACTCCTTGAGATCGGGAGCATCCTCATCCGGCCAGCCGAGAGTCGAAAACGGCCAGAGTGCACTCGAGAACCAAGTATCAAGCGTATCGGGATCCTGGCGCATCGGCTTTCCGCACTTGGGACAGGTAGCCGAATCCTCCTTTGTAACCACAAGCTCACCGCAGTCATCGCAGTAGAACGCAGGGATACGGTGTCCCCACCAAAGCTGACGGGAAATACACCAATCACGGATATTCTCCATCCAATGGAGATAGTTTTTGGAAAACCTATCGGGAACGAATCGGATATCGCCCTCCTTGACCGCATCGATTGCGGGAGCGGCAAGAGGCTTCATAGAAACAAACCATTGCTTTGAAACCATAGGCTCGATAACGTGGTGGCAGCGATAGCAGGTGCCGACGTTGTGTGTGAGAGGCTCGATCTGCTTTAACAGACCTGCCGCTTCGAGATCAGCAAGAATTGCCTTGCGCGCTTCTGCGGTAGTCATACCCGCATATTTACCGCAATCGAGTACCTCGGGTTCGCCGATAGCCGCAGTGCCTCGTGCCATACTTTCCTCGTATTCCGCCTTGTCTGCTGCACCGGTCATCTTGCCATCGTAGGTGAATACACGTACCAAGGGAAGCTCGTGGCGCTGACCTACCTCATAGTCGTTGGGATCGTGTGCGGGGGTGATTTTTACTACGCCGGTTCCCTTTGTCATATCGGCGTGCTCGTCACAGACGATGGGAATTTCCTTGTTTATAAGCGGAAGCAATACGTGGCAGCCGTGAAGATGAGCGTAGCGGGGGTCGTCGGCGTTGATAGCAACCGCAGTATCACCCAGCATCGTTTCGGGGCGGGTGGTTGCAAGCTCAAGCATTTCGCCGGTTTCCTTTACGGGATAAAGGATATGGTAGAAGTTACCGTTCTGGTCGTCGTATTCTACCTCGGCATCGGAAATAGAGGTCATACAGGTGGTGCACCAGTTAACCATACGGTTGCCACGGTAGATAAGACCTTCGTTATAAAGCTTTACGAAAACCTCCTTTACCGCCTCGGAGCAGCCCTCGTCAAGAGTAAAGCGCTTTTTGCTCCAATCGCAGGAGGAGCCCAGTTTTTTGAGCTGCTCACAGATGCGGTTGCCGTAGGTAGCGTTCCACTCCCACGCGCGGACCAAAAATCCCTCTCTTCCGAGATCGTCTTTGGAAATACCCTCTTTTTTGAGAGCCTCAACGATTTTTGCCTCGGTAGCAATGGATGCGTGATCGGTGCCGGGAAGCCAGAGAGTGTTATATCCGCACATACGCTTGTAGCGTACGAGAATGTCCTGCAGAGTATTATCAAGAGCGTGTCCCATATGAAGCTGTCCCGTAATATTGGGGGGCGGCATCACGATAGAAAAATGCTCGGCACCCTCCTTGTGCGAGGGCGCAAAATATCCTTTTTCCTCCCACTCGGCGTAGAGTCTGTCCTCAAATTCCGAGGGGTTGTATTTTTTATCAAGTTCTTTTCTCATAACCTGTCTCCTAATTACTTTTCGAGAATATTCATAACCAGTCCGGTTTTCAGCTTGGGATAGAAATAGGTGCTCTTCTGGGGCATTTTGTCGCCTGCAAGGCTGACCTCTTTGATTTGAGAGACCTTTGTGGCGTTGATAATAAACGCTGCGCTTGCTCTGCCCTCACGCACCGACTCGCAAGCCTCGTCCTCGCTGCGTGTATAGCGCAGGTTGACCTGATTTGCCATATTCTCTTTGTCTATTCCGAGTGCCTTTTCAAGCACAAATGAATGAAGTATGCTTACGTCAAGCTCGCTGTACGCTCTGCTTCTGCCGTCGATAATGACCGAGTCAAGCTCTTTTTTTGCTTTTAGCAGCAAAAAATCGTCGCCGCCCGTGTACATCGCAAATACGTGGCCGTTCTCGCCCGAAGCAAGCATTCTGTCAAGCTCGCTCATAGGATATCTCGCACAGTCAAAGTACTCCGAGCATTTTTCCGCCACGGTATCGGGGCATACGGGCATATCGACTATCATACGGTGTGTGGGAAACACCACGAGTCCGCCGTCGTCCATCGAAACGAGTGTAGCCATTATATAATCTGAATTGCTGTTTTCGGGCATTCCGTTTGTGATAAGGTGCTTCTTAAAGTTGAGCGCAGTTTCGTAGCGGTGATGTCCGTCGGCAATAAATAACTGCTTTTGCTCAAAGAGCCTCATTATCCTTGAAACCGTGTCGCCATCCTCGATTTTCCAAAGAATATGAGTTACCTGCTCGCTGTCGGTAAACCTTGCCAAAGGCTCGGTATTTGTGATGGGACTCCACTCGTCCGCAACGCTTCCGTCATCGTTATAGAGCAGATAGACCGAGGAAAAGTTGCAGTTTGTGGTGCACATAAGGTTAAACCTATCGGTTTTTGCCTTCGTAAGAGTTTCCTCATGAGGGAGGATAACCTTATCGGCAAACTCCCGCAGCTCAACGAGGCAAATAAGCCCCGTGAGCGCATAGCTCCTGCCCTTGACCGAGAACTCCTCACGGTAGACGAAAATACCCTCGCTCTCATCACGGGCGATAATGCCCTCGTCCATCCATTTTTTAAGCAGTCTGCCTGCCGAGTCATACCTGTCCTCACCCAAGGGAAGCTCCAGGCGGACGAGATTGTTCTCATTAGAGGCAATAAGCGACGCCCTTTCCTCGGGAGAAATAATATCGTAGGGCGGGCAAACGCATTTTGCAATATTGCCTGCCTTGCCGGTGAACCGTAACGCCCTGATGGGTTTTATTTTTGCCATAGCAGCCTCCTTAAATTTTGGTAAGATGGGCGAAGTTGCCCATAAGCCGTTTAACACTTCCGTTATCAAAGCGTATCTCGTAGAGCACGTCGCCTCCCATAGGTGTGGCACTCAGTATCTCGCCCTGACCGAAAATTCCGTGCTTCACCCTCGTACCGGGAGCAATAACCTCGGCGGCAGAGGAGGTAGGCTTTTGAGCGCGGTTAATGCTGCTGAGGAAGTTATTGCGGCTTTCGGAATGGTGCACAGAGTAGGCGCTGACGGGTGCGGCGGTATTGCCGTTTTTATCCCTCACACGCTCCTTTTCGCACACCGATTCGGGAATCTCAAGGGCAAACCTCGAGCTCTGTCTTGTTTCGGTACGTCCGTAAAGCATACGGGATGCGGTGTGGAGCAGGTAAAGCTCGTTTTTTGCCCTTGTAATGGCAACGTATGCGAGCCTGCGCTCCTCCTCAAGTCCCTCATCGCCATCTGTGAGTGATTTGGAGCTGGGGAACAATCCCTCCTCAAAGCCCGGGATAAACACTACGGGGAACTCAAGCCCCTTTGCAGAGTGCACAGTCATCAACACCACGCTGTCGCTCTCGCCGTCGTAATCGTCCACGTCGCTGACGAGCGAAAGCTCGTTCAAAAACTCGGCAAGGGTTGGTGTCTCGGCAGTTTCCTCAAAAAGCTTTGCCGAGGAAACGAGCTCGAGTACGTTCTGCTCACGGTCCTCGCCGTCATCCTCTGCCTTGAGGTACGCCTGATAGCCGCTGTGCTTGATAACGTAGGAAACTGTATCCGAAACCGAGTTATGCTCAGCAAATTCCCTCATATTCTCGATATCCGAAACGAAGGCGATCAGCTTTGGGGATACACGTGTCAGCTCGGGATAATCGCCCGAGGAGCGTGCCACCTCGTAAATACTGCTGTTGTCCCGAAGCGCAATATCCGAAAGCTTTTGAATAGTGGTATCGCCTATAGAGCGTTTGGGAACGTTGATGATCCGTTTAAGCCTGACGGCGTCGGCAGGATTTACAATAACCGAGAGATAAGCAAGTATATCCTTGACCTCACGTCTCTCAAAGAATTTTATTCCGCCAAATACACGGTAAGGAATTTTACGTTTGACAAGTCCTGTTTCGACCGCATTCGAAAGCGCATTTACACGGTAAAGAATTGCAAAATCCGAGTATTTTGCGCCCTTTGCGACCTGAGCCGCAATGATATCAGCAATATACGCCGCTTCCTCCTGCTGAGTAAACAGGCGCTTGACGTGAATTTTCTCACCCTCGGAAGCCTCTGTCCAAAGATTTTTACCCTTACGCAGGGAGTTATGGCTGATAACGGCATTTGCCGCGGCAAGAATATTGCCCGTGGAACGGTAATTCTGCTCCAAACGGACGGTTTTACAGCCCGAATACTCCTCATCAAAGCAGAGAATGTTATCAACAGTAGCTCCTCTAAAGGCATATATCGACTGATCGTCATCGCCAACAACGCAGACGTTGCGCTTTTTGCCCGAAAGAAGCGCAACCAGCCTGCTCTGCGACGGGTTTGTATCCTGATACTCGTCAACAAGTATATAATCAAACTGCTCCCGATACGCCTCAAGCACCTCGGGCACAGTCTCAAAAAGGCGATTTGCAAGCATTATAATATCGTCAAAATCAAGTGCATTTGCGTTGACAAGACGTTTTTGGTAGTTTTCGTATACGTCGCAAAGCTTGTTCAGCCTGACGTCCTTCCCTGCGAGAATGCGCTCGTCATCGGGAGTGAGGCCGTTTTCCTTGGCTTTGGATATAGCGCTCATCGCCGAGCGGGGCGGAATAACGCTCTCGGCAACGCCAAGCTCTTTGAGAACCTCGGTAATAAGCTTTTTGCTGTCGTCGGCATCGTAAATGGTAAAATCGTTTTTATAGCCGATTTTGTGAATATGTCTGCGTAAAAAGCGCACGCAAACCGAATGGAAGGTTCCCGCCCAAAGAGAATCCGACCTTGAGCCGAGTACGGACCTCAGCCTCTCCTTGAACTCGTTTGCCGCTTTGTTGGTAAAGGTGATGCAAAGCACTCGGCTGCCGTCGGCAGGCTCGATGGCAAAGCGGTCGAGCAATCGGCCCACCTCCTCGCTCGTGCCTGTTTTGAGCACACGCTCCATCTCGGGGATGAGTGACTCGGCATCCTCGGGAACGTACTGCGAGGAGCTGCTCTTGCCAAAGCGCACAATGTTTGCGATTCGGTTAACGATAACCGTGGTTTTTCCGCTTCCTGCGCCGGCAAGCACCAAAAGAGGTCCCTCGGTGGTATAAACGGCAGTGCGCTGCATATCGTTGAGAAAACCGAAAAATTTATCAAAAAGTTCTTTTTTTAGTGTGAGAAATCGAGTGTCTGACATTTGCTATCGCTCCGTATGTATATTCACATCATTATACAACATTGGATATAAAATTGCAATATTTTAAGCAACATTTAAGTAACATTTTAAGGCTATCGGGCTTATTTTGTGCTTGCGCTACAGAAGTAAATGTGTTATAATTACTATACAAAAACATAAAGGAGATATAGCATGAAGAACCTAATCCGTGTTATTGCTGTTCTGTTGGTATCCGCTATGCTTATTGCCTGCCTCCCCATGGCTGCAGCTGCATACGGCGCTGACGACCAGCGTCTTTCGATTACGCACATTAACGGCGGCGGCTCCAACGAGGGCGCAGGAGTTATTATTTCCGGCTCGGTTTATTCCACGCTCGGATCCGTTGCCAGCTTTAGCTGGTGGAAAGCTCTCATCTTTGATTGGAACGAGGATGCAGGATGCTACAAAATCACCGGCGTATACGACAATGCCAATAGCTCTGACAAATCCAACGTTGCTATTCCCTCAACAGGATTTGCTTACTGCGTATGCAAAGGCAATAACTACCCTGAGCTCTACCAGTCAAGCGGTAATGCCGCATACAAGGACAAGCCCAACTACATAAACGATCCTACCAAAAACTCTCAAGACTACATTTCCAAAACTAACACGCCTGTCGGCTCTACCGCCTATCTTTACGGCACCGACCTTGCAAACGGCGTTATTTCCACCAGCGGCGGAAACTGGTACGAGGAAGGATTTGTTTCCTCTTCCTATATTAAAATAGGTGATCCTATTGAGGGTGAGACACCCTACACTCCCGGTTCTACTCCTCTTCTTCAGTACGTTATCACTCCCACCAGCATAAACACCGTCAGCTATGCTGCAGGCTCGAGCGCAATTTTCTCGGGTGCGGCTCACGAGTACACCCCGTTCTCCTCGGGTAAATACCAGTGGTGGACAGCGCTCGTATTCGACTGGGATGCAGAGGCAGAATGCTACGTGCTCCTCAGCAAGAGCCTTACCACCTCCAACGAGGCAATTAAACAGCCCTTTATTCCCGAGAACGGTTTTTCTCTCGTAGATTGCGGCGCAAACACCTCGGCAATTTCCAACCTCGTTATCGGTGCACAGTGCTGGCTCTATGACATCAATCTCGGCTCCGGCACGTTCGGCGCAAATCCCCGTATTATAGCAAACGTTCCTGAGGATGGTGCGGCTTACAATCCCAACCTCAGCGGCACAAGACTTGACGCTCCCGTGGTAGACGCTGACGAAAAAGGCTACATCAATATGTCCGAGGGCAACGCTACCATATATTGGAATGCTGTTGAAAATGCCTCCGGATACGTCATCGCTCTTTCGAGCGCAACGATCGATCCCGACGGCGAGTTAGTCGTACTCCCCAAAGTAATTACCGGCACCAGCTATACTCTCCCCGCAGAGTACGTTGCGGCAGGTAATTCCTACACGTTCTGGATCTATGCCGTAGGCGACGGCTGCATTTCCTCTCTCGCAGCAAAATACGCAGTTAAATGCGTCAGCGACGCTGCGTACAACACCAGCCTGTCAGACAAGACCATCGTTGCATTCGGTGACAGCCTTACGGCACGCACGGGCTACGTTCAGATGCTTTACAGCTATCTCGGCACCGATGTTATCAATGCAGGCGTCGGCGGAAACACCACCAACAACGCCGTAGGACGCATTAAGGACGACGTGCTTTCCTATGAGCCCGACATCACTATCGTATGCTTTGGTATGAACGATCAGGCAGGTCTCCTTTCTACCGGCAAGCCCAACGTTTCGCTCGAGACTTACCGTGCTAACCTTATAAACATCGTCACCCAGCTTCAGGAGATCGGAAGCGACGTTGTTCTCGTTACTCCCAACCCCGTTTGCACCGCAACGGGCTACTACACCGGCGGCGGATACGGGCTGGACTATGGCTACGGATTTATGGATGATTTCTGCAACGCAATGCGTGAGATCGCTATCGAGTACGACTGCGGACTCGTTGACATCAACCGTGAGTGCGATTTCGAGGATCTTACCGAGTTCCTTATCTACGGCGACGGTATTCACCAGACCGCATACGGACACAAGCGTTTTGCCGAGCTTATTTCGGATTACCTCTATGCAGCATATGACGGACTTGATGCTTCTACCGTTACGGTTAACTGCAACGACAGTGAGGGCAACCTGCTTTACACCTATAGCCACACCGGCAAGGCAGGTGCACACGTTACGCTTGCCACTCCTGAGATCGAGGGCTACACTACCGCAGCTCCCGATATTGAGACTACCTTCGACGGCAACACCTACACCTTTGTATATCTTGAAGGCAACGTAATTGTGGGCGACGTAAACGGCGACGGCGACGTTACCGCTACCGACTATCTTATGCTCAAGCGTGCGATACTCGGCACCTACAGCATTGCGGACGAGCACAAGTCCTCTGCCGACATTAACGGCGACGGCGAGACTACCGCTACCGACTACTTTATGCTCAAGCGTGCGATCCTTGGCACCTACACTATAGGCGGTTAAGATACATAACAAGAACGCCTGCCTCGGCTACACAGCCGGGGCAGGCACTGTTTTTTTTGAGAACATATAATAAAATACCTGCCGCAGCGCAATGCCGAGGCAGGTATTGTTTTATTTTGAGTAACTGTGAATAAACTATCAGTTAGTGAAGGCAAGGCTGAACGCAGAATCCATATTGCTCTCGGAAAGGAATACGATAATGTAGTCAACTACATTTTTGTCGTCAGCAGCATACTGGATTGCGTTTGAAAGGTTGATATCAAAATCTCCGCTCTTTGCAATCATACTTCCGTCAAATCTCTCAAGAAGAATGTCTGCAATGGGGAATATCGAATCATCTCTGTAAATAAGAGCGTTGGGAAGATCAACAGTTTCACCTCTCTCGGTCTCAACGAGCCATCTCTCGGCAATACCGTTGATCTCGTCAGTGTTGTCGGCTACGGTGAAATAGCTGAAGTCCTTACCCGAAACATCATTATATTTACGGATAGAGCTGATCATCGTGCTTCCGGTGCTGTTGGTGCCGAGGTTGAGATCAAAGTTGGGGATCATTCTGACAATATCCTCGGTAATCAGCTCCTTCGGAGCATCACGATAGGCAACGAGGTTTCCGCCAAGAGCATCGGTTACGGTCTCAACAGTGAACTCATCATAGCCTCTGGGAGCCGCATCGGGATAGTTCTCGGCGATAAGGTTCATAAGCTCAACGTAAGCGAGATATGCACCGTAATCGGTAAGGCTGCTATCGGTAACCCTGTAAAGTCCGCCGTGCTCAAGAACGGTCTCGTCCTCAACGAGAGACCGGAAGATAGAGCGCATATCAATAACATTTGCTCTGGTCTGAGAAAGAGTGGTGCAGACCTGATCGTATACAGTGGTGTTAGTCTCGGTAATAACGCCATCGGGAATAACATCCGTGTAGATGGTGGATGCGTTGGGAACGAGAACGTAAATAAGCTCAACAGCCGCACCGCTTGCACGATCATTATACGCATTGATGGTATTGGTTACGTATGTTCTGATCTGCTTAAGCTGGGTAACGGTATAAAGGTTGGTTCCGGACGCATCGTCAACAAATCTGTCAAAATACAGTCTGGAATCGGTACCTACAGATACGCTGTTGCCGTCAAGACGAGTGTCTGCGGTGGCGTTGTAGTAAACGATCTGCGATGAGGGAAGGCTTTCCTCCTTGCCCTCTACCGTTGCGGTAAGCTCAAGAAGGTTCGCGGCCTCGAATCTGAGTTCAACGGATGCTATAAAGTAGCTTCCGCGAGCCTGAACGCTGACTTCTTCCTCACCGCCGCTGATCTTGACCGTTGCCCCTTCCTCACAGCTGCCGAAAATAGCAACTACGCTGGGAGAAACGTTAATAACCTTAGAAACCTTGGGAGCGTCGGTATGTCCCTCGGGAGTAGAAATCTCCTCATCGGAGACATCAACAATGAGCTCCTCTTTGGAAAGATCAACCGACATATTGTCAATAATGTCCTCACCCTGGTTAGTGTCAACACAAGCGGCAAATACCGTCGATGTGACCAGCACAACCATAAGCAAAACCAGAGCACGGACGAGCTTGAATTTTCTAACTTTCATTTTGCCTCACCTTTCAGAGTTAATCAGAGTATGCAAGCAGGAATTATTCTTCCTCGTTCTTCTTTGCCTCTGCGATAACCTTCTGTGCTACCTCGCCGGGAGCTTCCTCGTATCTTACAAAATCAAAGGTGTAAACGCCTCTGCCTTGAGTAAGAGCACGGAGCTGAACGGTGTAAGTAACCATCTCAGCCGAGGGAATCTCAGCCTCGATTACGGTATATCCCTTACGGGAGCTGTCGCCCATACCCATAATACGGCCTCTTCTCTTGCTGATATCGCCCATGATATCGCCCGAGAAGGAGGTAGGAATGGTACACTTGAGGTATCCGACAGGCTCGAGAATAACGGGGTTTGCTTTGGGAAGACCCTCTTTGTAAGCGAGCTTTGCGGCAAGCTTGAAGGAAATCTCGTTGGAGTCAACGGGGTGGTAGGAGCCGTCAAAGAGGTCAGCAGCGAGGTTAACTACAGGGAATCCTGCGAGAACGCCCTTCTGCATAGCCTCAAGAAGTCCTTTTTCAACTGCGGGGAAGTAGTTCTTGGGAACGTTACCGCCGACAACGCTCTGGGTAAAGGTAAGACCGTCAGCCTCACCGGGGGAGAACGTCATCTTAACGTGGCCGTACTGACCCGAGCCGCCCGACTGCTTTTTGTGTTTGCCTTCAACCGAAACGGGCTTTTTAATCGTCTCACGGTATGCAATCTTGGGCTCAACGAGCTCGATTGCGGTGCCGTAACGAGTCTTGAGCTTTGCACACATTACGTCGAGGTGGATATCACCAAGACCCGAAACGGTCATTTCCTTGGTCTCGGCGTTGTTTACGTATTTAAGTGAAGGATCCTCATCAAGAAGCTTTGCAATGCCGGAGGATATCTTGTCCTCATCGTTCTTGGAAAGAAGCTTGATAGCCATCGTGTAGTAGGGAACGGGGAACTCGATCTTCTTATATTCCTCAGCAGCGCCGAGAGTATCGTTGATGTTAGTGTTAACAAGCTTTACGGTGTAGCCGATATCGCCGCAGCACAGCTCATCAACCTCAGACTCTTTTTTACCTGCACAAACGCAGATACGAGCGATCTTTTCCTGTTGACCGGTGGAAATGTTGTTAAGCACCTGGTCTTTTTTGAGGGTGCCGTTCATAACCTTGAAGAATACCTTCTTACCAAAGTTATCAGCCATGGTCTTGAACACGAAGAGAGAGGGCTCGCCCTTCTCGTCAGCGCCCTTCATTGCATCAACGGGGGATACGAATGCCGATGCAACGGTATCGAGGAAGTGTCTGATACCGCCGAGCTTAACTGCAGTACCGCAGAATACGGGAGTGATAGAGCCGTTTACGAGACCGATGTTGAGGGCCTCGTGCTTCTCCTCGTTGGTGAGGGGCTCCTCAAGAATAAGGACCTTTTCCATAAGCTCGTCGCTGGTAGCGGCAAGAGACTCATCGAGCTGAACTCTGTATGCGTCCATTCTCGCTTTGTCGCCATCAGGAAGAGTGGCGGCAACACGTACACCGTTTTTATCACAAGTGAATGCCTCATCGGAAATGAGATCATAGTAGCCAACCTCACCACTGCCCTCGCCAAAGGGAACAACTACGGGGCAAACGGCAGAGCCGAAAGCCTCGCGAAGACCCGAGAAGGTGTTGTCAAAGTTGGAGTTTTCATCATCAACCTTGTTAACGAAGATGGATTTGGGCTTATCGCCGCAGTAATCCCAAGCGAGCTCGGTACCAACCTTGCATCCGCTCTTTGCATCAACAACGATAACTGCGTTTGCGGCAACCGCAACAGCCTCTTTAACCTCGCCTGCAAAATCGAACATACCCGGAGTATCAAGCACGTTGATCTTTTTGCCACCCCATTCGAGGTTGGCAAGTGCGGTATTTATCGAATATCCTCTCTTAATCTCCTCGGGATCAAAGTCGCAAACGGTGTTTCCGTCAGCAGGCTTTCCGAGACGGTCGGTAACCTTTGCGAGATAGAGCATAGCCTCTGCAAGAGAGGTTTTACCATCGCCACTATGTCCTACAAGACAAATATTTCTAATTTGGGACGAGTTGAATTTTGCCATTAAAAGTATCCTCCAAAAACTGTTAGTTACATATAAAAATATTATATATCATAAAAACCGAATAATCAAGAGCCAATTCGGGTTTTTTATTGCAAAACAACGAAATTTTTATCCTAAATGCTTATCACATCAGCAAAAACGTCACCAACCAAACG
This sequence comes from Eubacteriales bacterium, assembly GCA_045587745.1. Classification (GTDB taxonomy): domain Bacteria; phylum Bacillota; class Clostridia; order Oscillospirales; family CAG-382; genus Coliplasma. The sequence continues at coordinate 18,164 of JAZNCU010000006.1, read as the reverse complement.
GGCAGCAGCCAGAACAGCTGAAACGCAACCGCGTGAAGCGAGGTGATTGCCCCAACGTCGCCCACGATGGCAAGGAATGCAACCGTTGCAAAAGAGAGGAAAACGCTGACCACGCTAATGATGGCGTTGCTCTTTGTAATGTGGCGTGCCTTATCGCACAGCGCAAACATTTTGAGAAAATTATGAAGCGTGGATGCGCAAACAATACCGCTGTCAGCACGTTCAACCTCGCCCATAACCTCATCGCTGCTCATGCTCTTAAGCACCGATACGGGGCACTTTCGGAAGGTAATACCCTTTGCAATAAGCTCGTTGCTGATATTGGGATCGAGCGTTTTGATACCCAGGCAGAGTCCTGCTTTGTAAAGATCTCTGAGCAGCGCATCAAACAAAGGATTGATCTTGTAGCGTATATAAACCTTTGCGGCAAGCTTTTCGTCACACACCACGTACATTATCGAGTTACTGCCGCGCTCATACTCATCGTCCCCGTTATCCTTCGGGGCCTCAAAACGGTAGCGAGCAAGGTAGGAACGCTTACCGATAAAATAATTCCTGCCCTCCATTGCAACGCAAAGTCCGTCGCTTGCGCTCTCGATAACTCTTATCATAGAAGGCTTATCCACCTTTTCGCTGAGCGTGGAGGCAAGTACCTTGGAGAGCGGTCCGCCAACAAAGCTGAACAGCCTTGCAAGGTCGGTAATTACCGAGTCAATGCGGTTTTCGCCGTAAAGGCGTATGTTGGTGATTTTTACGAGGTTTGCGGGGTACACCTCGGTATCGGCAAACGAAAGAACCGATGCCGATGAATATTCCTCCGAAACGGCGTTGCCGATAAAAGCGGTTCCGTGCTTGCGGCCGATACGGTTAGCCGAAACCGCAGGAAGCGCAACCATAAAGAACGCACTTGCAGGAACGCTGGCGGCAACAAGAATTGAAAACGCCGAGTAGGATGCCACCACGGTCTGACCGAGAGCGGTCATCACAACAAACAGGATCGCACCTGCAATAAGAATAACGGGAAGAATAAAATTAAGGATCTCCTCGGCACGCGCACGTCTTTCGATGCGTTCGATAAATCCGTCGACGAAGCCTGCCTTTTTTACGGTATAAATATCGCTGTCATCAAACAGATATTTGTAAAACTCATCTGCTTCCTTTGCACTGCCGTCAAGCTCGCAGGCGGTATATTTTGGGCGTTTGGATGCCAACAGCCTGAAGCACCTGTAATCCTTTTTTGCCGTGAGATAAGACATAAGCACCGAGCAGAATGCACCGAATGCGGCAGGCAGGTTATATAGCCTGAGTCCCTCTGCCTGAGGGTCGATAAACAGCAGCACTACCGAGTACGCCGTCGCAAAGAATATCGAAACAGCCAAAAGGCTGTCGGTAGTCAACCGGAACGAGAATATACCCTTAATTCCGTTTCTGAGCGAATCGACAAGCGTGATTCCGATAAAGAACAGGAGCTGGAGATCTATCAAAATATAAAGTATGCCGTACCTTCCCTGCTTTGCAAAATCGCCGTGAATACCGCTGTCGGCAGTGGCGATCTCAAGGAAAAGTATGCCGAGCATTAAAACGGCAACGATTATTGTTTTTACAAAATTCCTGCGTATTTTTTTGCGTAAATACCCGGCAATCTCGGCATTTTGATCACGTGAAATGTATTTCAGAAGTGTCTCGTCGCCGGCATTTTTGACGGATTTTGCTTTGTTGTTTGCCTCCTTCAGCTTGCGGTCAAAATCGCCGTCATCATCGTCCATCATATCAAAAGCGACACGCAAGCTGATATCCGTTTCGTCCCTGTCCGCTCCGCCGATTACCTCGAGCTTATCGTCATCGGTGATAAATTTCACCTGACCCTCGTTCTCATCATTGCTCTCAAAGCCCAGCTCGCTCTCGGTAACACGCTCGGTAAGGCTCTCGTACTCCTCATCATAGCTTGCGGTTTCGCTGATTTCCTCTGCGTCCTCGCCAAGCGGAATGGTGTCGCCCATCGGGAACATCTGCTCCTGCTGATATTCCTCGTATTTGGGCACCTCGACCTCGTCCGAAAAACGCTCGGTAACAAACTCTGCAGGGGGCTGTTTCTCGGCATCGGACAGAGTCTTCGTCTTGGCATCGCTGATCATTTTATAAAGCTTTTCGACCTTTTTTCCGGGCTTTTTGGGAGCATTATCATCAGCAATATAACCCAGAAGATCATCGCCCTCATTATGCTTTGCAAGTCGCTCACGGAGCTTTTGCGTGTCAGTCATTTTCGGCTCAACGACACGGGTGCTGTACTTATCGATCAGCTCGGCTGTCTCGGCATTTATTCGCTTTGTCACCTTGGTGGGGGTGCGTTTTGCAACGTGCTCATCCGCAACAATGGTCTTTTCGAGCTCGGGCACACGCTCCTCGCGCGATACACGCTCGGCGGCAATGTTCTGCTCCTCCGCCTCACGCAGTATCTCCAAAATATCCCTTTGTTCTTGTTTTTTAACGGCCATTATGCCACACCTGCTTTTTTACAAATTGCGTTGCTTTGCGGCCTCGAACATCACTATTGCTCCTGCCGCCGAAACGTTAAGCGAATTTATGGTTCCGTACATCGGAATACCCGCAATAAAATCGCTTTCTTTTTTGATTATATCCGAAACGCCCTCACCCTCGCTGCCGAGCACAAGCGCGCACGAGCCCTTAAAATCCTGCTCATAATATGGCTTTCCGCCTGCCTCGACTGACCAGATCCAAACGCCACTTTCTTTGAGGAATCGGACGGCGCTTGCAAGGTTGGAAACACGGGCAACAGGCATCGAGAAAACCGCGCCAGCACTTGACTTTGCAACGGTTCCGTTTACACCTACACTGCGCCTTTTGGGGATAATCACTCCGTTAACTCCCGCACAATGCGCCGAGCGGATGATTGCGCCGAGGTTATGCGGATCATTGATAGAATCGCATATCACAAAGAAGGGTTTTTCCCCTTTTGCAACCGTACTCGTATACAGCTCCTCCACCGAGAGATAATCGGTCTCGGCGGCAACGGCGACAACGCCCTGATGAACTGCACCGCCGCACATCGAATCGAGCTTACGCACGTCGGTTTCGACAATCGGGATCCTGCGCTCAGAGGCGGTTTTTATTATGCGGACGAGAGGTCCCTCGCCCTGCTTGTTGACGTAGATACGGTCAACGCTCCTTCCCGAGTTCAAAAGCTCTGTAACAGCATTCCTGCCGATAAAAAGACCGTCTTCCGATCTACCGAAGCCCTCATCACGGTTGTGCCTCATCAAAACGCCTCCAATTATATTTGTATCCGTATAATTATATCATACATACCCGTTACTGTCAATCGCTTCAAGCTACGGCAAAGCAAAAAAATAAAATTACCCCAAGAAGCCTGTCGGCTTTTTGGGGACCCCAACAACAAAAAACGGAGCGTCCGCTCCGTTTTTGCTTTGAATTAAATGATTAGTCCCACCATGCATCGGGCGCAGAAACCTCGTTATCGCCCTCGCCGGTAGCAATAGAGTGAGTGATGATATCGCCTGCGTCAACAGAGATCATCTCAAACTCAGGTGCATTGTAAAGCTTTTTCATCGTATATAAACCTCTTGGTATTTGATTGCAAATTAGTCCCACCACGTAGGAGGTACGCTGATATTGTTGTCGCCGCTGGAAGTGGCGAGATCACCGGAACCTGCAGGAGAGGATGTAATTATATCGTTATTTTCAAATATGACTGTTTCAAACTCAGGGGATACATAAAAACGTTTCATGTTTATGTCCTTCCTTTTACGGCAATTTTGTAGGATATTATCGGACAATACTCTACGTTACAGATTATATATCATATATACGCCTTTGTCAATACCTTTTTCAAAATTTTTATGTAAACTGTGATCTATTTTCGAAGGTTTTTCGTTTCATCGCTTTCCGGCCATCAAAATACCGAAACAAAAGACGAAAAAAGGGCTCCCAAGCAGGGAGCCCTTTTCAACTATTCAGTTATTAGTTCCACCAGTTAGCGGGGGGAGCAACTTCATTGTCGCCCTCGTCTACTGCGAGAGAAGCGGTGATGATGTCGCTTGCCTCGAACTCAACAACTGCGAATTCAGGTGCGTAATATTTCATTATCGTTTCTCCTCTCAATTATTCAGCAGGGGTAGCTCCGGCCTCAGCGAGAACCTCGGAGTAGCTTCTGTCGAGCTGGTCTGCGTATACAATGGTTCCATCCTCATACTCGATGAAGGGAACAGCAGAGATAACGTCATCCTCGTGGCCATCAAGACCAACAACGGTTACGTAGTAGGTGAAGGTGCTGTAATCGTCAAATGCCTGACCTGCAACGTACTCAACGATACCCTTAGCGGAAACGCTGATAGCAACGTTGCCCTCAACAGCTGCATACTCTACGAGCGAGAGATCGCCGCATTTAGCTGCAGGAGCGAGGATCATGCCGAGGTTAGCAACTGCGCCGTTCTCAGCAATCTTGTTGTAGGTAGCGCCGAAGCGGAGAGCAACCTTATCGGTGTTGACCTTTGCGCCAAGGGACTTAACAGGCTCATCATCTACTGCGGGAGCGCCGCCGTTGAGGTGAATGGTGAAGGACTCAGCAACACGAGGCTCAACACGGATGGAGTTCTTGTCCTGATCAAGGTAGCAGAGGTCATCGTTAACGAAGTTGATGGTTACGTCACAGGGCTCATCAGTGACGGGCTCGAAGTAAGCGTAAACGATAACGCCGTTAAGGAAGTCCTTGTTTACACGGCCTTCTTTGTACGAGAAGTTGGTTGCCTGCGCATAAACTACGGAAGAAAACCAAATGTCGCCGTCGTAAGCCTTACCGGGTTGGGAGGTAGGAGTAACGCCAAGAGCAAGGCTCTCGTCAATGAGGAGGTAGTCATCAGCGGAAACAGCTGCAAGGCCGTTGTCCTCGTTCACGTACATTTTGATCTTGGTGCTGTCATAGGTCCAGTGGATGTTGTAGCCGTTGAATACATGCTCGGAATCGATCATGAGTTTGAGACCGATAAGGTCAACAGGATCGCCGTAGTCATCATATTCGCCGTTAGTGTTGGTGATGCCGTTGTTGTCATCGAGGCCGTAGAAGGGCTCGAAGAAGATCGCAGCGCCTCCCTCGGGTACTTCGTACGCAGAGGGGATAACGCAGAGAACAACAGAAAGCATCATGATGATAGAGAGTGCAAATGCAATCTTTTTCATAGTAATGTTTTCTCCTTAAAATATTGTTAAACTTTGTTATAAATTCTTTAATCAGCCTGCAAGGCTTACTGCGAGAGCACTGTAGTCGAGAAGGTCAACTACGCCGTTGCCGTCAATGTCAGCAACTGCAACCTCGGGAAGCTCGTTGTTTGCAAGTGCAACAGCGAAGGTACTGAGGTCGAGAAGGTCGAGTTCACCATTGCCGTCAATATCGCCAACGAGAACGTCAGATGCTGCGCCCTCGAGACCGAGGATAGCTGCATTGATAGCTTCGGTTGCTGCATCGATGATGCTCTGGGAGGTAGCCTTGAGATCATCAGCTACTTCGATAGCGAGAGCTGCTTCAAGAACTGCCCAGGTATCAGGAGTGTAATCGTCAGCGTTGAGAGCTGCTGCTGCTTCAACTGCTGCGTTGTATGCAGTGTAATCAGCTGCGGGAACGGGAAGTGCGTACATAATTCTTGCGGGATTGATAGAGGTATCAATAGCCCAAGTGGTGCTAATGTCAATGCTGAAGTAGTAGTTGAGAAGCTTGCCTTCATCAGCTGCTGCCCATGCACTGTTTGCGGAGTATACGTAGAAGAGGAAGCCGCCTGCAGGAACAGTGGTGGTGTTAACCTGATCTACGTTCTTGTAGTACTCGGTAGCAACGTAGTGGCCATCGATGTTCTCTACAACGTACATGATCCACCAGAGAGGAGTCTGGTTGATTACGTCCTTAACGGTCTTGCCGTCGCCGGAAATAAGCATAGCCTCAAAGGTGCCCCAGTTGTAAGCGTTGTGGTGAGAGAGCTTAAGCTCTGTAGCTACATTGCCGTTAACGTCAGCAACATAAGTGTCGCCGCAGCCGCCTTCACAGGTATAGCTGTAGAATATGCCATCAATAGATGTCTTCTCATAGTTGTGAACGCCGGTAGCTGCAACCTCAGTGCCCTCGATAACTTTTACGGCATCGCAGTTTGCACACTCGTTGTAATCGTAACCGATTTCTACGCAGGTAGGAGCAAGAGTAAGAACCTCGTCGCCCCATGCGTGGCCGGTAGCTGCAACGATATCGGTCTTCTCGGACTCATAGCCGCAAGCGCCGCATACGTAGTAGGAGTAGCCTTCATCAGTGCAGGTAGGATCTACAACGGTAACCTCGCCGAAGCTGTGGGTATGCTCGATACCGAAGTATACGTTGCTGAGGTTGATGGTGGAAGCGGTAACAACTGTGGTGCCCTCAACTTCCTCGGTGGTAGCGCCGGGGTTAGCAGCGTATGCATCAAGGTCAGCGTTAATGAGAACTACCTCGTCGCCAACGTATGCGCTGAGGAATTTAGCGGTGTAAGCGGAGCCTGCGTTCATAAGGAGAACGTAGCCGCCCTCGGGAATTACGGTCTCGCCCTTGTCGCCTGCAGGTCTGCCGAGAGTAGAGTTGATCTCGGTGATCTTGCCGTCAGCGTCAACAACGATCATGTAGTAGTAGTTGTAGTCGGTGCCGTCGCCGATCGCAACGCCGAGGATGTGGCTTGCAACCTCATCAACGGTGTCGAGCTCACCGATACGGGTAAGAATGTTAACGTCGCCTGCAGCAAAGCCGCCGTTGGTGAGAACGGGGATTACAGCGGGAACGTAAGCGGTAAGGCCGGCGATAGTGGAGCCGGATACGTATGCATTCTCAAGAGCAGTGCCGGTCTCAGCAACGGTAAGGTTATCACCGTAAACGTAGAGAACGTCGCCTGCCTCAAGGCCTGCGATATAGTCGTGCTCAGCAACAGCATCGCTGTGAGCACCGAGAACGAAGCCGTACTCGGGAATCTCAATGCCGCCGAAATCGGAGCCTTTCTCAGCATCAACGGATGCCTTGATATCGGTGCCGACGTAAACGGCATCAACAACGTATGCGCTCTCGTCGGAATTCCAAGCGAGAACTGCAAAGTTGAACCACTCATACTCTTTGTCAAGGATCTCCTCAAGGGTGTCACCCATGGTCCAAGGAGTGAGCTGTACAGAGCCTGCAACGTAGTTGAAGTTACTGTCAACTTCAACATAGCTGAACTCGGTGTGAGCGTTTACAGCAACCTCAGCGATGAACGCGAAGGAGCCGTCAACAACAACTTCCATCTTGATGTAGCGAGCTACGAGATATTTGTCAAAGCTGAGGTTTACCCATTTAGCTGTGTCGCCGCGAGTGGAGAACCAATCATCGGAGAGATCAAGCTCACCAACCTCAAGCCAGCCGTTGCCGTCGATAGAAGCGTAGAATTTAACGCTGGTGGGAGGAATAATACCGGACTGGTTAGCAGGCCACATATAAGCGCCTACAGAACCGATATTCTCAACTACAGCACCGAGATCGATGATGGAGTTGCTGGTGCCGCGGGTATAAGCACGCCAGTTGCTGGTGTAACCGGTAGCGCCGGTGATACCGTCAATGACGTTGCCGTTGTAAGTGGAGTTGGAGGGAGCATCGCCGCCGAGAGTGCCGTTAACAGCAATATTCTCGCTGGCGGTAAGAGTAGGAATCTCTTTGTCGGTGAAGTAGCCGGGCTCGCCGGGGATGTATACGTACTCGTATGCACCGTCATCAATATCCTTGAGAGTCCAGAGATATACGCTGGAGGAGTAAACTCCGTCGGTAGCGGAAGAAAGGTTGTTAACAGATGCGTTGGTGAAATCGAATCCGTAAGCATAAACCTTGTCGCCAACGTTGAGGGAGAAGATACCTGCGTGGGAAGCGGTGTCAACATTTCCGCCGTAGCAGAAGAGAACGAATTCACGCTCGCCCATTTCCCAAGTAGTATACTCGGTTCCGCCGGACTCCTCGATAGCCTTAACTACGAGAGCGCCTGCGTCGATATCCCAGCTAACAAGGACTTTTCTCCACCAGGTAAACCAGTCGCCGCCAACTGCAGCGCCGGGGTAGTTACCGTTGCCGTAGCCGAGGATAACGGGATAGCCGTCACCGCCCCAGCCGTAAGCGTTGATGGAGCCAACGTTGATCTTCTGAGCCTCTGCATATTCATAGATCATGATATCGGAAACCATGAAGAACATGCTGTCGGTCACGAACTCAAATTTCCAGTACTGAGCGATGATCTCTTTCTCAAATACTGCGTTGATGGTCTGGATAGCGTTGCCCTCGTATGCGAGAGTGCCAACCTCGTCAAAGTTTCTTCCGTTTGCGGAAGCATAAACCTTGATGGAGGAAGCAGTGCCGATAGCGGGAGCAACCTGCATAGCAACCTCGGAGATCGACTTAGCAGAGCCAAGATCGAAGGTTGCATAACCGGTGTGGGTATCAACATTTACAGTTGCAAGCTCAGGAAAGTTTGCATTGTAATAGAAGGTGTACCAGGGAGCACCGTAGCTGAAGCCGCCGGCGGGATCAGCAACAACGCCGTCGTTAAGAGAAGCGTTGTATTGAGAAACGCCTTCTCTTGCCTCGATCTTATCGATCCAAGCAGCGCCGAGGTTTACGTTGTTCTTAACGGTAACATCAGAAACAGCAACGTCAGCACCGTACTCAAGCTCGTTGAAGTTAAAGTCGCCTGCGGTCCAGGTGGAGGCGGGAGCCTGCGTGTTGTTGTTGTGGTGGAGGCAGAAGTTAGTGCCGTTGTTGTTCGAGCAGGTGAAGATAATGCCGGGGTTAGCGATATTATCAAGCTCGGAAACGGGGATAATAACCTCAATCTCATAGCCGGTCTCGGTAACAGCAGCGTTTACGGTGTAGCCGTAGGACTCTGCATCGTAAGCGTAGAGAGCAGCCGCTGTGTTGCCTGCAGCGTTGGTGTTAGACATAAGTCTGGTCTTGAATCCGTCGGGAGTGTAGGATACGTCCACAAAGTAGTTGTAGGAAACATAAGCTTTGTCGTAATCCTTGATCCAGATACGGGCGTTGGAACCTGCGCCGTTGCCGTAGGAAGCAGCAGTGCCGGTAAGGGTTCCATAGAATTTCATGCCGAGATAAATATTCTCGTCATCAATGGCTGCGGTGTAGTCGAACTCGAACTTATCGGAATCTTCGACAGGAGCGCTGCCGCCCTGCCAAGTACCGTTGGTATTGGCAGAATACCACTCGTCAACCCATTCGTAGCCGGGAGCGTCAGCAAAAGCTACGAGAGAAAGGAGAGCGGAGCAGCAGGAAACTACCATAAGAACCGAAAGAAGAGTTGCGATCGACTTTTTGAAAGTCCTGTTCATAGTTTTCTCCTTATAAAAATAATGATTTCAATACGGATCTACACTGAGGACACAGATTTTGTTTTTCGGTAATCACCCTTTCTCCTTTTTGTCCCCGTATAAAATCCGAATGCTAACGGTTTTCATCCTGGAGCACTGTTGCGCCCCACGAGGACGTTCGGTATTATCTGCCGAGCGTCTTATCGGTCCGAAGCATCCTCGAGCAACGCTCCGGAGCCTCCAATAGAATGCCAAAACAGACCGAGAATCCCGCCTTGCGGCCAAAGATTTCCCCCGGTCAGGGCGCTATGATAGATAAAGACAAACTCGTCTTTGATAATTATAACGATATATATCAAAAAAGTCAACATAGTTTTGTGCTTTTTTTGAATTTTGTGCATTTTTTATATCCCGTTTTTGTACAAGTATATAAAATGCAATGTTTTTCTTATTTTTTTTGCTTTTTTCCAATATATAGGCTACTTTTCTTATTCCCGACTACATATTGGTGTTGTGAATTTTGACATACAAAAAGCCCTCTCGGAGCATCCCGAGAGGGCAAAAGAGTTACGTTATTTACATTTATTATATCGCATACGCACACGCACGCAACCGGAGTCTATTCCTCAAGCTTTTTCAGGTCGTCGCTGATCTGTTCCTTGACCTTGACCGTACCGATCGTTTTAAGGTCGCCCTTCTCAAAGGTTTTAATAGATTGATCGCTGTTCATCCTTACCTTTATTTTGCCGGAAAGGAAGTTGCTTTCGGTAATAACTCCCCTGCCCTTGGGCGTATCAACTATGGTATCCGCTTTGGGGAAATTTGCATACTCTCGCTCGTAAGTGTCGTGCTCAAAGCGCAGGCAGCACATCAGCCTTCCGCAGGAGCCGCTGATCTTGGTGGATGAAAGCGAAAGGTTTTGCTCCTTTGCCATTTTTATCGAAACCTGAGCAAAATCGGGAAGGAAGGTTGCACAGCAGAACGGTCTGCCGCAGGAGCCGAGACCGCCGCAGAGCTTTGCCTCATCCCGGACACCTATCTGGCGGAGTTCGATCCTGGTACGGAACACGCCTGCAAGGTCCTTTACCAGCTCACGGAAGTCAACGCGCCCATCGGCGGTAAAGTAAAAGCAGAGCTTAGAGTTATCGTGAGTGTACTCAACGTCGACGAGCTGCATCTCAAGTCCGTTTTTGGTGACCTTCTCGTGCCAGACCGGCTTTGCCTGCTCCTCAAGAGCGCGGTTCATCTCGTTGCGCTGATCGTCCTCACGGGTGGCCTTGCGGAGCACGGGTTTTAGGGGCTGTACCACCTCGGACTCGCCCACCATTTTGTTTCCGCAGGAAACGTAGCCGTACTCTACTCCACGCACGGTTTCCACAACGGCGTGCTCACCTGCGGAAAACCGGATTCCAATAGGGTCAAAATAGTAAACCTTACTGCCTCCGCGGAATTTTATGCCCACCACCTCAATGGTTTTGGGTTCATCGTTCACGGGGAATTTGGGAGTCTCGTCATAATCAAAGCGATATACGCGCTCCTCCTTCTTTTCGGGGACGGGAACGTATGCGTTCTCGGGCTTTGCGGCAGGTGCGGAAGCGGCAGGATCTTTTTCACGGGGCTTGTCATTTTTGGGCTGATGACGAAGATTACGGCCTCCCTGCTTGCCCTGGTTGACACGCTCGTTTTGGTTGTTGCAATTGTCCTGAGCGTTCACGCTCTCGGCATTCTTCTGAGCAGTCTCGGGCTTTTTGCCGTGACCGCCCCTGTTTTTGCCATGGTGATGTCTGCCCTTGTTTTTACCGTGCTGATGGCGCTGGTTACCCGACTGCCTATCCTGTCGGTCACCCGACTGCACAGGCTGATTTGCTTGCTGGTTTTTATTTTTATCTTCCATAATTACTTCCTCTATTCTGAAATTGGTCAGCGTGCCGACGCCGCGCAAAAATCGGTCAGCAGCCTTGTACACGCAGAAGTGAGATTTGCGTTTGCCTCAACCGATTTCCGGCACTCGATAACAGCCTCTCCGATTTTGGAAAGCTGCTTTTTGGTGGCCGAAACACTCCTGTCCTCCCTCCCGTACTTCCCGAGCAGGGCATCGGTTGCAAGCAGGAGAAGCTCGTCAAGAATAAGCAAAAGCTGGTCACGCTTGAATCTTGGTAAAAGCAGCTCGGTTGCAAGAGCGTGTCGGTCACCCTCGAGAGCATATCCGAACACCGTCTCTGCCTTGGATACTGCGTTACCAGTGGATCGGTCAAGCCTCGACTCGGCAACCCTGATATTCCCGCAGGCACGCAGAACGGCATCCGCCAGCTCTTTTTTGGTCCTGCCCGGATATCTGTCCGTCAGCTCCGCCATAAGCTCGTCATCCGAGAGCCCCGAAAGATGTATCTTGCGGCCCCTCGAAAGCACCGTCGGCAACAGTGACGAGCGGCTTTCGGTAAGCATCAGCACGGTAACGCTTCCGGGCGGCTCCTCGATGAGCTTGAGGAGGGTGTTCTGGGCATCGGTACGCAATCGGCCTGCGTTTGCGATAATAAATACCTGCCTGTCGGCATCGTTGGGCTTGAGATTGGAGCGACGTATCAGCTCACGCACGTCTGCCATCGCAGCAGCCTTTTCGCCGTTGCCGATAACAAAAATATCGGGATGGCCGCTGTCGCACTTCCGGCAGGCAGTACATATTCCGCAGGGCTTGTCCTCCGAGGTACACAAAAGCGCTTTGGCGCACCATAGCGCGAACTCGGTCTTGCCAACCCCGTCCTCACCGTCGATGATATAAAGGTGGGAGCAGACGCCGGCGCGTGCCGATTGAGCAAAGATTCTTTTTTCCTCGGTGTTGAGCATCCGTCTCTCCTTGTGCATACTTATTTATTTTATTATATCACAAAAAATATTGCAAGAAAAGAGTATTTGAAAAAAATAATTTGACAAAGAGCAAAAAAAGATATACACTTACAAAAAAGATTGTATTCTCGGGAGGTTTTTCGGTGGGTATCATCGTAGGAATAGACGTTGGCGGAAGCACTACCAAAATAGTCGGATTTGACTCGGGAAGGCTTTTACCGCCCGAGCTCGTCAAGGCTACCGATCCGATTGCCTCGGTATACGGCGGATTCGGAAAGTTCACCAGCTCCAACGGGATCTCGCTTTCGGACATCGACAGCGTTATGATGACGGGCGTGGGCTCGTCTTATATAGGTAACAACATTTATGGGCTTGACGCCGTTTGTGTAAACGAGTTCAAAGCTAACGGAAGAGGAGGTCTTTACCTCAGCGGACTCGACGAGGCAATCGTAGTCAGCATGGGCACCGGCACTGCGTACGTACACGCAAACGCACAGCTTGACGAGTATAATTATCTCGGAGGCACGGGCGTGGGCGGAGGTACTGTTGTTGGTCTTTCGGACAGAATACTCGGAATGCGCTCTATCGAGCATATTGCAGACCTTGCGCTTCAGGGTGACCTTTCAAAAATAGATCTCCGTATCTCGGATATTACCGAGAGCAACATTATACCTACACTCTCGAGCAACGCAACCGCCGCAAACTTTGGCAAGCTGAGCGATCTTGCCTCGAAAGAGGATCTTGCGCTGGGTATAATAAATATGGTTTATGAAACAATAGGTATGATGGCTGTTTTTGCCGCACGGATGAAGGGTCTGACGGACATCGTTCTTATCGGAAACCTGACCGTGCTCCCCCAATGCAAGCCTTTGTTTGATAATCTCGGCAAGCTGTTTTCGATGAACTTTATTATACCCAAAAACTCGGCATACGGCACGGTCATCGGTGCCGCACTCGAAAAAGCAGAGAGGTGACGCCCAATGTCGGAAGCCAAATGGAACAAAAAAATATTTGCGCTGCTCCTTGCCGAGGCAAAGGGCGTGCGCTCCTGGAGGCAGTTTGCCTCGGAATGCGATATTTCCTACGTGCAGATGCGAAAGCTCTCGCTCTGCGAGCAGGAAAACCCTCCCCGTCCCAAGCTCATACGCAAGGTGGCTGCAAAGGCGTTCGGAGAGATAGATCTTGAGGATCTTATGTTCGCCGCAGGAATCAATATATCAGATTCATCTCCCCTGCCTCCCGAATCGGGACGGAGCGGCAAAACGGCAATAGAAAAATACCGTCTGCTGTCCGCAAAGGACCGCAAGACGGTAGACAGGATGGTTGATTTTTTGCTTTTTGAGCAATCAAAGGAAAAAGGAGATTAAAGCAATACCGTCAGCAAAATCAGCAAAACAAGCAGATCGTTGTCGCTGTCGGAATCAAAAAGCAGGAGTATTCCTATTCCTATCAAAAGCAGGTCATCTATCCTGATATTTCTCAGAAAATCCAGGTTTATCAGGGATTTACCTCCCCTTTTCGGAGGCTCGTCGGTGCAGACGGGAGGGGGCGGAAGCCCGTGGGATTCCTCACGCTCCTGCCTGTAGCCCTGTTCCATATTATAAAGCTGTCCCTCGCTTTTGATTCCCGAAAAATCTCTCATATACATTTGTTCCTCACTTTCCTCCCCTTCCGTTATTGAACAGTGAAATCAACGCAAAAGCTTTTGTCAACGTGTCGAGCTTTTCCCGTTTTTCCTCACGCACCAGCGGCTTGAGCGAAGACAGCAATGCAATCCTCGGGTCGGAGGGCATCAGCGGCAGTCCTGCTCCGCCGAGCAGAGAGGCAGCCGATGCGGGAACACTCTCGGGCGGAGGCGAAGACGCGGAAGCGGCGGTGTCCGAGCCTGTCAGCGAGCCTGCGATGGCGGTTATTTTTGCCATAGCCTCGGGGTCGGACAGCACCTGCCCCAGCTTTTGACGAAAATCGTCATTCATATCAGTACCCCCGTATTATCTTCAGGATTTCCTCGCTTTTGTCCCTGCCTGCGGATGTGAGCATTTTTTCTGCCTCCTCGGGCGACATACGCGCAAGAGTTCCTCGCAAAAAATCAATGTTTTTGACTAGCTCCGTAGTCTTTGAGCTATCGGCTCCTGCGGCAAGCGCAATCTTTTTTATCAGCTCCGCAAAGCTTTTGTCGTCGAGCGAGAGCAATCTCGCAAGGGATGCGCGGTCAAGATTCATAAATATTCCTCCGAAAAATTATTGAACAAGGAGTCGTGCAAATGTATAAATGTAAGCCCGAAAGCAATATCAAAAGCACCGGGCTGCTGGTTTTCGGCAGCTTTGCAGTTACGCTTATAACGCTTTTTGTCGCTGAGGCGGTTGCCTATTCCGGTCCCGTACGGCTTTTGGGGTTTGCGTTCTTCGTGAGCTCGCTGTTGTTTATTATGAGATACGGTATGACCGAGATGGAATATACCGTTGACGGCACCGATTTTTCGGTAACAAAAACCGTCGGAAGCAAAAAAACCGTAGTGTGCAACATCAACCTCGAATCGGCGATCGGTGTGTACGAGAAAAACGAGTACAACCACCTGCCTGCGAGCGAAAAGGGTATTATAAAGTACAACCTGTGCCAGAATTTCCGTGCCGAATCCTTTGTGCTGCTGTTTGATTTTAACGGTAAGCGCGCCATGGTGGAGTTTGAGCCGAACAATACCTTTGTCGGCATTCTCAAAACCGCTATCGAGAACGCTAAAAAGAATACCGACAGCACCGAAAACGAAAATCATTGACTTATTTCAAAAGCACGGTGACGTGCTTTTTGTGTTCCATTTTTATTCTATGCAAAATGTGTTTCGGGGTTGCTTTTTTTGTGAGGTTTTGTTATAATTTTTGTTTGGAAATCAGCACACTTGTATATGAGGTGAAGTACCATGTATGACGTAGCAATAATCGGTGGCGGCGTTATAGGAGCGGCAGTTGCTTACGAGCTTTCTAAATACAGCCTTTCGGTATGCGTTATTGAAAAAGAAAACGATATCGCTATGGGCACCACCAAAGCGAACAGCGGAATTATCCACGCAGGCTACGACCCCGAGCCCGGCACTCTTATGGCAAGGCTCAACGTAAGAGGAAGTGAGCTTACCGAGCAGTTTTGCGCTCAAAGCTCGGTTCCCTACGATAAATGCGGATCGGTTGTGGTTGCGTTTGACACGCAGGATCTCGAGCATATCAAAAAGCTATATGCCCGAGGACTCGAAAACGGTGTCAAGGGGCTCAGGCTTATTTCAAAAGAGGAGCTGAACGCCCTCGAGCCCAACATCAGCAGTTCGGCAGTCGGCGCACTTTTTGCCGAGACGGGTGCGGTAGTCAATCCCTGGAGATTCTGCATTGCTCTTGCCGAGACTGCGGCGGCAAACGGCTGTGAATTTTTGCTTGACAGCGAGGTTACCGCCATTGAAAAAACGGGCGATTCCTTTACCGTTACCGCAGGAGGAAGGGCACTCGAGGCAAGATATGTGATCAACGCCGCAGGCATTTACGCCGATAAAATATCAAAAATGGCAAATGCCGATGAGTTTGAAATTTACCCCTCAAAGGGACAGTACTATCTGCTGGACAAAACCCAGAGGGGTCTCGTAAATACCGTTGTATTCCAATGTCCGACCGAAAAGGGCAAGGGAATACTCGTTTCCCCCACTGCCGACGGCAATATTATTATCGGTCCCAATGCCGAGAGCGGTAACGACAGGGACGACGTTTCCACTACCCGTGAAGGTCTTTCGTTCGTTTCGGCAGAGGCAGAGAAATCGGTTGCGGGCATTAACTACCGTGACAACATCCGCTCTTTCTCGGGACTGCGTGCCAACTCGAGTGAAAAGGATTTTATAATACGTGAATCCGATAATCAAAAGGGCTTTATCAATGCCGCAGGAATCAAATCCCCCGGACTATCCTCGGCGCTCGCTATCGGTGAGTACGTTGTCGAGCTGCTCGGAGGCGCAGGACTTGTACTCGGAGAGAAATCGGATATTAAAAAGCCCGAGTTCAAAAAGCCGTTTGCCGAGATGGATTCCGATGAGCGTGCCGAGGCGTGCAGGGTAGATCCCCGATACGGCAACGTGATATGCCGCTGTAACACCGTAACCGAGGCAGAGATTGCCTATGCACTTGAGAACAGCTGTATCAAGCCACGCACCGTCGACGGCGTAAAGCGCCGTGTCGGCAGCGGAATGGGAAGATGTCAGGGCGGATTTTGCGGCCCCAAGGTGCACGAAATAATCTGTAATTACTACGGTGTTGAGGCAAACGAGGTCTGCCTCGATAAAAACGGCTCGTATATAGTAATCGGAAAGGTCGGTGAGCAGGAATGATCCGTTGCGACATAGCTATCATCGGGGCAGGCCCTGCAGGACTTGCGGCAGCTTATGCGGCATATAACGCAGGCGTTCGTGATATTTTACTCATTGAGCGTGATAAAGAGCCGGGCGGAATACTCAATCAGTGTATCCACAACGGATTTGGACTCCACCGCTTTGGCGAGGAGCTGAGCGGCCCCGAATATGCGGGAAAATATATCGATATGCTTTCTTCCACCGAGGTAAAGCTCAAGCTCGGTACAATGGTTCTCGGAATAGACAACAAAGTGGTATCCTGCGTTTCCAAGGAAAACGGCTATGAGCAGATCGAGGCAAAGGCGATCATACTCGCAATGGGCTGCCGTGAGCGAGGCAGAGGTCCGATATTTGTCCCCGGCGACAGAGGAAGCGGCGTTTTCTCGGCAGGCTGTGCCCAGAGATACCTCAACATCGAGGGATATCTCGTTGGCAAGAGAGTAGTAATTCTCGGCAGCGGCGACATAGGACTTATTATGGCTCGCCGTATGACCCTCGAGGGCGCAAAGGTGCTTGCGGTAGCCGAGATTATGCCCTATACCAACGGACTGTCCCGCAACGTGGCACAGTGTCTGGATGATTTTGGAATTCCGCTTTATCTCTCGCACACGGTTACCGAGGTTATCGGCGACAAACGTGTTGAGGCGGTGGTTATATCTCAGGTGGACTCGACCAACACCCCCATTCCGGGTACCGAAAAGCGGTTCGACTGCGATACACTTCTTCTCTCGGTAGGTCTCGTTCCCGAAAACGAGCTTACCCGTGCGGCAGGCATTGAGATAGACCCCCGCACGAACGGCGCAACCGTAGGTGAGGATATGCAAACGAGTATGGAGGGTGTTTTTGCCTGCGGTAACGTGCTGCACGTGCACGACCTCGTCGACTACGTTTCGGCAGAGAGTGAAAAAGCGGGCAAAAGCGCCGCACAATACGTTCTCGGAATTACAAAAAGCAGTGCAAAATCGGTCGAGATCAAAAACGGTGCAAACGTCAGCTACACCGTTCCTCAACGGTTCTCGGCAGATACCGAAAAGCTTGAGATATTCTTCCGTGTGCGCCGCAAGATACGCCTCGGCGAGATAAAAGTTGAGTCAAGCGGAGTAAAGATAGCAGGCTTTAAGAGAGAGTTCCTCGCACCCGGCGAGATGCAAAAAATCACTCTGCCAAAAATTCTGCTAAGCAAAGCGAACGGCGAGATAACCGTCTCTGCCGAAGTGCTTTCGGAGGAATAAGCAATGAAGGAAATGGTTTGTATCATCTGCCCCAAGGGCTGTCATATCGGCATCGATCCCGAAACGCTTGCCGTTACGGGCAACACCTGCGAAAAGGGCGAGCAGTACGCCCGTGACGAGATCACTCATCCGATGCGTACCGTTACGAGCACCGTGCGTATTACGGGCGGAATACACCCCCGTCTTCCCATCCGCACCGATTCACCCGTTCCAAAGGAATCGATGAGCGATATAATGAATGTGCTCCACGCATTCACGGCAAGCGCCCCCGTAAAAAGAGGAGATATACTTATCGATAATATTGCGGGCACGGGCGCAAACATTATTGCCT
>JAZNCU010000005.1:0-20135 GCA_045587745.1 Eubacteriales bacterium | reverse complement strand
TTGGGCTTGTCGTTCTTTTTACCGAGCGAATCGGCTATCTCGTCCTCACCGTAGGGCTGTATTTCAGCGGTATCAATCATATCTATCGATACAACGCTGGTGCTGCCGGCTACAGTGCTCTCAGACACACCGCTTGCACTGATAGAGAATATAACATCGGGATTGCGAAGCACCCATTCGATAGCCTTTGCCATTGCGTGAGCAGATGCAAAACGGTCATCGGGTGATTTTTCCATTGCCTTTAGAATTATCTGCGAAACACCGATAGGAATGGTAATAACGTGATCACGCGGATTAACCGGCTCGTTATTCACCTGCATAATGGCAACGTCGATCGGCTTTTCGGCGAGGAAGGGAAGTGTTCCCGTAACTGCCTCGTAAAGCATAATACCTACCGAGTAAATATCCGAGTAATAATCGGTCTCCTTGCCGCATGCCTGCTCGGGCGAAATATAGTATACCGTTCCGATAGCCTTTTCGTCCTTGGTCTCGCTGTTGGGGAGCTTTGCTATACCGAAATCCGTAACCTTGATATCTCCGCTTTTGTGTAGAATAACGTTCTGGGGCTTGATATCCCTGTGAACAACACCCTTGCTGTGAGCGTGCTCAAGAGCTCGCAGGATCTGAAGTACGTAGATACAAGCCTCCTTCCAGGGAAGGACGCCCTTGTTATCAAGATACTCTCTCAGCGTAATGCCGTCGAGATATTCCATAACGATATATTTGATATCGGGATATATCGCAACGTCATAAACGCTTACGATATTCTTGTGCGAAAGCATTGCAACAGCCTTCGACTCGTCGATAAATCTTGTTTCGGCCGCTTCGTTGCCGTTGTACTCGTCGTTGAGTATCTTAATGGCAACAATTCGGTTCATAACAAGATCCTGCGCTTTGAGCACGCAAGCCATTCCGCCCATGCCCACCAGCTCAAGAATCTTGTATCTGCCGTCAAGCACCTTGCCGACAAAGCCTTGGTATCTGTTCATTTCGTAGTTCCTTTCACTCGGATTGTCCGTCTGAACGGTTTTATTGCTCGTTAATAACGATAACTGCCGTAATATTGTCACTGCCGCCGTTGTGGTTGGCTTCCTTTATAAGAGCTTCAACTCTTGCTTTGGCGGAGGGAGGTCTTGTTCCAACGTAATCGGAATTGGTAACGATCTCCAAAATCCTGTCATCGGTGAGATGGTTGGTCAGACCGTCCGTACATAGAAGAAGCATATCAAATGCATCGATTCGGAAAAGATCGCATTCAACGCTCTCGTTAACACCGAGCGCACGCAAAATTATATTTTTGTTCGGATGATGCTCGGCCTGCTGACGGGTAATTTCGCCGTGATCAAGCAAATATTGCACAAAGGAGTGGTCGGTCGAGACCTGTTTAATGCTTCCTTCGGTGATTTTGTAAAGACGACTGTCACCTACGTTTACGGCAAACGTACCGCAAAGGCAGGAGATGCAGGCAACAAGCGTTGTGCCCATTCCGTCCAACTCGTCATCGCGTAGCGCTCTCGCATGGATTGCAGCGTTGGCGGCGTTGACCGCATCGGAAAGCAACGCTTTTACCTGTTCCTCGGTGTAGTTGTCGGCATTACGTGACGAAAACGCCTTTTTAATTACCGATGAAAAGGTCTTTACAGCAAGTCCGCTTGCAATATTTCCGCCCTTGGCTCCTCCCATACCGTCGCAAACAACGGCACACATATAGTCGCCTTTGGCAAAAATCGCAAAGCTGTCCTGATTGCTTTTTCGCTTTATTCCTATGTCAGTTCTGCCGACGTACTTCACTATCGTCCTCCGAACACCGTATGCCTGAGCTCAGCACGAGCTTTCCTCCGCCCGCAGCTGTCCGCAGGAGGCATTGATATCCGCCCCCAGCTTTCTGCGTACTGTTACGGTTATTTTATATGTTTCTATCGTTTCTGTAAATACCTTTATGGCATTTTTTTCGCTTTTACGGTAATTTTTCTCCTTTATCGGGTTAACGGGAATCAGATTCAAATGGCACAGCATGCCCGAAAGAAGTCTGCCCACCGCATGCGCATCCTCAACACTGTCGTTGATACCCGCAATAAGAGCGTACTCAAACGAGATCCTTCTGCCTGTTTTGGCAATATACCGTTTGCAGGCGGATATCAGCTCGTCAACACTGTATTTGTTGGCAATCGGCATAAGCTCTTTTCGGGTTTTGTCGTTGTGAGCGTGGAGTGATATCGAAAGGGTAATAGGCAGCTCCTCCTCCGCAAGCTTGTCGATCTTATCGACCAGACCGCAGGTTGAGAGCGAAATATGCCTCATTCCGATGCAGAGCCCGTTCTCCTCGTTTGCAAGGTGAAGAAACCTCAGCACGTTGTCGTAGTTATCCAGCGGCTCACCCATCCCCATCAGCACTACGTTGGAAACACGCTCGCCTATATCGTTCTGTGCGGTCAGTATCTGCAAAATCATTTCACCGGCGGTGAGCGACCGTACAAGACCTGCTTTCGTGGATGCGCAGAACGAGCAACCCATTCTGCAACCGACCTGCGTGGAAATGCACATCGTGTTGCCGTGCTTGTAACGCATAAAAACGCTCTCGACCGTTTCGCCGTCATCAAAAGCAAAAAGGTATTTTACAGTTCCGTCTATTGACGAAACCAGCTTTCGGCGGATAGTTGCCTTTGAAATAAAAGCGTTCTCGTTGAGTTTTGCCCTAAAATCCTTGGGCAATACCGTAAAGCCGTCAAAATCCGTTATTCCCTTGTAAAGTCCCTCAAAAATCTGCTTGCCTCTATATTTAGGCTGACCGAGTGCCACTGCAAGCTCGGTTATTTCATCGGGAAGCATTGAGTAAAGGTCGGATCTCATTATTTCTCCCGTATAATTCTGGCGGTATAAAAGCCCTCTGCGGCAAATCCGGTGGGAAGGTAGGTGCATTGACTTTCAAGTCTGTAGTCCTTTCCGTCCTCGCTATGCAAAAAGTGCTCAACCGCTTTTTCGTTTTCGGTTTTGTTTATTGAACAGGTGGAGTATACCATAATTCCGCCTGCCCTCAGATATTTTGCGCTGTTTTTTAGTATCTCTCTTTGTGTATCATACAGTCTGCCAAACATGGCAGGGTCCTTGTATTTTATCTCGGGCTTTGAGCCCATCTCGCCTGTGCCACTGCAGGGTACGTCGCAGATAACACGGTCCGCCTTGCCGAAAAGCTCGCTTTTAGGACGGCGACCGTCATTGATCTCGGCGGAAATAATGCTTATTCCAAGCGTTTCGGCACTTTTCGTTATGAGTGACAGCTTGTTTTGGTGGATATCAAAGGAATATATTTTTCCGCTGTTATTCATATCCATCGCCGCACCGAGGCTCTTTCCCCCGGGGCAGGCGCAAACGTCAACCACCGTCATTCCGCTTTTTGCATCCAAAAGCTCAACCGCCTTTTGCGAGCCAAGACCCTGAATGATGCATTTGCCCTCTTTGACAGCCGCCAGAGCATCCCTTGCCGAGCTGCATTCCACGGTTTTGTCGCTTAACGCATTTCCTCCGATCTCGGCTGCCAGGCTTTTTGCATCCGTAGTGACGGTATTAACGCGCAAAAAGCACCTCTTGTTCTCCAAAAATGCCTCGAAAATGCCGTCGTACTCATCGGGATAATCGTTTTTGATCAGATTGTATATCCCGTCTCCGACAGAGTATTTTATCCTGCCGACGGATTTCGCAATATCCGCAAGTATTCTATCCTTATTACGGACTACGTTGCGCAAAATTGCGTTAACAAAGCCTGCCTTCTGCTTCCCAAACAGCTTTTTGGCTATCTCGGTCGTCTCGTCACAGGCAGCGCTGTCCGGCACCTTGGTCATATAGAGAATCTGATAAATTCCCGTTTTAAGCAGTGCTTCGATGCGTTTGTCACACTTTTTTTGAACGTATATATCGATGATATGACCGAGAGTAATGCTTCTCTCGGTAGTGCCCAGCGCAATACGCTCGGCAAACGCAAGGTCTTTCCCCGTCAGCCTTGAGGAAGTAAACACAAGGTTGGAATAGGCTCCTCCCTCGATCCTCTCAACCGCTAAAAAAGCCTCGTATCTGACTGAATCACTCATTTACAACAGTTCCGATTTCAATTTTGTGCCCTCTGAGGAAGGATTTTGCGTCACACACGCTCTTGCCCTCACAGCAAAGGGTTTCTATGATAACGCTTCCTTCTCCGCAGGCTATCTCAATGCCGTCGTCGGTTGAGATGACAGTGCTCGGAGTGCCGTTTCCGCTTGCGAGCCTTGCTTTGCGGAGCTTTATCCTTTTGCCTCCGATAAAGCAGTAGGAGCAGGGGCAAGGTGAAAGACCTCTTATACGGTTATAAACCGATTTTGCATCGACGGAGAAGTCTATGAGCATATCGGAGTTTTCAATCTTGGGTGCGTAAGTAGCAAGACTGTCATCCTGCTTCTCACGAGGTATCGTACCGTTTTCGGCAAGGCTCAAGAACCCCTTCAAAGCCTCCTTGCCTGCGACTGCGAGAGCATCGTGATACTCTTGCGCATCGGCGGTATCGGATATCGGCACGGTCTTTTTCAGAATCATATCTCCCGTATCAACGCCGTCCGCCATATACATTACCGTAACGCCGCCAACCGTATCACCGTTCATGATAGCTCTGTTTATGGGCGCCGCACCTCGGAGTGCAGGCAGCAGGGAGGCGTGGACGTTAACGCATCCGAGCTTGGGCATGTCTAAAACCTCTCTCGGAAGTATCTTTCCGTATGCTGTGACTATAAAAAGATCAGCCTCGGTCTGCCTGAGCATTTCCTGTACCTCGGCATCACGCAACGTGGCGGGGGTGATTACCGGTGTGCCCCTCTCGAGCGCATATTGCTTTACGGGCGAGGGTGTCATAACGTATCCGCGTCCTTTGGGCTTATCGGGCTGCGACAGCACCAAAACTACTTCCTGCCCGGTCTCGTAAAGAGCCTCAAGCGAGGAAATCGCAAATTCGGGCGTACCCATAAAAACTACTTTCATTCTTCCTCCAACTCGTCCGAGTCAAAAACCTCCTCGGCTTTGTCAATATACAAAACGCCGTTCAGATGGTCTGTCTCGTGGCAAAAGCATCTTGCCATAAGTCCGTCAGCCTCAACGGTATATTCCTTTCCGTTGCGGTCGAGCGCCTTGATCTTTACCCGGGCAGGACGTTTTACAACACCGCATTTATCGGGCACCGAAAGACAGCCCTCGATCTCCTCCTGTACTCCGCTTGTCTCGATTATCTCGGGGTTTATCATCTCGTAGCGTACGTCGTCAATTTCAACTATAACTATTCTTCTCAGAACTCCGACCTGCGGAGCGGCAAGCCCGATTCCCTGTGCAACGGCAAGCGTCTCGTGCATATCGTCGAGAAGTGTAAGTATTCTGGGGGTGATGGCGTCAACAGGTCTGCTGATCTTTCGCAGAGCCTCATCGCCCTCCTTGAGAATGTTAAGAATTGCCATAATTCAAGTTCCTCCTATACAACTGTAGGATTGATATCAAGGTCGGTTTTTACGCTTTTCGGCAGCTCGGTCATCGCCTTTGAAAGCAGAGACGCCAAAAACTCTCTTGCCTTTGCCGAATCCTTGTATTTAAGTATGATCCTTTGGCGGTATTTACCGGATACACGGTAGATTCCGCACGGAAAAGGACCAAAACGGATTATCGTAAGATCCTTGTAGCTTTCATCATACAATGACAAAAGCATCGAGTCGAATTTGCGTGCCGAGGAAGCGCATTCCGTTTCGTTCTCGGACGAGAATCCAAAAACAGCCATCGAGCAGAACGGGGGGAATACCGTTGCTTTTCTGAGAGCGATTTCGCTCTCGAAAAATTTTTCGTAGTCCTGCGATGCCGCAAGCTTTAATATTTCGTTCTCGGGATTATAGGTTTGCAGCAGGGCGATTCCCTCGTCCTCACCTCGTCCCGCACGGCCTATAAGCTGCGTAATCAGCGAGAACGTGCGCTCGCCTGCACGGAAATCGTTCATATACAGCGAGTTGTCCACCGATACCGCGGCCGAAAGAGCGACCCTCGGAAAATCAAAGCCCTTTGATATCATCTGTGTACCAAAAAGTATATCGCTTTTCCCCTGTGAAAATTCCTCAATAATCCTATCGTGCGAGAATTTTCCCACAGTGGTATCCGAGTCCATTCTTGTGATGACACAATCGGGAAGCAGGGCGTGAAGCTCGTCCTGGATTTTTTGCGTTCCGTAACCCGAAAAGCCTATATGCTTTCCTCCGCAGCAATCGCACACCTCCGGCAGAGGTCTCGTAAAGCCGCAATAGTGGCAGGTGAGCTTTTTGTCGCTGTGACCTATTCCGGAGTAGGCGTGGTAGGTAAGCGAAACCGAGCAGTGCGGGCAGGTGAACACGTTTCCGCAGTCACGGCAGGAAATATGAGAGTTGTAGCCCCGTCTTCCGACGAAAAGTATGCTTTGCAGGCCCTTTTCTTTTACCTTTTTCAGCTCGGCCTCGAGCTTTTGACCGATGGTTTTATCACGTATGACCGTCGCATCGTCACGCAGATCCTCGATTATCACCTGCGGAAGCTTTGCGCCTCCGTAGCGGTTTTTGAGGGTGAAAAGACGGTAAATGCCTTTTTTCGCCTTGTAAAAGCTCTCGACCGATGGTGTCGCCGATGCAAGGAGCATCAAAGCACCAGACTCGCTGCAACGGAATCTTGCTATATCGTGTGCGTGATATTTTGGTGAAAGCTCACTCTTGTAGGTGGATGCCTGCTCCTCGTCAATTACTATCATTCCGAGGTCATCAAGCGGTGCGAAAACCGCACTTCTCGTGCCGATAACTATATCGATCTCGCCCGAGCGTATCCTCCGGTAGGTATCGGTTCTTTCACCGACCGAGAGCATTGAGTGCATAACCGCAAGCCTTTTGCCGAATACACCCGCATAAAGCTTTACTGCTTGGGAGGTGAGCCCGATCTCCGGCATAAGCACGATAACTCGCCTGCCATCGGCAATAACACGGCGAGCGGTTTCGATAATTACGTTTGTCTTTCCGCTGCCCGTTACTCCGAACAGCATAGCGGCTCCGGGAGCTCTGCTCAACGCAAGCTCGGTAAGTCCGCCGCAGGCAGCTGCCTGCTCCTCGTTGAGTATAACATCGGGTTTTTCGGGAATATCGTCGAATTCGTATGCCCGTCTCATTTCGGTGCGTTCGGTCTTCTCGGCATAGCCCTTCTTAACGAGAGCCGATACCACTGATGCCGAAATATTACCAAGCTCCTCAAGCTCTCCGAGAGTAGAACAGGGGTAATCGAGCAGGAGCTCAACAAGCTCCTTTTGCTTTGGAGTGAGCTCCTTTTCGGATTCAAGCAGCTCCTTTGCCACCAGCCCGTCAACCGTAAGACTAACGGTTGTGATATTTTTTTCGTTTACCTTTTCGGGCACAGCCGTGTTTTTGATCAGAACACCGCTTTTGACCAGTGATGCCAGCAGTTTACGAACCTCGTCTCCGAACTCACGCACGAGCTTTCGCTCATCGGATTTTTTCTCGGTGAGTATTTTGCGTACAAGAAACTCGGCAGGGGAGTTGAGGCTTGTAAGATCAGCATTCTCGCAAACCGAATAAAACGTCTCGGTGCCGAGATTGATCCCGGGCGGAGTAACCGTGCGGAATGCCGTGCCAAAGGTGCAAAAGCACCTGTCCTTCATAAAAGCGCAGGTGCGGATGATATCCTCAGGAACGTCAAACGGATAGTTCATTGCGCTGTCTATAGGTTTGACACGGGGATACTCGCAGGATTCGGAAAAAGCGGTAACAACGGCGCTTACTCGCTTGTTGGCGTTGCCAAACGGCACAACGACAACTGAGCCTACTTTTATTTCGGCTCGTAACTCAGTAGGAACGAAATACGTGTAGGCTCTGTCAATGCTGTAAGCAATATCCGTTATATATACCGATGCATACGCCTTTTCCATTGCAAATCGGTTAATCGAGAATGCGGTATTCGCCCTCGCTGAGCTTGTTGACTGCTATCGAAACAGGCTTCTCGGCAAGCACGAGCTCAAAAGTAGAGCCCGAGCTGTCTTTGGATAATCTGTCGCCGTCGGTGCGGTTTCTCTCGTCAAACTCACGCTCGTCGTTAGCCTTCTGGGTGATGTGGCGTGCGCATTTTGCAGCTGCGATAACAAGTTTGTAACGGTTTACCTTATCGTTGGTAAGGTCCTGTACGTTGGGATGGAGCATCATATCGTATTACCTCTTGTAAATAATTATTATTTCTCGATCAAGGCGATTATCTCATCGGGCTCACAGGCGGAGCAGATAATATGCTCGCTGTCGGTGATGAGCACCGATTTCGTTTTTTTGCCGCAGGATACGTCAATAACTCGTCCTGCGTTTTTGGAATCCTGAATCAGCCTTCTTATTGGAAGTGACTCGGGGCTTGCAATGGAAATAACTCTCTTTGCGTTGACGTAGTTGCCGTTTCCGACGTCGATAAGCTTCATACCGTCCTCCTACTCAACGTTCTGCACCTGTTCTCTGATGCGCTCGATTGTGGCCTTTGCATCAAGAACCGTGCGTGTGATCTCGCTGTCGTTTGCTTTGGAGCCGATAGTATTGACCTCACGGTTCAGCTCCTGTGTAAGAAAATCAAGCTTGCGTCCGACGGGCTCGTTTGCGGTCAGGATCTGCTTGAATTGAACAAAGTGTGACCCGAGCCTTGCGAGCTCCTCGCTGATATCGGCTTTATCGGCAAACACCGCACATTCGGTAAGCAATCTGGATTCGTCGTAATTAGCTCCCGACAGAAGCTCGCGAATCCTTTCCTTCATACGCTCGTTGTTTTCCTTCACGGCAACGGGGGCACGACCGGAAATGAATCCGTGCATTCCCTCCAGCACCGAAATATGTCCGAGAAGATCGTCATACAGCTTTTTACCCTCGACCGCACGCATCTCGGTACAGCCGTCGATGGCCCTGCCAACTACGTAAAGCAGTGATTCCCTCAGCTCATCGGTGTTTTCCTCGGGCTTGGTCTGTAAAAATACCTCGCCTCTTGCCGCAACGCTCTGGATGGTAACGTCGCCGCCGAGCTGATAACGCTCCTTGATATCACGCAGAAGCGAAACGTAGGTATTCAAAAACGCCTCGTTTACCGAAAGGCCGCCGTCGTCACCGCCAAACTTCTCAACAGAGATGTAGATATCTGTTTTACCTCTTGAAAGCCGTGAGGTGACAAACTTTTTCACCGAGTCCTCAAGCGGGTTGTAGACACGTGGCATTTTTATATTCAAATCAAGATATTTGCTGTTGACCGTCCTTATCTCGCAGAGAATATCTCTGCCTCCGATAACCTCTCGGTGACGGCCGTAGCCGGTCATACTTTTTATCATCGGGTAGCCTCCGTATAATAATCAAATAATTATAACATACATATAGCGATTTGTCAATTGCGGCGGAACCTGTTTTTGAGCTTTGCGGTGTAAAAAAACACCATTCTTTCGAGTGCAAAATCGTATAATACGAATGTGACCTCGCACATTGTCAAAAACGCAGCCGTGAGCATTCTGCTTCCGCTGTACTCCGCAAGTACGTCAACACCGAACAGTCTTGATCCGGCAAACAGTATCAAAAACAGTGCGCCGTTGAAAACCGCAAACCTTGCCAGGTACGACAGAGCCTTTGGCTTTATCATATTGAGGTAAACCTTAAGAATGGGATAATACCCCGAAAATGCAACGAATATGAGAGCAGGCGCCTTGCTCGGAAGGAGCAACAGCGCCAAAACTGATGATGAGGCGAATATTCCTAAAGCATAGCCCTTACCTACCTCAATCAGTGCGATGAGTATGACAATGCTTCCGAGTGCAGCCGATGACAGGTCAAGTACCTGAAACAGTGCGCCGATGTACATAAATATCACTGCGACCGCCGTAAGTATCCCCGACAGCGCAATTTTTTTGCTGCGCCTCACCATATCAGCAGCAACGGATCAAGTCACCGCCCATACATTCACAGCAACAGTCGGCGCACAAAAGCGAGGAGCAAACGTCACAGCCCGAGCATCCGCCGGGATTGGTGTTCATGCCGGCGTAAGGACTTGTAGGAGAGCCGCTGCTCATTCTCTGCTGAAAGCTTCGGTACTCCTGATTGTAGGGATCCATATTGCAGGCGATGCCGATCTCGTTACGGGCATCCTGAAGCCAACCCTTGCGGTAGTAGCAAAGGCTCATCAAAAAATGCCATTCGGCAGTCTTTTCGCCCTCGCTCATACGCAAAAGAAGAGTTTCCGCCTCGCCCGTCCTGCCGTTGTTTATCAACACACGTATACGTGCAAATCCGCCGCTTTTGCTGTGGCCTCCGTTGTATCCTCCGCCATATCCGCTTCCCGAGGCGCGCATCTTTTGAATAGTGTCGTACGCCTCGTTGATCTCTTTCATCTTCTCTGCGGCAAGATCACCGAGAGGGTTATCAACGTAGTTATCGGGATGATATTTTTTTGCGAGTGCTCGGTACGCCTTTTTGATCTCATCGTCGGATGCGTTTTCGGACACTCCGAGAACCTTGTAGGGATTAGTCATTTTTTTGTGTTCCTTTCGATAATTCGCTCGGCGGCATTCCTTCCGCCCAGCTCGCATATATTGAAAATCAACCTGTCAACGCCATTTTGCGGCGTATTGCAGGCTAATGCATAGCTGTTGGAAAAAGCATTTAGGCTGTCCTGCATCGTTTCAAAAATCTTGTCTTTTTCCTCCATGACGGCTTTTGCTGTGCCGTATTTAAGGAGCAGGGGATTGTACGAGCCGTTTTTCTCATCATCAAAGCAATCGTCAAAGGCATCGGCTATGTAAACGAACCTGCCTATATGATATCCGCATTCAAAAGCAATTCGCTTTTTTGAACCCTCAAGCCCGTAGGAAACGATCTCGCCCATCATAACAGCCGAGCCGTCGGCGGCGCGGTCGATTGAGGAACATTTTTCCGATTCGGCGACCGCCGTTGCCGCAATTCCCTTTTTTACGATACTCTCGAGTCCCTCAAAACCGAGTGATTTTTTTCGCATCCCTCCGAAAAACGGACGAATAAGCTGCTTTGCAAATCTCTTTACGCCCTTTTCGTCATTGATGTCATCGAGCAGCTTTTCATAGGTCAGAAGCCCGAACGCTGAGCATACGAATGCGTATGAGCTGTCGGCGCAAACGCAATTCTTTTTTTTGAGCTTGTACGGACACAGCTCCTTTTTAATGCATACGCTCTCTTCCGAAAAGGACATCCGCAAAAGTGCAAGAAAGACGAAATCGTAGTTCAAAAGCCAGGAGGTAAGATGGGATACGTTTTTGCTGCCGTATCGGCAAAGACCGCAGTATACTGCCGAATAAAACTCGCTGTCCTTGACCAGAAGCTCGGACTTTATTGGTCGTACGTAACCGAACATGTTTTCCTCCGAATACATAACATTTCAGACTATTATACCACATCTTTTTCCCAAACACAACAGCGTGTGATTAAAACAATCTATTAAAAATTAAATTTTTAACAAAATTTTTTGTTCAAAAAAAGAAAATTGCGGTTTTTTTGCGTATATAGTATGTGTATAAGAACAATTTTGTCTGCGGAGGTATCTTTATGATCTTAAGTGTGAGCGGGATAACAAAGACGTTTGGCACTCGCCGTGTTCTTGATAACGTTTCGTTTGAGCTTCAGTCGGGCGAGATTTTCGGATTTGCAGGTCCCAACGGTGCAGGTAAAACCACCTGTATAAAGATTATTCTCGGACTGCTTTCTGCCGAATCGGGTGAGGTATATATCAACGGAAAAAGCGTAAAGAATGACCACGACGAGGCGCTCAAAAGCGTAGGTGCAATTATCGAGAGCCCCGATCTTTACGGCGATCTTACCGGTCGAGAGAATCTTATGCAGTTTGCCAGAATATACGGCATCGGTGCCGATAAAGTCATTGAGGCGGCAGAGACCGTTGGTCTTACGGCACGAATAGACAGCAAGGTAAAAACCTATTCGCTCGGTATGCGTCAGCGCTTGGGCGTTGCACAGGCGCTTATCCACAGTCCAAACCTTTTGGTGCTTGACGAGCCTACCAACGGCCTTGACCCCGATGCAATAGTCGAGCTGCGCGATATACTCAAAAGGGTTGCGGCATCGGGTGCGGCAGTGCTCGTTTCGTCTCACCTTCTCTCGGAGCTTGAGCATATATGCAATTCGTTTTGCGTTATCGAGCAGGGCAGAATAGTTGCACGCAAGGCGTACGGCGAGCTGGGCGAGGCGCAGGGAAGCGGTGAGTCAGACAGCTTTATTTACAGCTTTATCACCGATGACAACGGCGCAGCTTCCGCTTTGGCAGAATCTCTTGGTTATAAATTCACGCTCGGCACCGAGTTCACGGTGGGTCTCACGGACGAGCAGGCGGCTGATTTCGCGTCAGAGCTTATATCCTCGGGACGCAGGCTCTACGGTATGAGTAAAAAGCGCAAAACGCTTGAGGATACTTATTTTGAGTTTACAGCCGATTCCAAAAACGGAGGTAGCTTCAGATGAGAGTTTTCGGTGCACTTGTAAAAAACGAGCTTATCAAAATATACTCAAAAAAGTCGGTTTACGTTATCACGGCAATTCTTTTACTTATCACCGCAGTTTATTCGGTGTTCGATATCAACGATTTCGATTACTCCTATGATGATATTGATGATATGCGTGAGATGTATATCCACGGCTATACCGAGGAGGACGTGGAACACGGCTATATCGAGCCCGAAATGTACGGCTTTTATACCGAGCTTGATCGGCGTTACAACGAGGCGTTTGACTATTTTGCCGAGGTTGGACTCAAGGGCGGTGACGACTGGCGGATGGGATATGTTTCTACGTATCTGTCCCGTTTGTACGATGACTGTCTTTGCGATATGTATTTCGAGGGTAAGATATCTGCCGCATACGTTGAAAGTTTCACTCGCGACTTTTGGTACGATAACAGCTACAAGTATGACGAAAAGTACGACGAGGATATTTACTATGACGAGGATATTTCCGGCGAGGAATCCGAGCTTCTTGATTTTGACGGTCAGCTGAGGGCATACCAAAAATCGATCAAGGACGAGATGGAGCTGAGCCTGAACTATATCAAAAGCGAATACGCTGTCGTCTACAGCACCTATCTCGAGTCGGTTAAATCCAACAGTGAGCTTTACGAGTCAATGCTGGATTCGCTTCTCTCGGACAGGGAGCTTACCGATTCTCAGCGTCAAAAGCTGGAGTCCTTAAAAGCTGATTTTGAGGCACTTTCGGATCGCACCGAGGAGGTAATCGAATATTCTATCGAGCAGAGGTTCGATCACGGAACCATTGAGCAAAAAACCGTTGCGGCTATTCAACGGGCATATTCCGATTACAGCAGCGCCGTTTATTATATTGATTCCCGTGAGGAGTTTGAGGAAACCCTCGAGATACATCACGAGTACGGCAACGATTATTACTACCAGCTTGATAACAAAAAGTACGTTCTGATTGAGAATTACGACGATGCTCTCGACGCCTATGCCGAGGACATTGCATTCCACGCCGAGCCTCTGATGATCGGCATATACGCTCTTGAGAACGGTGTTGCCGAGATGACGGTTGCCGATTCGGCACGCAGTAATATGCTCTCGGCACCCGGACTGTTCTTTATGTTTGCATTCCTTGCGGTATTCGTGGCAGGCGGAATCGTTTCAAAAGAATATTCCAAAAAAACCATCAATCTTCTGCTCGTACGTCCCGTTTCGAGGGTGAAAATCCTCACCTCAAAATACGTTGCAATGCTCGTTTCGGGGCTTGGTACAACGGTGGTGTCGGTGCTTGTTTATACCCTTGTAGGCGGTATAAGATACGGCTTTGGCGATCTGTTTGAACCCTATCTGTTCGTTTCGGACGGCGAGGTTTGCGAGTGTATGTTCGGGCTGTTCTTTACCGGCAGGATCACTGCGGCAATGCTCGGAGTCGTTCTGCTTGCAACTATAGCGTTTATGCTTTCTACCGTTACCAAGAATACGGGTGCGGCGATCGCACTCACTTACATCATCTATTCGGTTTCGTCCTTTGCCTCGTCCTTAATGTTCGTCAGCGAAAAGGCGGCAAGGCTATCGCAGTATCTGCCCTTTGGCTATTTCGGTATGTGGGATGTAGTATTCAGCGATGTCCATATGCTTGGAGAACAGTCGGTATTGGGTGTAATGGTCGAGCTGTTTGGTGGATATTACGATCTGCTCTACGGCAGTGTAATGCTTGTTGTAATCAGCGGGCTTGCTTACCTGCTGTCGGCAGTCGTGTTCAATAAGAGGGACATAAAATGATTAAAAATATTTCGCTTGAAATTGAGGAAAAAACACTTTCGCAATATGCTTTTTTGAGTAAGAATACCAAAGGCAGGCTGCATCCGATTTCCGAGTGTGATATCCGTACGGAATTTCAGCGTGACCGTGACAGGATCATACATTCAAAGAGCTTCCGTAGACTGATGCACAAAATGCAGGTCTTTTTGGCTCCGAGGGGAGATCATTACCGCACGAGGCTGACTCATACTCTCGAGGTCAGCCAGATAGCACGTACGATCGCTCGTTCACTCAGGCTAAACGAGGATCTTACCGAGGCAATCGCTCTCGGTCACGATCTCGGACATACCCCGTTCGGTCATTCGGGCGAACGCTCGCTCAACGCTCTGCTCAAGGACGGCTTCCGCCATAACGAGCAGAGCCTCCGCCTTGTGGATAAGCTCGAAAAGGGCGGACGCGGACTCAACCTCACATATGAGGTGCGTGACGGAATACTTTGCCATACAGGCTCAAAGCCTGCCGATACCTTTGAGGGACAGATCATACGTCTTGCCGACAGGATAGCCTATATCAATCATGATATTGACGATGCGTCCCGTGCCGGTATACTTTCGGATGACGACATTCCCGAGGATATCGCAGCAGTGCTGGGACGCAATCATTCCGATAGGATTGCAACGCTTGTAGGGGCGGTCATCAATAACGGCGCCGAGAACGGAATCGGGCTTACCTCTCCGCACGGTGAGGCAATGGACAAGCTCAGGGAATTTATGTTTGAGCGAGTTTATAAAAATCAGGTCGCAAAAAGCGAGGACGGCAAGGTATTTGATATGATATCCTTCCTGTTTGAGTATTTTTACAACAATCCCGGTAAGGTACCTGCGGAGTATATGAAATGCGTCGAGGAGGACGGGATCGAAAAGGCTATTGCAGATTATATTGCCGGTATGACCGATAGGTACGCTCTCGGATGCTTTGAGGAGCTGTTTATCCCCAAGGTCTGGAGCTACAAATAACAATAAATTTTGAAAGGGAGGTGAGCTCTTGGCGTTTTCGAAACAGTTTTTGGAGGAAGTAAAGCGGCGTAACGATATCGAGGCTGTCGTCGGCAGGGTAGTCACGCTCAGACGTGCGGGGGCTAACCTTATAGGACTGTGTCCGTTTCACAGCGAGAAAACTCCGTCGTTTACGGTGTTTCCGTCGACCTCGAGCTACTATTGCTTTGGCTGCGGAGCGGGCGGCGATGCCGTTACCTTTGTAATGCAGACCGAGAATCTTGATTATCCCGAGGCTGTTGAGGTGCTTGCAAAGCAGGCAGGCGTTCCGATGGAGGAGATACGTTCACCGCGTGACGACTCCGGCCCCGTCATAAAGCGTGACAGGCTTTACGATATGAACAGGGAAGCAGGTAGGTTTTTCTATGCCTCGCTTGTTTCGCCTGCAGGAGCAGCAGCAAGAGCGTATCTCGAAAAACGTCAGTTTGCTCCGCTTACGGTAAAACGCTTCGGAATCGGCTATTCACCCGGGGGCTACGGTGCGCCGCTGTGTGAGCTTTTGATGTCCAAGGGCTATACGCCCGAGGAGATACGGGCGGCGTTTCTCGGAGGAATCGGCAAAAACGGACGTATGTACGATATGTTCCGCAACAGGATAATGTTTCCCGTTCTGGATGTTAACGGCGAGGTGGTGGCGTTCAGCGGAAGACGGCTGAACGAGGAGGATGAGCGGAAGTATATAAATACCTCGGATACCCCCGTGTTCCGTAAGAGCCGTGTGCTTTTCGGACTGAATATCGCAAAAAATTCGGATTCCGATTCACTTATTCTCTGCGAGGGTGCGCCCGATGCGATTGCGATGCATCAGGCCGGCTTTGACAACGCCGTTGCAACGCTCGGTACTGCAATAACAACCGAGCACGCAAGGCTTATATCCCGCTATGTAAGGACGGTGTACCTTGCGTACGATATTGACAAAGCAGGAAGAAAAGCTACCGCAAAGGGAATAGAGCTTTTGAATCAGGTCGGAGTGGACACCAAAATACTTAACCTCGGCAGCGAGGCAAAGGATCCCGACGAGTATATCAAGCGCTTCGGTGCCGATTCGTTCAGAGCAAAGCTTACGGGCTCATCGGGTCAGATAGACTACCGTATAAACGAGATTATTTCGGGTTATGATATTACGGTTGCCGAGGAGAAGCTGCGTGCAAGCGCAAAGCTTGTAGAGTACATCGCTTCGCTGGGAACAAGACCGGAGCGTGAGGTATATGCATCCCGTGCGGCTCAAAAGCTGGGTATGACACCGGAGGCGCTGCGCGAGGAGGTCGAACGCACCTGCGCAAGACAGGAGCGTAAGCAAAAAAAAGATATTGCCCGTGATGCGCTGAACAAGCAAAACGGAATGGGCGAGAGCGTCAACCGCGATAAAATTCGGTTTTCCTCCGAGGCATCACACGAGGAAGCGATTCTCGGGCTTTTGCTGGTTCGTCCCGATTTTGGGGCGATTGCGTCAAAAATGCTCGAGGAGGGCGATTTTGCAACCGAACTGAACCGCAAGTTTTTTGCTGTATTTCATACCGAATTTGAGCAGGGAAGTGAGATAGTGCTTTCAAAGGACGGCGTATTTACACCTCGTGAGATAGGTGCTCTTGAGGGCTATCGTGCCGCAAGGCTTAATCTCGGAAGCATTAACGAATCAACGCTGATCTCACATATAGAAACGCTCAAGGAATTGCGTGAGCGCAAGGATTATGATAAAAAAATCGAGGAAAACCCTGCCGATGCACTCGGCGAATATTTGAATAAGATTAAAAAGAAAAAGGCTGACAGCCGGGAGGAATAAAATATGGAAAAAGCACTTAGCGCTTTCACCGAGGAACAGATCGAGCAGGCGAGAACGCAGGGCAGTATCACGGTAGGGGCAGTTCTTGATGCGCTTACCGATACCGATGCCCAAATAGAAACGCTCGAAAAAATCTGTGATGCACTCGAAAGCAGCGGCATAGTTATCGGATCCGATATTTCGGATGCCACTCTTGAGCTCGGTGACGATGAGATCGAGCCCGAGGAGCTTGAGGAGGTTACCGAGGACGTTGATACGCTTCTTACACAGGAGGGTGTTTCGATCGATGACCCTGTAAGAATGTACTTAAAGGAGATAGGAAAGGTACCGCTTCTTTCCGCCGAAAAGGAGCTTGAGCTTGCCAACCGTATGGCAAACGGCGATCTTGAGGCAAAAAAACAGCTTATTGAGGCTAACCTCAGGCTGGTAGTAAGCATAGCAAAACGTTACGCCAACAGGGGTATGTTCTTCCTTGACCTTATTCAGGAGGGTAACCTCGGTCTGATGAAGGCTGCCGAGAAGTTTGATTACGGCAAGGGCTTCAAATTTTCCACCTACGCTACCTGGTGGATCCGTCAGGCGATTACACGTGCCATTGCCGATCAGGCAAGGACTATCCGTATCCCCGTTCATATGGTCGAAACGATAAATAAGGTTCTTCGTGTGTCCCGACAGCTTTTGCAGGAAATGGGAAGAGAGCCTACTGATGAGGAAATCTCAAAGTCTATGGATCTTCCCATCGACAAGGTACGTGAGATCCTTAAAATAGCTCAGGAGCCGGTATCTCTCGAGATGCCTATCGGCGAGGAGGAGGACTCCCATCTCGGCGATTTTATTGCCGACGAGAACACTCCCGCACCTGCCGATGCCGCTTCCTATCAGATGCTCCGCGAGCATTTGTTTGAGGTGCTTCACACTCTCACTCCGCGTGAGGAGGCTGTGCTTAAGCTCCGCTTCGGACTTGAGGACGGCAGACCCAGAACGCTGGAGGAGGTCGGAAAGGTGTTTGATATCACCCGTGAGCGTATCCGTCAGATAGAGGCAAAGGCGCTCCGAAAGCTCCGTCATCCCTCCCGCTCCAAAAAGCTCAAAGATTATCTTGAATAAGCAACTCTCGAAAGGTATATAACGATGAAAGAACAACTTTACAGCATCAGAGAAACCGCTCTTGCCGAGATCGCTTCCGCAGACGTTTCTCTTGAGGAAATCCGAATTAAATATCTCGGCAAAAAGGGTCAGCTTACCGCCATACTACGCGGGATGGGTGCACTTTCCGCTGAGGAAAGACCTGTGGTGGGCGCAATCGCAAACGAGGTACGCACCGAGATTGAGGGTGCTGTTGCACTCCGCTCTGCCGAGCTTAAAAAGAGTGAGCTCGCCCGTAAGCTCGTTGAGGAAAAGCTCGACGTGACGCTTGATATAACCAAAACTCCCGCAGGACACATTCATCCTATCACAAGGGCTTGGGACAGGCTTACCGACATTTTTGTAAATATGGGCTTTGAGGTTGCCGAGGGGCCCGAGGTTGAGAGCGTCTACAATAACTTTGATGCGCTCAACGCCCCTGCTGACCATCCTTCGAGGGACTTTCAGGATACATTTTATATCAACGATGAGGTGCTTCTGCGTACCCAGACCTCTCCCGTGCAGATCCGTGCGATGAGGGGGAAGGAGCCTCCTATCCGCATCATATCTCCCGGCAGAGTGTACCGCTCTGACGTTGCAGATGCATCGCATTCACCTATTTTCCATCAGTGCGAGGGACTTGTTATCGACAAGAATATCACGATGGGCGACCTCAAGGGTATTCTCGCACTTTTTGCAAAAACAATGTTCGGAAGCGAAACGAAAACCCGCTTCCGTCCTCACAACTTCCCGTTTACCGAGCCTTCGGCGGAGGTTGACGTTTCCTGCTTCGTTTGCGGAGGCAAGGGTTGCCGTCTGTGCAAAGGTGAGGGTTGGATCGAGATCCTCGGCGCGGGTATGGTTCATCCCAACGTGCTCAAGGCCGGCGGAATAGACCCCGAAATCTACTCGGGATTCGCATTCGGTATGGGCATCGAGCGTGTTGCAATGATTATGGCAGGAATCGACGATATGCGTCTTCTTTACGAAAACGACGTACGCTTCCTCAAACAGTTCTGAGTCTGTAGAAAGGGTAAACAGTAATGGAAGTTTCACTTAATTGGTTAAAAGATTATGTTAACATACCCGAGAATATAAAAGAATTCTCGGAAGCTATGACTATGAGCGGCACCAAGGTTGAGGGCTATAAAATTGTCGGTGAGGATATACAGAATGTAGTTGTTGGTAAAATTATGTCAACCGAGCCTCACCCCGATTCCGATCACCTTATCATTTGTCAGATCAATGTCGGTAAGGAAGAAAATCTGCAGATCGTTACCGGTGCCCAGAACGTCAAGGCAGGGGATATTGTTCCCGTTTGCCTCGACGGCGCAAAACTCCCCGGAGGTAAGACAATCAAAACGGGCAAGCTCCGCGGAGTTCTTTCGCAGGGAATGCTCTGCTCGCTTTCGGAGCTCGGTCTGACCGTGAACGATTTCCCCTATGCCATCGAGGATGGAATATTCCTTCTTGAGGAGGAGTGCTCGCTTGGCGATGATATCCGTGACGTGTGTCTTATCAACGACACAAACGTTGAGTTTGAGCTTACCTTCAACCGACCCGACTGCCTCTCTTATATCGGTATAGCACGTGAGTGCGCCGCTACATTCGGCGGCAAGATTGCTTACCCTGACGAGAGCGTAAGTGAGGTATGTGACGGTAAAAAAGCGAGCGATTATGTTTCGGTTGAGATCAAAAATACCGAGCTTTGCCCCCGTTACAGCGCAAGAGTTATCAAGAACGTTAAAATAGGACCCTCGCCTCTGTGGATGCGTGCAAAGCTGCGTGCCGCAGGAGTACGCCCCATCAACAATATAGTTGATATCACCAACTACGTTATGATCGAGTACGGTCAGCCTATGCACGCATTCGA
>JAZNCU010000004.1:0-6802 GCA_045587745.1 Eubacteriales bacterium | reverse complement strand
CCACCCCGTGGCGGTGAATTGCATTTTTTATAATCGGTCAGCTTTTTAGCCGCAAAATAACCGGTATGTCAAGTCGTTTTCCAGGCCGTGCTGTTTACCGGCGATCGCTGAGGATCAACTAACCTCGCCCAATACGTACGTGCCGAGCACGTATCTTTTCAGCATGAGGAATCGGTAGTGTGAACCGAACTGTCATAAAGCGCGCGTTCTGATCTCGAACAAGGAGCGGCTGTCTTTAGCCGAGCAGATAAAGGTGTAACAGGGCTGATAAGTATCATTGTAGTTATAGTAGTCGATATAGTAGTCGTGGAAAAATATATCACCGACACTAAACAAAAGTTCGGCTTCTCCGTCGTAACCGTTTTTATAGTAATCGCCGCTTACGACGTTTTTCCAAGCCTCATCGGCTGTTATAACAGCTTTGGTAACAGGCTCAATGTCTTCATATTGTAACGGATAGTAGAGCCGTAACGATTTCAAAAGCGCCTTTTCGTTATTTTTGGCAAGAACGAAGTCACCTTCATACCAGTTGAACTCCAAGACCGCCGCAGTGGGAGAGTAGGTAATACCGGGGTTGTCGGGGTCAAGCTGTATAGCCGGATATTTAACGTACACGTCGGCCGCTTGATAACTATGAAACACAACGTAAAGCTCGGCGTTTTCGGGCAGATACTGCGGCAAATAGGTTTCAAAAAATGCTTGGGTCGCAGCTATAAAATCCGCCTCGGTCGGAATATCGTCAAACGTTTTTCCGCATAACTCCGAAATAGCAGGTGCAAGGTAAAGGTACTCCCAAGCAAAGCGCAGCGAACGATCGCTAAGGTCAATAGTATGACTGTGAGCGTTACAGTCAAGGCCCGCTTCCTCGTATGCACAGCCGCTGTCAAGGCATACGATTCCGCTCGATTCAAACGCTTCCTCGTTGCTCAGCCCCTGCTCTTCGTGAACGGTAGTCAAGGGAACCTTTTTGTACCAGTTGTAATCCTGTGTGGTATTTCGGAAATCATTAAGTAAAGCATTTGCCTCTTCAAAGGAGTGGCTGATTTTAATTCCGGGGACAACAGTAAGCAGTCTTGAATTTACAAACTGCTCCGTGTCAACTGATTCGAGCATTTCTTCCAAATCACGCTTTGTTTTTTTGAGCAGCTGTTCGTCAGCCATATAATCGGAAAGAGCAAACTCGCTTTGCGCCGGATCATCGGAGGTTATCTCGGAAATATCCGATGCGCTTTCGGAAATATCCGATGTGTTCACGGAAGCATTCTGTGAAATATCATCGGCGGATGAAGTATTGACTGTATCTACACACGAACATAACAAGCAAAAACTTAATATGCAGGAAATCAATAATAGCTTTTT
Source organism: Eubacteriales bacterium (assembly GCA_045587745.1). GTDB lineage: Bacteria > Bacillota > Clostridia > Oscillospirales > CAG-382 > Coliplasma. The sequence goes on along the minus strand of JAZNCU010000004.1, from coordinate 5,443 downwards.
CATAATAATCTCCTTTCCAAAATACTCTGTATACTTCGATTACTCTCTTGCAAAAGCGTAAATGCGGAAATACTTACATATTTTACCGCAAGCATAGTGTACAAAATTTTTTATCCTTTGTCAATATATTTGTGAAATATGCGCATAAAAATGCTGTTGCAAGCCTTTGTTGCAACAGCATTTTTACTATTCCAGGCCCTCGAGCTCGGGCTCGGGGTCGATAAGGGCGCCGTTAACACGCATTTCAAAATGGAGATGCGACTCGTCGGCACTCTCGGCTCTTGCGCTCGTGCCGATAAACCCGATCACGTCACCTGCCTTTACCTCCATACCCTCGGATACCGCTGCCAGTGCGGGGTCGAGATTCATATAATACGAAACGGTACCCCAATCATGCGAGACCGCAACCGTAAGTCCGTAAAAATAGTCCTCGGTCACCGAGAGGACGGTGCCTGCCGTATAGGCGTAGACCTCGCTTCCCGCATCAGCCGCAATATCAACGCCCGAGTGCACGCGATAGTCGCCCATCGTATCGCTGTAAACCAGCTTGTCCATACTGTAATCCTTTAATATGCTTCCGCCCCGAATGGGGTGCACAAACTTTACGATAGGCGCTTCGCTGACGATATCATCCTCAACGCCGCTCTGCTCGGTTCCGACCTGGGTATCGGGCATCGGAGTTACGGGAACCGATATGTCCGGCTTGACGTTTACGTTCAGCTCGGGTATGCTCACCTCGGGTATACTGACCTCCTCATAATCATAGGAAATGCTGAAAATCCCTATGGTTGCAACGGTTACTACGAGTATGGCGAGTGCGAGATATATAAAAGCCGATATCGAAGTAACCTTTTTGTAAAAGCTGTTCGTTCCTTTCACCGTGGTGACTTCCTCATTATCATCGGGAAGCCTGTTGTTTTGATCATTCATAGTTTTTCCCCCTGAAAGTGTTTTGTCAATGTGTATTGTTGGCACTTTTGAGGAGGTTTATACGTGTTTTTTGATATTGTTTTGTTAAATGAAATTTATTTCTCCGAGCGGAAAATAAAATTTGAGTATCTCGTCGTAAAGATATCCGTTCCCTGCAAGTATCCGGCTTCCGCCGAGGCTCATTCCGATTCCGCTGCCCGAGCCCCGGCAGGTTATAACGGCGTTATCGTCCGATAAAACTATTTCGAACTCAGCAGACGGAAGCGAAAAAATTTTTTGCATCTCGTCGGCAGCTATCTGTACGCCTCCGCAAATAAAAAAAGCGCATCGTCCGGTGCTGTCGTAAACTACGCATCCCTCCTGCGGATCCGCGCCCTCGGGCAGTGACAGCAGGGATGCAAGCTCGGCACGGGGTATCACCTTGACGGTCTCAAATCCATACGTACCGCCCTCGTCAACGTTTTTTACCGAAACAAGGTAATCAAGGCTGTTGCTGTTTGCGGTATACCTCCCCACCGAGTCACAAAAAGGAGCAAGCATTGGCGCACCGTCATAGGTCAGATACTCGCCCTTTGTGGATGAGGCGGCATCTGCCGCATAGTCCCTGCATTCCGCAATAGGAATACAGCAGCCCCGCTGTGTACACACCTCGCCGATGGGATGGTTAAGTCCCTCCGTACAGATCAAAACGGCGGTTGACCTAAGCGCAACCGACAGCGCTTTGAGATATTCGGCATCCTCATCGCCATCTGTCAGGCAGGACAACGCCGAGGCGACGTACTCCTCGATATCCATCTCCCGTTTGCCGCCGTCAGCGGATATTACGCACACAGTAAGTCCGCTGTCGCGCATCATTAATTTTGCCGCAAACGGCGATGACGTTATTGCTATCAAAAATGCAAAAAAATAGAGTAAATAGCTTTTCATAATACACTCCGAAAACGCTGTTTACTCTATAATATTCAGTTAAAACGGGATTATTCCTGCTCCTTGGAAACAAGCCCTGCGTTCCAGAGCCTTGCACCGATATAAACCGCAAGCACGAGATCGACAACACAGAAAATAGTAGTCAGGTCAAAGCTGAGCATCCAGAATCCGTGAAGCACGAGACAGGGCAGTGAGTACACCGTAAGACAAAATACCGAGAGCACTCCGAACAGGAACAGCAGTGAGGGATTTCCGTTTCCGCAAAGCATCTTTCCCTCGCTGAGGAAGAAAAGCGTCAGCACGCAAAGTCCGACAATATGATACGCTCCCGAGGATGCAAAGGGCATGGAGCTACGACTGATAAAATCCGAAAGCAATCTTGATGCAGTAAAAAGTATGGGCGCCACCGCAATAACCGCCATAAGCTTTTCGCGGCAGACGCACTTACTGTTTGAGCCGGAATAGAAAAAGTAAACAGCAGAAACAACGAGCAGCACGAGCGTCATCAGACTGTGCCATTCAAGCGAAACGCTTTTGGATATGATCAGGAACACTGCGGCAATAGCTGTTCCGAACATAAAGAATCCCGAAAACAGGCTGACTATGGTTTCGATATGACTTATTCCGTTCAGGCGAACCTTTTTGCCCTTTGCCATCAGTGCAAGAGCAACAGCAAAGCCGACGGTGATTACAACGAATGCAACCGCAAATACGGTAACAAAAACGTTATCCTTAAGGAAATAAACAGCCGAGTCGACATCATCCTGCTCAATATTACATTTTATAACCAAAATCCTGAGCGCTGCAAGTATCAAAGCTATTGGAAATAATGCCAGCAGGATCTTTTTTTGCTTCGCCATACGAAAAAACCCTCCGAGAGAACGAATAATCGCATACTTGATTATACGGTCAATCGAAGGGGTTGTAAAGGCTTTTTTGTTAATTTTTTTATTTTAAGAGGATTTATTTGCAGTTATTGATATCTATAACCTCGGTTCCGTTGAAAAAGAACTCGAGAATATATTCATAGCTGTAGCCCGTGATGGCAAGCGTCTCGCTTCCGACTGCCGAAAATCCCACTCCGTGTCCCTTGCCCGAGCCATCGATAACTATGCTGTCGGGAGTGATAATGTCGCCCGAGGTTGTTTTGTAGCTGTCGCCAAAGCTCTCAAAGGGAACGTAGCCATCAGCGGTAAGAACGCCGGAAACAGCAACCTCCTTTATTCCGTCGGCGGTAAGCGCCGTGACGGTTGAAACGTACTCAACCTTAAAATTTGCGCTGTCAAAGCCCAAGGCCTTACGAACGTCCTCGCTGGTGGTAATGGAGTAGCTGTTGCCCGAGCCGTCGCCTATCGAAAGAACGGTGATATAATCCGAGCCGTGGGGATCGGTCTCCTCGATCTTTATCGAAATCTCGTTATCGCTGAGCTCGATTCCGCAGTCATCAAGATACTCTCTGAGCTCATCACGTGTAAACACGTACTGCCATTTATCCTCCTCGACCTTTTCGTGAGTTTCGAGGAATACAGAGGTAAGATAGGGAACCTCGTGACCCCAGGCGGCAACCGACGAGCAGGATGCACCGCCGTTGGAATTATGGTAAAGCACCGCAATGGGACGGCTGTTGTAGGTAATAACCTGCCCCTTGGTGGAATCCACGATAGCGTTGTTTTCCTCACTGATACGGTAAAATCCGTGATAAACCTGACAGCAGGAGCGGTTGCACACGTCAAATCCGTACTCACTGTGCTTTTTTTCAAGAGGAACGGTGCGTGCAAGCACCGAGAACGCCTTACGGGTCTCAACGCTGACATTGGTACCGATCTCGTTGGACATTACGCAACGGGTATAAGTCTCAAGCTCAATGCAATTGACCATAATAAGCTTGTCGCCGTCAATGCCGTATTCAAAAAATCCGGGGTAGGAATAGTAATTCGTACTGCCCGAGCGATGCTTCATCGGGAAGGTAACGGGCGAGCCGTTTTTGCCCATAATCGCAAAGGGTCTGCCAAGGTCCTCGTACATAAGGAGGATTTCGCCCGTATCGGCATCAACCACCGTAATACCGCCCTGCTTGGGCTCGCATACCTTCGATCCGCTTGCGTAAGCACACGCCTTATGCCGTACCTCATAGCCCGAGCCCGTTACGGTTACAAAACCGCCGTCTACCCTGTTTGCGGCGCTCTTTGCCGAGGTTACACCGGAATAAGTACCGTAAAGGGTGCTGTAAGAGCCTATATTTCCCTCGCCCTTTTTGCAGGTGCCCTTTTCGGAGCCTATCTCAAGGCTTGCGTTCACCTGAGGAAGGATAACAATTCGCTTGGAATCAACCGAAAACAGCCTGTGGAAGCCCGTGCCGTCCGACCAGCCGAACTCAAAGCCGTTTCCGCAGGTATTAAGCGAGGAAAAACGTCGGTTGTCCTGACCGGGAAAATCGTAGTACATTCCTACACGTACTATATAACCGTCGCTGCTCGATGCTATGCTTTGCAGTGGGCAGGCAAGAAAACAGAATACCAAAGCAAGGCAGAGCGACAAAATTCTGATTTTAGCTCTGTGCATATTCACCTCTGAGGGTCAGCATAACCTGCTCGCCTGTGATGACGATGCATTTTTTTGCGCTGCCCGATCCTCCGTAGTATATATGGCCGTATTCAAGCGGCATACCCGAAAAAAGCTCGTTGCCCGACGCCATGTCAATAACGCCGTCGCCGCTATCGCAGGAAGCCGAGATAACGCACGCACCCTCGCTACGGCAGATTACCTCACAGCCGACTCCCAGCGTGATAATATCGCCTCGCTTGAGAACGAGATTGACGTACTCCGATCCGCCTGCGGATTCGATTCCGCCGCTCTGCAAAAGCTCGGCAATAATCTCTGCTTTTAATTGCTCCTTGATTGCTTCCAGATTGCCGTAAGTGATCAAGGTGTCATCGGGTATCGAAACCTCGCCGTCCCCCGCGCCTGTGGCAGTGACCGCAGCCGCAGTGACGATAATTATAACCGCCATCACGATCGGGAACAATCTCACAGTCTTTTTGATCATTTTACTACCTCTTTCAAAAGTTAACGTCTCTCAAACATATGCGTTTGGGACACCGGAAAATCACCAAAATATTGTTGGGATTTGCCCTCTTTTCAAAAGCGCGATATACGCTCATTATATATTATATCACACCTTGTCAACCCCTTTGGAAATTTTCCCCGTTTTTGCCAAAAAACTGTTACACCGCAAGAGTTTTTGTGTCGAAATGTAAACAAAACCCGTCGAAAAACGTCTTTTTATGCCTCCGACATTGACAAAAATATTTGTTTGTGCTACAATGCAGTTCGGTGTTGTTGAAGCCAACTCAATATGCGGATGTGTCGGAACTGGCAGACGAGCCGGTCTTAGAAACCGGTGCATATGCGTGCAGGTTCAAGTCCTGTCATCCGCACCAAAAAATCCAAGTCGAAAGACTTTTATTTTTTCATTTGTGTCCTGCGGACACAACATCGTTTGACCGAAGGTCAACATCATTTCTAGCAAAGCGAAAACATCATTGTCCGCTTGCGGACACAAATGAACGATGTTGCACTGCGTGCA
>JAZNCU010000003.1:0-6624 GCA_045587745.1 Eubacteriales bacterium | reverse complement strand
GTTTATGATGGATCGGGAAACAAAGTCAATCTGTCGGATTATGTCGGTAAGCCGATCGTGTTGAATTTCTGGGCAAGCTGGTGTGGCCCTTGTCAAAGCGAGATGCCTGACTTCCACGAAAAATATCTGGAGTTTGGCGATGAGATCCATTTCTTGATGGTCAATATGACCGGCGGACGTGAAACGCTCAGTAGCGCAAAGGCGTCTATTTCAGAAAAAGGATATACCTTTCCGGTGTTCTATGATACAGACTCCAGTGCGGCAACTACTTACAGTGTATATTCCTTACCTACCACATACTTTATAGATGGAGAGGGATATTTGATTGCACAAGCGACCGGAGCTATTTCTGCGGATACGCTTCAAAAAGGAATTGATATGATAAAATAAAGCATACAATACTAAAAAAGGGTCGGAAACCATACCGGTTTACGCCCCTTTTTTGTATAGGCAGCATCAATACCAAACGACAATATTTTTACTTTTTCAACACTTTTTTGCACCATGTGCGCTCGTTGCATTTAGGACACTTCAGGTACCGAGTCGTTCCCATATGCATTGCGTTCAATGCCGCTGAATAGGTAGGTACAATTTCGTGACCGCATTTTTTGCACTTGTATGCGCCTACGCTAACTTCAAGTTTTAATGCATAAAAACAGGGTATCAAAAATACAACGCAAGCACCAAGAATTGTGACAAGCTGCCACACTCCTTCGGGAATCAAGAATGCAGCAGCAAAGAGAGCTGCGATTAGGCCTGTTATACTTACAATCATAATTGCCCACATAGACGACCATATCGTTTTGTTTTTCTTCTCTATTTCTTTCGCCATATCAAGTAAAAGCTGTTCGTTATTCCTGTTATTCTCCATATTGATTTTCTCCCCACATAATAATTCGTTTACATTGATTCCGAGGATATCGCAAAGCTCGAGCATAACCGACGAGTCGGGAAGCGACCTGCCCGTTTCCCATTTTGATACCGCACGGTCGGTGATGTTCAGCCTTTCGGCGAGCTGCATTTGAGTCAAGCCCTCGTTTTTTCGGCACTCAGCAATGAATTTGCCTATTTTTATTTGGTCCATTCGACTACCTCCTTTAATTCAAGTATAATGCACATCGCGAAAAAGTAAACAAACCGTTGGTTGATATTGCGGGAAGAAAGCATTACCGTTACAGACTTAATAGCAGTTTTTGCTGTTGTTGTCAAGAAAAAAGTCGATTGCTCACGGTTTTTTCAAAAAATATATCCAAGCCGTACACGGGGCAACCCTTGACAGTAACGGCAGAGCGTTATACGTTGTATGGCAATTGGGAAATCGGAAGGTTTCCGCAACGTATTTTGAACCAAAATTTACTGATTACAGTTGATTTTTGGTTTTTTTTGTGATATACTGATTTGAACTTGCCGCAGAACGCATAAAACCAAAAAAACATTTGCGCTTTTCACCCACAAAAACCGACGGCAACAGGTGAATTATTATGAAAGAAAAAAATAAATTAACTCCTGCCGAATGGTGCGAGAATATGTGGTACCACTACAAGTGGATGATCATTCTTATTGCACTGTTCATACTGTTCGTGGGAGTATCAGCGGTTCAGCTGCTCCGAAAGGAGGATCCCGATGCAACGATGATGTTTGTGGGACCCTGGTGTCTGTCCCAGACAGATATATCAAACCTTACGGCGAGTGCCGAGACGGTGATTGACGACTACGACGGCAACGGCGAAACGGTTGCCGACATATTTGAAATAGTGCTCAATCAGGTATCCTACACCGACGAAAGCGGTGTTACCGATTCGGTGCTCTACGACTATATGAACACATCTCTGCAACGCTTCCAGGTCGAAATCCGCACAGGTGACTGCGTTATTTACTTCCTCGAGCGCAGCTTTTACGATCTTTGCGTTGACGAGGGAATTTTAGCCGAGCTTGATGACGTTCTGGATGACGCCGATATGCCCGATAGCATTATCGACAAATACGGTATTTATCTGTCCGACTTAGATATCTACACTCTTGATGGCTTTAACCGAATGCCGGAGGACACGATAGTCTGTATGCGAAGGCTCGCTTATGACAACGAGATAGATGGTCCCGACGAGGAGACCTGGAAGTACAGCAAGCGTGCATTCGTATCTTTTGTAACGTATACCGCACCCGCAACCGACGCTTCGCAAGAGCCGTCCGAAACACATTAAATAACGGTTGCAATTCCGCCAACCTTATGATAAAATAACAAATCGAACAAATATCCGGAGGGACCTTAAAATGGCCAACACAGTTAAACAGAAGCAGATAAGAACATCCATCATCTGCATTATTCTCAGCGTGCTGCTTTTCGCAGCTTCAGCATTTGTAGTTATCGACTACATCATCCACGCAAATGATTTCTACAAGCAGTTTGAGGATGAGGACTTTGCGACCGCAATCGCAGCTGCACTCGGTGTTTCCAAGCGTGAGCTTACCGAGGAGCATCTCGCCAAATACGAATCGCTTGTTTACTACTGCGACGTCGGAAACGACAGCAACAACAAGTATGCCGCTTACGCATCACCCGTTGTTATGCTCGCTACCAAGGAAGTAACCGACGATATCATCAATGACGTTGATAACAGCGAGACTAAATATGCAGACGATGCATATGCGGTATTTAACTACGTTATTACCGAGCCTGCCGACCTCAATCTTTTTGCCAATCTGCGCGTTCTCCGTGCCTTTGACCTCGCAGAGGTTGAAACCATGAACAACGCCTGCTACTATACTCAGCTTTATTACAGCTACGGCTATGCCCAGAACTCCATCAGCTTTGACACCGTAGTAGATGCGCTCTCGCTTTCAAAGCTCACCAGTCTCGATCAGATTTCTTTGCTTACCAAGCTTGAGCAGCTTTCGCTCGAGTACACCGGTATCAAGAATCTCGACGGAATCGAGAATTTCCCCAACCTTACCAAGCTTGATATTTCCTACACTCAAATCGAGGACCTTTCCCCCATTTCCTCCATCTCCGCTCTTGAAACTCTCTACCTCCGTGAGGTAGGCATTGAGCCCGAGCAGGAAGAGGACGAGACTTCCGACGAGACCTCTGCCGAGACCTCCGACAGCGAGGAGCAGGAAGAGGAAAAGACCTACTGGGGCATCAGTTCTCTCGAGGCGCTTTCGAGCCTTGCAAACCTCAAAGCACTTGATATTACCGGAAATAATGTAAGCGACCTTACTCCTATCGCTGATTGCGTAAAGCTTGAGACTCTTGCCGCATCGGACAACCCTCTCGGCACACTCAACGGTCTTGAGAAGATGGCTGAGCTTGATATTCTCTATGCTGCAGCTGCCGAGCTTACTGATATCAGCGCAATTAAAAACAGCACCAAGCTCACCGCTATCAACATTTTCGATAACGAGATCACCGATATCTCGGCTCTCGAGAAGATGACCGAGCTCACCACCTTTACCGCTTACAACAACAAGATCACCGATATCTCGTATCTTGCAGGCTGCACCAAGCTCACCGACATTTCTGTTTACGAGAACGAGATCGCTAACATCGGCGACCTTTCGGCACTTGACGAGCTTGTGACCTTTACCGCAAACGATAACAAGATCACCTCTATTGACGGACTTAACGGCTGCAAAAAGCTTGAGACAATCACCGTAAATAAAAACGAGATCGTTTCGATCGAAAAGCTCTCGGACTGCGAAGCTCTTAAGACTATCAACGTATCCGACAACGGTATCACCTCTATCGACGGTCTTAACGGATGTAAAAAGCTCGAGACCATTACCGCTACCAACAACAAGATCCTTACCATAGGCGACCTTACAGGCTGTGAGGCTCTCACCTCTATTGATGTTTCCAACAGCATCAAGAAGGAAGAAAGCAAGGAAGAATCCAAAGATGAGTCTACCGAGGACGAGACCACTGAAGGCGAGACCACCGAGGACGAGACCACTGAGGACGAGACCACTGAGGGCGAGAACGATAATGAAACCGTTTATATCGGTATCACCAATATTGACGGTCTTAACGGATGCAAGGCACTCACCACCATCAACGCTTCCGGCAACGCACTCATTTCCTTCCCCGACCTTTCAAAGTGCGAAAAACTCACCACCATTAACCTTTCCAAGAACAATATCACCGATATCAGCAACTTCCACGACCTTGCAACCGTTACCACGGTCAACCTTTCCGAGAATATGATTTCGGATATCTCCGCAATTGCAAAGCTCGACAAGCTTACAACCCTTAATCTCAGCAAGAACAAGATTACAGACGTATCGGCATTCAAGGGTAAGTTCGCTGCCGACAGCAAGCTCGCAATCGATCTTTCGGGCAACACCATCAACGATTGGAGCGTATTCGAAGAGTACAGGAATATGAAGGTTACCAAGATAGCCAGCAAATAAGTTTTCAAACTCAAAGGCCGCTGTTGAATACGGCGGCCTTAATTTTAACAAAACGGAGGACACACGCTATGCCCGATATGTTAGTCAAGCTCTACCAGCTTCCCGACAGCAAGGCTCTATACGACAAGCTTGCCGCAAACAACATCCGCATTATACGCCCTATGACTCCCAATAAAACCAAAGTAGTGGAGTGGGTGCGTGAGCATTTTCACGACGGATGGGCGGATGAGATCTCTGCCGCATTTACAAAATTACCCGTTTCCTGCTTTATTGCATATGATGACGTAGAAAAGAAGATTCTCGGCTTTGCGGGCTATGACTGCACATATAAGAACTTTTTTGGGCCTACCGGCGTTGATGAAACCAAGCGCGGGCTCGGAATCGGCGGTGCGCTCTGCCTGAGATGCATGGAGGCAATGCGTGACGAGGGCTACGGCTACGCCGTTATCGGAAGCGCAGGCCCCACCGATTTTTACAGCAAGGTATGCGGCGCAACTGTTATCGAGGACAGCGTGCCCGGTATTTATAAAGAGTTATTCTAGAAAAGAGGAATATATAATGAGCAAACTCAGATGCGGTATCGTTGGCGCAACAGGTATGGTCGGTCAGCGGTTTATCACACTTATAGAGAATCATCCTTATTTTGAGCTTACCGCACTTATTGCCAGCCCCTCCTCCGCAGGCAAGACCTACGGCGAGGCAGTCAAGGGCAGATGGATGATGAACACTCCCATTTCCGATAAGGTTGCAAGCATGGTTGTGCTTAACGCCGAGGATATCGAGAGTGTAAAGCCCCACGTTGATTTTGTATTTTGCGCTATCAATATGGATAAGCAGTATGTTCTGAATATGGAGGAGGCGTACGCAAAGGCCGAGATTCCCGTTGTTTCCAACAACTCAGCTAACAGAGGCACTCCCGACGTTCCTATGCTTATACCCGAGATAAACTATGCACATACCGCTGTTATCGAGGCGCAAAAGGCACGTCTCGGTACAAAAAAAGGCTTTATTGCCGTAAAGCCCAACTGCTCTATCCAGAGCTATGTTCCTGCGCTTGAGCCCCTCCGCAAGTACGGCATCAAAGCAGTAAACGTTACCACCTTCCAGGCAATTTCGGGAGCCGGAAAGAACTTTGACACCTGGCCCGAGATGATCGATAACGTTATCCCCTACATTGGCGGTGAGGAGGAAAAGAGCGAAAAAGAACCTCTTAAGGTTTGGGGCACTGTTGAAAACGGTGCGATCATAAATGCTGCTTCACCCGTTATTTCGGCTCAGTGCATCCGTGTTCCCGTTACCGACGGACACCTTGCAGCAGTTTCCGTAAGCTTTGAGAACGTTCCCACCAAGAAGCAGATCCTTGCCGATTGGGATGCGTATGTCGGCGAGGCGCAAAGGCTGTCGCTTCCCCACGCACCCGCAAAATTCCTTACCTACTTTGAGGAGGACAACAGGCCGCAGACAGGTCTTGACCGTAACCTCTACGGAGGAATGGGAATTTCGGTGGGCAGACTCAGAGAGGATACGATCTTTGATTATAAATTCGTATGTCTTTCGCACAACACTCTCCGTGGCGCAGCAGGCGGTGCCGTTCTCTGTGCCGAGCTTCTGTACAAACAGGGCTATCTGGGATAACCGCAATACAGTAAGTAGTAAAACTGCACCTTGGAGCCAAGGTGCAGTTTGTTTTATATGTACTATTAAACGAAATTAAGTGAAGAGTGAAGAGTTTCAGTAAAAAATCCCGTTAACTTTTGTGAACGGGATTTTTGGGCTTACACCACGAAAATGAACCTATGTATAAATAAACCGTTTCCCTTATTTATAAATGAAATTTTTCTTGAATCATTTTTGCAACCACATCGGGTGGTAGATTTGAATTGTCAATTTTAATATAGTTATCAAACGGAATTTCACCCTCAAAGCTTTCAAGCCGATATCTGGTATCATCGTTGATAAGTCTATGGTTTGACAATTCAATATCCCTTTTCGATGCTTTGTTCTGCAGACGGTTTTCAGTAATATTGCGTTCCAATCTAATTTCACGGGGTGCGACAAGTTCCACATAGTAAAACTCGGTATGATATGGTTCAAAAATACTTTTCACATATTCAATATAATCCCAATCTGCTTGCTGATCGAAAGCCCACATATACGTGAAAATCATTCCATAAGTCGGAGGCCAAGCGGTCTTAGGAAGACAATTTCATCACACAA
>JAZNCU010000002.1:0-5581 GCA_045587745.1 Eubacteriales bacterium | reverse complement strand
AGATAACATCGTCGCTTTCTATGTAACCGAAGCCTACATCGGTAAGACCTGCCGAGAAACCGTATCCGAAAATACTGCCGACCTTTGCTTCAATACCTTCGACCTGCGAGGTTTTGAGCGAAGCAAGAGGGATTCTTTGCTCGTAGCAGTCATAGCCATTCTCCGAGGTGATGGCAAATTCAAAACCGCTCTTGCTCTGTACGTCATTGAAGTGACAAGAAATAACATCACTTCCGTCACGGGAATCCTTGATAACGGTCCACTCATACATAAAGTTTGCGCCATTAAGTGCGGTCCAGTCCCAACCGCCTTCGTTGGTATCCGAACCGAAATATTTGTCCTGATCGGGATCTTCGGGGCAGATAGCGGTCATGAGATAGTGAGCATTGAAGATAAAGTGCTCGGTCTCGTTGTCCATATAGGCAACATGGTCGCCGTTACAGGGTATCATAACATAGGTGTAAAGGTAGGTGCTGTCCCAGCATGCGTAAAACTTTGTGTCATCATTAAGAGAATCGGGAGCGTTGAGAATGAAATTCTCAGTGCTGACAACCGAATCGGCAACCAAATGCAATGCATAAAGGTCGTCGAGTACGCCGTCGATTTCGGGTGCAACGTCGGTCTCATAGACCAAAACGTTCTGGCTTTCCTCGGCACTTACGGGTACTGCCGCAAGACAGAAAAGAATGATGCAGGTGATAAGAATCGCTGTCTTTTTCATAGTATTCCTCCAAAATTTATTTGTATATTACTCTCGATTCATATCGAGATGAATAATATAGTCGCCGTATTTTGAGTAGACCTCAACGCTAACCGGGGAGTAGTCGGGCTTGATTGCTTTATCGGGCCAGATTCCCACCGATGAGGTTACCTCCTCGGTCCATTTGATTTTCTCCCCGTCGATATACAGCGAGGCATCGCTGACCGAGATGTTCTTCATTTTTATGCCGCAGTCGGTGCTGTAAAGAATTACCTTCCAAAAGTCGCTCGTTACGTAATCGCCGGGCGCATAGATGAGATTTTCGGGGAAGTCGAGCGCAAAATCGGTAAGAAATGAGGTATTGGAGCCGTCGCATTTTATTCCTTTTGCGTAAATAGTAACGCTGTCAAGCACGTTTCCGCCCTCGTCAATGACCGAAAGCTCTGCCTGTCCGTCCTGCTTGCCCGAATCGAGCATAAGGGTGTACACGCCGGGCTTGATGGTCACTCTTGATTCATACCAGCTGTTAACTCCGTCGGGACAATCGTAAATGTTGTAGAACAGATGCCATCCTCCGCCGCCTCCCGAAAGACAAAAGCCCGCATCGTAGCAGTTTATCCAATGTCCCGTGTCATTATGGATGTCGCTTCCGAGAAAGATGTATGCGTTTACGTATCTTCGGTCATCATTCCGCCTGAGTGAAACGTCAACGTTTCCCAGATCAACTGTCATACTTGCGCCATTGTAGCCTGTTTTGCTGTAAACGCAGAACGAGGGTCCGTCACAGTCCCCCATTTTGCCCTTATTCGTAAAGGTGAGCGAATCGTATTTTTCGATGTATTCAGGCATTTCGGTGCTTTCCTCGGATACAATGGATTCCGTACATGAGCTATCGGTTATGGCCGATTCCTCAGCCGTATTGCCGCAGGCGGACATCAATACCGTACCCAGGGATAACACCGTCAAAAAGCACAGGACCTTTTTAATCATAGCAAAACTCCCGTTAATCATTATACTTCATTATAACCCATCCTTTAACAAGTTTCAACAGTATTTTTTAAGGTGTATAAAGTGTTTTACCAAAATATAGCTTTTTTGGTTGACAAAGTACCTAAAATATGTGATACTGTACGCACAGTAAATATATGATATACGGAGGTAATATATGTTTTGTTCGCAGTGCGGTAAAGCGCTTCCCGGGGAAGCGAAATTCTGCCCCTATTGCGGCGGTGAAATAGTTATCGATGAGCAAACTTCTGCGGATGAGGTGATCGGGACTTCCGAGACCCCTGTTGAGGAACCCATCGAGGAGGTAGCCGAGGTGTCCGAGGTATCGGCTGAGCCCGAGACAATCGATGAAGCTTCCGATCCCGAGACAATCGATGAAGCTACCGAGCCCGAGACAATCGATGAAGCTTCCGAGCCCGAGGCAATTGATGAAGCTTCCGAGCCCGAGGCAATCGATGAGGCTTCCGAGTCCGAGGCTGTCCCTGCACCCGTAACCGAGACGGTGCCTGAGACCGCGCCGGAAATCAAGCCCCAAAAGCAGGTCAAAAAATACCCTGTTATCGGTCACATTTGCCTTACTTTCGTAAGTATTCTGCTTGCGCTTGCGCTTATTGCCTCGATGCTCGTTACGTCGGTGCGTATGTTTGCTTCTGAGTTCGGTATTAAGAACATCGTCTCGAGTATCAAAGTTAAGGAAGTTACTCTTGATGAGTTTGAAGAACTCGGCATTATCAACGAAGAGGAATTTGAAAAATACGGCCTTTCCGAGGATGATACGGTTGTCGATTATGTTTACGAGCTTATTGACAACGGTCAGTATGAGACAGAGATCACTCGCGGTGATGTGGAAAAGATTTTCGATATGGATATCGTCGGTGATTATCTGTCACGAAAGAGCGATGAGCTTATGGAGGCAGTTGAATCCAAGGAAGCGTTTACTGTAATAAATACTGAAGAAATAAAAGAAATCATTGAGGACAATAAAGAAACGATCGAGGAGGAGACGGGTCTTGTTATAAAGGATTCGGATATCGAAAAAATCGAGAACTCGCTTTCTTCACTCAACGAGAATATCGGCAGCATTACAATAGACTTTGCCGATTCCGATATCATCGAGACCGTAGAGGTTGCTCAAAGTGTGCTTTCGCCCGTGTTCCTCATCCTGCCCTGGATGATCGTGCTGTTGCTTATGGTGATAATCATCGTTTCTCGCCGCTCGGTTATCGGCAGCCTGCGCTACTGCGGAATACCCTTCCTCGTCGGCGGACTGATACTCACTATTCCTGTGGCTGCTGTTTTGCTGGGAGGAAAGATGATATTCAGCGGCCTTCCTTCGATAATTGTATCTGCTATCGGAAGCGTAACGGTTTTGATGCTTTACTGCGCTATCGTTCCCGCCGTGCTCGGCCTTGCGGCAGTTGTTGCGGCCTCGATTATAAAATCGGTACGCAAAAAGAGAGCCGCTCTCTGAACCGCATAAAATCCATACAGCATAAAAAGGCTGCAGAAAACTCAATTAGGGTTTTCTGCAGTCTGTTTTTATTCACTGATTATTTTGCCCCGTATACTGTCGAGCAGGGTGCTGTTTGCGTGCAAAAACATTGAAATCCTACCATAAACGTCGGTGTACTCAAAGGTAACGTCAACTCCGTTTACGATTGCACGCAGCTTGTATTCCTTAAGCCTTTTTACGTTCATTCTATCGCAAACGTAGCCGTTTATAACCAGCTCGGCAATATTCCTTTCGCATACCGCAAAGATCTCAAGCCCTTCGTAGCTTCCCTTTAGAAGCGGCTCGGCATGACCATCGTATTTTCCGAGAGGCTCATCGGGATCCTGTACGCTCTCGTCCTCGCCCTCTTCGGCTCCGTACTCCTCGAGGTCATAGTCCTCAGAGCCCTCCTCGGCAAAATCGTTATCGTTCTGAACCATTTCGTCTGCGCCGTCATAGGCGGGCAGTCTCTCAAAATCCACAAATGCCTTTATGCCGACGATAAGGTAAAAAACCAGCAGACCGTGCATAATCAGATCCAAAAAGAACTCGGTTATTCCGCTCATCAGCACCATCATCAGCAAAAACAAGCAGTCAACTGCAACAGCGACTCCCGCGCCGAGCAGCCAACGAGAGCTTTTTTTTGAAAGAAAATAAAACGCAAGGTACATTCCGCAAATCGCAACGGCAATCACCCTTCCTGCATTTATCACGAATGCCGAACCGGTGTACATCGTGTTTGCCAGAGTAAAAAGAACCGCAGATGATTGGTAGGGGATATAATAGACCTCTCCCAGTATCAGGGTAACGGCGTTAAACAGAGTCAACAGCGTAAAAAACATCAAATTGGCTCTGGCTCGTGATATTTTGATTTTAAGATCCCTGCGCTCTTCCATGCTTATCTCCGTATACACATTCTTTGCCAACTATTATAGCCCTGTGCGAAGATTTTGTCAATGAGTTATAAAAACCGCTTAAGCCTGGTTACGTTGTATTCCTCGGTTTTTATCAGGTCACCTGCAAGCTGACGAGCTTCCTCGCTTGCGTTTCGGCTGTTCTTGATGCATTTTAGCATATCGACAATGCCTGCCGTGCTGCCCATTATCATCATCTCTGCCTGCTTTGAATCGGAGTCCGCCGACATATTCCCCATCTTGATCATCGCGCCGGTTCTCGCCTTTGCGAGTCTGCTCATCGAGTTGAGTCGTGAATAGCCGCTCAGTGCAAGCGAAGCGTCAAAAATTTGCTTGTACTCGCGCTCCTGCCGTGTCAGCTCGCTTTTCAATTCATCACTTTTGCAGTTTTGAATCACCTTGGGAATGGTATACAGCCCAACCTGCGAGTTTTTGTGGATGCGCCCCAAAAGCTTTTTTGTGTTCAAATCAAAAAACACCTCCTCTTACGCTTTTTATTATTTCCTGATAAAAAATCAAAATGCATTTTTGTATCAAAAAAGTATTGACAACAATATATGTTTGTGATATAATTCCACGTGCGCCCGAAAGTGGGTTGCAAATCTGGGTGTGGCGCAGTTTGGTAGCGCGCTACCTTGGGGTGGTAGAGGCCGCTGGTTCAAGTCCAGTCACTCAGACCAGAAAAGAACCCTTTTTTGTCTGTAGACAAAAGAGGTTTCTTTTCAACGAAATAAATCCCTTGCGGGATTTGTGAAATACGCTTCGCGTGTGAAATATTGCCATGCAATGTGAAATGCCTGCGGGCGTGAGGGGATTTATTTCATTTCACATTCGGTGGAACAGCGAATATTTCACAATGACTGCAGGTCATTATTTCACATCCAAAGGATATTTCACTTTAACTTTCCTTACGATTATGGTATAATTCTTTCACGAAAGGCGGTATTGATATGGCTGAATCAAAACTTCGGGATCTTTCAACAGACTTTGCAGTTAAAATTATCAAACTCTGCGAAACGATCAAAGGACATTATTCCCTTGTGAATCAATTGGAGCGCTCTGCAACCTCCATCGGTGCCAACATTCACGAAGCGAATTATGCCCACGGAAAGCCTGACTTTATTGCAAAACTGCAGATTGCCTTAAAAGAATGCTATGAAACGGAATATTGGCTGGAACTGTTTGTAAAATCCGATATTTTGAACAGAGAAACCGCTGTTGACCTTTACAATCAATGCGGTACGATTCGTCGCATATTAATTGCTTCCATCAATACCGCAAAGGAGAATGCAAAATGAAAAAATACTCCTCTCGAGCAGTAAAATGGTTGATGGTAGTTTCCTTGATTTCCATAGGACGTTTTGGTTTACGTATTTCCTTATAAGAAATAAACTTCGTTTCAAGCAGTGTGCATTCTTCTCGTGTAACTTTTGAATTCCAATATTGCATACCGAATGTAAATACGCT
>JAZNCU010000001.1:0-17185 GCA_045587745.1 Eubacteriales bacterium | reverse complement strand
TGATACAACACAGCGCACAAATCAACAAAAGCACAGAGCGGGGGATGAATAATGTTTGAGGCAGTTTTACAGGCAATAAAGGATGCCGACCGCATCATCATACACAGGCACACACGCCCGGACGGGGATGCTATGGGCAGTCAGATAGGTCTCAAGCGACTTATTGAGGATAATTTTCCCGAAAAAAAGGTGTTTGCGGTAGGCGACGGTGCGGGCTACCTCTCGTTTATGGAGAGCTCGGCTATGGACGAAATAGATGACGGTGTTTACGAGGGCTCGCTGGCAATAATTCTCGATTGCGGATCGGCAGGAATGATATGCGACGATAGATACACCAAGGCAAAAACAACCGTGCGGATAGATCACCATCTGTTTTGCGGAAGGATTGCCGATATCGAGGTCATCGACTCGGACTACGAGAGCTGCTGCGGTCTTATTGCCGCATTTGCGGAGGAATCGGGGCTGAGGCTCAGCCCAAGCTCGGCAAAGGCGCTCTATACCGGTATGGTAACCGACTCCGGACGCTTCAAATACGACGGCACTACGGCAAGGACTTTCAGGCTGGCATCCCTGCTGATGGAGCAGGAATTTGATACCAACGAGCTGTTCCGCAACCTGTACGCCGACGATTTTGAATCAAAGCTGCTCAAAGCGCAGTTTGTACTTAAGATCCGCTTTACCAAGAACAGGGTGGCTTACATATACACATCGAGAGAGGAAGCGGATGCGCTCGGAAAGGATATTTTTACTCTCTCTCGCGGAATGGTCAACACTATGTCCGACATAAAGGGCTCGGATATATGGGTTAACTTCACCGAGGAAAGCGGAGGCGTGCTTTGCGAGCTGAGGTCGTCGATATACAACATCAATCCCATAGCCGTCAAATACGGCGGAGGCGGTCACGCAAAGGCAAGCGGCGCAAAGGTTGCCGACTACGATACCGCCATGGCTATGCTTGCCGACCTTGACAAAATGGCAGGAGAAGAAGAATGAGCTTTGAAATCAAAAAACAGATTTTTGATAAAATAAAGGAATACAACCGAATATTTTTGTTCCGTCATATCCGCAACGACGGCGATTGCGTCGGTGCGACCAAGGGACTCAAATCGCTGATAGCCGGCACCTGGAGCGATAAGGAGGTATATCTCATTGATTCCGAAGGGGCTAAATATCTCGAGTTTATGGGCCCCGAGGACGAGCCCGTGGCAGACGAAAAGTATGAAAATGCGCTCGGAATAGTGCTTGATACGGCGTCCGAGGCACGTATTTCCAACAAAAAATACACTCTTTGCAGAGAGCTTATAAAAATCGACCACCACATTCCGCTTGAAAGCTACGGGGATATTATCTGGGTGGAGGAGGAGCGCTCCTCCTGCTGTGAGATGATAGTCGATTTTTATCACACCTTCAAGGACGAGCTGGTGCTCACGAGCGAGGGTGCAGCTCACCTTTACACGGGTATGGTTACCGACTCGGGACGCTTCAAATACGACGGAGTTACGGGGGACACCCTGCGTGCGGCAGCCACGCTGCTTGACGTGGGAGTGGATACTGCTACGATTTTTTCCCGTTTGTACCTGGAGGCGTTTGAATACCTTAAATTTAAGGCGTACATCTACGAAAAAATGCAGGTCACCGAAAACGGCGTTGCCTACATAATCGTGGACAGGGAGATGCAGGAGCGGTTTGGGCTGACGCTCGAGCAGGCAAGCGCCTGCGTTGGCTCGCTTGACTCGATAAGGGGCTGTATAAGCTGGATGGTGTTCATCGAAAACTGCGATGAGGAGCAGTCCTTCCGTGTTCGGCTTCGCTCGAGGTTCGTGCATATTAACTCTGTTGCCGAAAAATACAGGGGCGGCGGACACGCCTGCGCCAGCGGTGCAACAGTTTACGGCTACGGCGAGATAGAGGCTCTGCTTGCGGATGCCGATGCGCTCGTCAAGGAGTACAAGGAATCCAACGAGGGCTGGCTATGATGAGAATACTTATTACCAACGATGACGGAATCGGCGCATCACAGCTTCCCAACCTGATAAGGTGGTGTGAAAAGCTGGGCGAGGTTACCGTTGTCGTGCCCAAGCAGGAGCAAAGCGGCAAGAGCCACAGCATTGAGCTGCACAAGCCTTACGAATGCAGGCAGACCGAGCTCGAGGGGTTTAAGGTCTGGACGGTGGACTCCACCCCTGCCGACTGCATACGGTTTGCTGTCATAGGACTGAAAAAGGAATTTGACCTTTGCATATCGGGCATTAACCGGGGCTTCAACCTCGGCACCGATATGGTCTATTCCGGCACGGTCGGTGCGGCAAGCGAGGCGGTTGCGCTCGGGCTTCCCGCAGTTGCGCTGTCTACAAATCCCGAGAATTACGAGCAGGCCTATACTCAGCTTGACAGGATTTTTGACTTTATTTTTGAAAACAGGCTCCTTGACCTCTGTACGCTGTATAACGTCAACATTCCCGAAAATCCGCTGGGCATCCGAATCACAAGACAGGGCTCTGCCTACTATTCGGACGATTACCGATGCGTTGGCGACGGGCTATACACCGCCTGCGGCAAATGCGTGCACAGTGACAACGGGGACACTACGCTCGACACGAACACGACTCTGAACAGGTATATTTCGATATCGCCGCTGACGATAGATAAAACAAACCACACGGTCTTTAAGACCCTTTTTGAAAACAAGCCGAATGAGGTATAACAGTGAAAAACAGTAGATTTTTGGCAATATTGCTGGTTATTTTTGTGCTCTTGGCTTCGTCCTGCACGAGTGACGGACAGGACGAGTCGGGCAACGTATCGCAAGCAGAATCAAGCGAGGCGGTTTGCGGGCACGAGGATGCCGACAGAAACGAGATATGCGATATTTGTTTTGAAAGCGTTATAATCACGGTGGATTTTTACGTGATAAACGACCTGCACGGCAAAATTGCCGATACAGACACCCAGCCCGGGGTGGACGAGCTTACTACCTATTTCAAGCGTTTACAAAACAGCGAGGATAATTTGATTTTGCTGTCGGCAGGCGACTCCTGGCAGGGAAGCTCCGAGTCGAATATGACGCAGGGGCTTCTGACCACCGAGTGGATGAACGAGGTGGGATTTTCGGCAATGACGCTCGGCAACCACGAGTACGATTGGGGCGAGGCTCCCATCGAGCTTAACAGCGATTTTGCACAGTTTCCTCTGCTCGCCATCAACGTGTACGACCCTGACACACACACCCGTGAGGAATACTGTAAGTCCTCGGTTATGCTCGAGGTCTCGGGGCTGAAGATAGGCGTTATAGGTGCGATGGGCGATTGCTATTCCTCTATTGCCGCCGATAAGACTGAGGACGTATATTTTATCGTCGGTGACGAGCTGACCGAGCTTGTCAAGGCGGAATCCGATAGCCTGCGTATGCGCGGTGCCGATTTTATCGTATACATATTGCACGACGGACTTGGCGAAAGTAAGGGAAGCTCGGTATCGGGAGTGTCGGGAAACGAGATATCCTATTACTACGATATTGCCCTTTCAAACGGCTACGTTGACCTTGTTTTTGAGGCGCACACACACCAAAAATATATCCTCAGAGATACTTACGGGGTGTACCACCTGCAAAACAGGGGCGAGAACCAGGGAATATCGCACGTTGAGGTGCAGATCAATGCCGTTACGGGAGTTAATTTCGTCACAAAAACCGAGCTGATAGATGCAAGCGCGTATTCGTGGCTGATCGACGATCCCCTCGTGGACGAGCTTTTGGACAAATACTCCGAGCAGCTTGCACCGTCATACGAGGAGCTCGGACACAATCGGACACGAAGGAACTCAAGCACGATAAAGCAGTACGTTGCCGACCTTTATTATGACGTAGGTATAGACACTTGGGGTGATGAGTACGATATTGCGCTCGGCGGCGGTTATATTTCGGTGCGCTCTCCCTATGAGCTGCCCGTTGGAACGGTAACCTACGCTCAGCTCCATATGCTGCTCCCGTTTGATAATCAGATCGTGCTCTGCTCAATAAAGGGAAGCGATCTGAAAAACAACTTTTTTGAAAGCTCCAACAGCAACTATTATATTTCCTACGGAGAGTACGGGGCATCTATTCGGAACAGCATCGACCCGAACAAAACCTATTACATCGTGACCGACACCTATTCCGCACTTTACAAGCCCAACCGACTGACCGAGATTGCACGGCTTGACGAGACGACCTTTGCCCGTGATCTGCTTGCTGACTATATCCGTGTCGGCGGATTGAGCTAAAGACCGTTTTGTGCACTATCCTTTGAGGAGACGGCAGTACAACGACGAGAAATTTACGATGTAACGCATCAATTTATCCCTAAAAACGAACAGGGCAAGAATAAAAGGCTTTTCCTTTTATTCTTGCTCTTTTTTTCGTTATACGGGCATAAGCTCAGCTAACGCCTTTTTCAAATGCGCCGCTGAGGACATTACGCTTTTTGCGGCGGTTTTTTGGTAATTCTTACTCTGCTTCAACGGCTCTTTCAACGAACCTGCCAAAGCGTGATACAAAGTTGCTCACACCGACGGTGTTTGCCTTGTCACCCGTTACGTAGGAGGTTTTGGATGCACTGAAGGTGGAGTAGTTGTTGTAGGTTCCGATGTAATAATCGTTGCCGCCGATGTCAGAGGCAATAAAGGTGTAAAGCGTTTCGTCAAAGCTGTAGGCCATCGTAGGCTCGGTAACGAAAACAACGTTGGTGTAGTTGCCGTTTGCCACTACCTCAATGTAGTTTTTAACCTCGTCCTTGATGAAATAAGCTCTGTATGCGCCCTCGACCGTCTCAACGTAAACGTCAACCGCCTCCTCGATATTCTCGGTTGTGGCAGGATAGTAGCCGCTCATTGAGCCGTTGAGGTAAAGCGTTTTGCTGAGATTGTTCTGCTCAACGAAGAATTTGTAGGCAACGCCCTCCTCAAGCTCGGTGGCCGCCTCAAACACTGTCTCGTACTCGATCTCGGGCTCGGCGTATGCGCCGAAGTGACCTATAAAGTTGCTCACACCGATAGTGCTTGCCTTATCGCCCTCGATGTAGGAGGTTTTGGACGCACTAAAGGTGGAGAAGTTGTTGTAGGTTCCGAGGTAGTAGTCGGTGCCCTCAATGTTTGCGATAAGAGCATCAACTTCCTCGTTATAGGTGAGCACCATAGTGGGCTCGGTAACGAAAACTACGTTAATATAAGAGCCGTTTTTTACGACCTCGAGGTAGGTTTTAACCTCCTCGGCATTATAGAAGTATACTCGAATTCCGCCCTCAGCCTCCTCGATATAGAGGTCGACTGCATCCTCGATGTTCTCGCTGGTTGCGTAGTAATAGCCGTTCATCTCGCCCGTGAGATAGAGAGTTTTGCCGAGATTGTTCTGCTCAACAAAGAACTTGTAGGCAACACCGGGAACGGGGTTCTCGACAATGCCGAACTCGGGCTCTTCGGGCTCAGGTTCGGGCTCGGGTTCGGGCTCGGGCTCGGGCTCGGGATCGACTGCGGGTGCTTCAACAAGAACGCCGAAGTGAGCAATAAAGTTGCTTACGCCGATTGCGCTTGCGTTGTCACCCGTGACAAAGCTGATCTTGGAGGCGCTGATTGTGCTGTAATTGTTGTAGGTGCCGAGATAGTAGGTAGTGTCCTCGACGTCTGCGTTAAGCGCATCGAGCTCCTCGTTATAGGTGAGCACCATAGTGGGCTCGGTTACGAAGACCACGTTGATGTGGGTGCCGCTCTTGACGATTTCGAGATAGGTTTTTACGCCATCATTGAGTAAGTATACTCGAATTCCGCCCTCAGCCTCCTCGATATAGAGGTCGACAGCATCCTCGACATTCTCGCTTGCGGCGTAGTAATAGCCGTTCATCTCACCCGTGAGATAGAGGGTTTTGCCGATATTGTTCTGCTCAAGGTAGAATTTGTATGCTGTGCCGGGAACAGGGTTCTCAACAAGCTCGGGAACGAGCACTCCGGGCTCGGGTCCGGGTTCGGGTTCGGGTTCAGGCTCGGGTTCGGGTTCAGGCTCGGGATCGGGGACAGCAGCCTCGGCGCCGAAGTGACCGATAAAGTTGCTCACACCGATAGTGCTTGCCTTATCGCCCTCGATGTAGGAGGTTTTGGACGCACTAAAGGTGGAGAAGTTGTTGTAGGTTCCGAGGTAATAGGTGGTACCCTCGATATCTGCGATAAGAGCATCTACGTCCTCGTTATAGGTAAGCACCATAGTGGGCTCGGTTACGAATACCACGTTGATATAGGTGCCGTTTTTGACGATCTCGAGGTAGGTCTTAACCTCCTCGGCATCATAGAAATAAACTCTGATTCCGCCCTCGGCCTCCTCGATATAGAGGTCGGCTGCATCCTCGATATTCTCGCTGGTAGCGTAGTAATAGCCATTCATCTCGCCCGTGAGGTAAAGGGTCTTGCCGAGGTTGTTCTGCTCAACAAAGAACTTGTAGGCAACACCGGGAACGGGGTTCTCGACAATGCCGAACTCGGGCTCAGGTTCGGGTTCGGGTTCGGGTTCGGGCTCGGGTTCGGGCCCAGGTTCGGGTTCGGGCTCGGGTTCGGGCTCGGGCTCGGGTTCGGGTTCGGGTTCGGGCCCGTCACCATCCGTAGGGGGGGTATCATCCTCAACCAGAGTGCCGAAGTGCGAAAGGAAGTTGCTCACACCGATGGTGCTTGCCTTATCGCCCTCGATGTAGGAGGTTTTGGATGCGCTGAAGGTGGAATACTGGTTGTAGGTACCGATGTAATAGTCGGTGCCGTCAACGGTAGCGATGAGAGTGCAGATATCCTCGTCGTATTTGAAGGTCATCGTTGCGGTTTCCACGAAAACAACGTTAATGTGAGTGCCGCTTGCAACGACCTCAATATACTGCTTTGCGCCGTTTTTGTTAAAGTAAACACGGTAGTCGCTTCCCGATTTTTCGACGTAAACGTCAACCGCCTCCTCGGGATCCTCGGTGGTAGCGGGATAGTAGCCGCTCATCTCGCCGTTGAGATAAAGGATTTTGCCGAGGTTGTTCTGCTCAACGTAGAATTTATAAGCGGTGCCGGCGCTGGGCTTTTCAACAAGCTCGGGAGCAAGAGAGGTTCCGCCGCCGTTGTTATCGTCGTTATTTCCGCCGTTATTGTCGTTATTATTGTTATTGTTGTTGCTTCCGCTGTTGTTATCGCTTCCGTCATCCTCTTTTTCCACAACCTTACCGAGGTGCGAAAGGAAGTTGCTCACACCGATGGTGCTTGCCTTATCGCCCTCGATGTAGGAGGTTTTGGATGCGCTGAAGGTGGAATACTGGTTGTAGGTACCGATGTAATAGTCGGTGCCGTCAACGTTTGCAATGAAGGTACAAAATTCCTCATTGTAGGTGTAGGTCATGGTTGCGGTTTCCACGAAAACTACGTTAATGTGAGTTCCGCTTGCAACAACCTCAATATACTGCTTTTTGCCGTTTTTGTTGAAGTACAGACGGTAGTTACTGCCCGACTTTTCGACATAAACGTCAACAGCCTTCTCGGGATCCTCGGTGGCGGCGGGATAGTAGCCGCTCATCTCGCCGTTGAGATAAAGGATCTTGCCGATGTTGTTCTGCTCAAGGTAGAATTTGTATGCGGTGCCGGTCTTGGGGCTTTCGACAAGCTCGGGAGCAAGAGAAGTTCCGCCGCCGTTGTTGCCACCGTTGTTGCCGCCATTGTTACCGCCGTTATTTCCGCCGTTGCCGCCCTCAACCTCTTTTTCAACGATCGTGCCAAAGTGCGAGAGGAAGTTGCTCACACCGATGGTGCTTGCATTGTCACCCTCGATATAGGAGGTTTTGGATGCGCTGAAGGTATAGTAGCTGCTGTAGGTACCTATGTAGTAATCGGTGTCATCAACTGTAGCGATGAGGGTATGAACCTCGTCGTCATATTTGAAGGTCATCGTTGCGGTTTCCACAAAAACAACGTTGATGTGAGTTCCGCTTGCAACTACCTCAATATACTGCTTTTTGCCGTTCTTTTCAAAATAAGCACGGTAGCCGCTTCCCGATTTTTCGACGTAAACGTCGACCGCAGCCTCGGGATCCTCGGTGGTGGCGGGATAGTAGCCGCTCATCTCGCCGTTGAGATAAAGGATCTTGCCGATGTTGTTCTGCTCAAGGTAAAGCTTATAGGCAACGCCCTCCTTGATATCCTTGACAAGCTCGGGAACGAATGCGGTGGTGGTTCCGCCGCTTCCGCCGCCATTGTTGCCGCCGTTATCATCGGTGCCAACGTCCTCCCAAGCAGTAATTATACTGCCTGCATCAAACTCGATAGTGCCGTTGTAGTTGGTAAGATATCCCGTAACGGTAATGATATCGCCAACACCGATGCTTGCGGCCGAATCACCCTTGACACGGTAGCATTTAATAGGCTTGTCCTCAATACCCTCGATAACGATGGTAACGGTGACGTTTGCATAAATATCGCTGTACGGTGTATCTACCGATACGATCTTACCTACAAGAGTAGACTCGTATGGCATAGTCTCGCCGGGCTGAAGCGCATAAGCCGCCTCAACGATATCGGTCATTTTCTCGCCCTTGGGAAGAATGTAGTTCCAAACGTGGGTAAGAGTAACGCCGTCAACCGTAACCGATGCGGTGAGGGTGTATTTTGCCTCCTCGTCGCTCTCGCTGTTGACGTCGATGGTAACGGTGCCGTCGCCGTTGTCGACGATCTTAACAAAATTCTCGCCAACGTTTACCGACCAGACGACCTCATAGGGAACGCCTGCGATACGAACGGTGCTGAAGCGGGAAAAATCAACGGGCGTTTTTGCACCGTCATCCTTATAAATGGCTTTGAGATAGTCGATAACGTCTTGGACGGCGGTATTTAAGTTATCGCCCGACTCGCTCACGGCATCCGAGAGCTGTGACTCGTCTCCGCCATCGTTACCGCAGGAGGTCAGAACGCAGGAAAATACCGTGAGAAATACAAGTAAAACTGCAATCAGACCGTATGCTGTTTTAATTTTCATAGCAAACTCCTAAAATTTTTATTTAGCCGATAATCTCGATATCATCGGGAGTAAATACCTTTATTTGGTAATCCCCGCTGAAATAATCAACAATACCTCGTACGTTGATGGTCTTGCCCTCATACGCATCGGCAGTGATAACCGATCCGCGCTCGTCATACAGCACCACGGTGCGTACCGAAACGGTATAGCCGTCCACCTGACAGGTAAGTGTCATTGCGCCCTTGGAGGCGCTGTCCTCGTTGGTGGTGGTATAAACTCTGCTTACGTAAAGGTTGGTCATCGAAACAGACGTGCCGAGCGAGAGATGTGCATAGTCAAAGGTCTTTTGCTCGGTTTCCTCGCTGTCAAGTGCAGTCATAACCTCAACCTCCACCTTGGCACCCGTAAATCTCTCGGGATCCGTTTCAATGTGGGCAGGCTCGTGGCCCGAGGAGATGAGCTGGATGTTGTTGGGGTCGTTGGGGCGCATATCCACGTATTTGATATCGGATACCTGCCAGGTTCCGCCGGTTGCATAATACTGTACCGAGCCTACAAACGCAACACGGTTGCCGGGCTCAAGGATCTCAAGTCCCGTGCCCGTAAGGTTGTAGCCGTAGTATACCGTCATACCGTAGTACATATCGGTCTCGGCATCGTACTCCTCAACGTAAACGGTCTGACCGTTTTCGTAGGTGATAACTCCCTCAAAGGCAACCTTCATATTTTCATAAAGCTCAATATTTGTGCGGAGTCCCTTGAGAGTAACGGGAATTGCATCGCCATAGTAGAAATCGGGGTCCTTTGCGCCCGAGTAGATATAGAGCTTTGCGACTCTTGCCTGATTGATCGCACTCATACAGGTATCGCCGTAGCGGTTATCTGCCGAGTTGGATGCAAGCGCAAGTCCGTTCTGAAGCAGCTCAATGTTGAGGTTGCGGTAGGTATCGCTGCCCTCTGTCTTATACCACACCCACACAAGATATCTGTCGCCCGTGGAATCGGCGTTCCATACACCGTTGTCCGACTCGATGATAACAGAGCTTGCGCCAAGCAGCTTTTCCTGAGTGAAGGAGGAGGCTTTTTTGCCCCATTCCTCGATTTTACCCGTGCTCTCGGGGGTGTTTACCGCAAGGTAACGTGCCTTGAGCACGCCTGTGGGCATTACGCTGTTCGGAACGTTAAAATGAGTTGTGTCGCCGTCGATGTACGCTTTTACGGTGACCTCCTGCTTGAGCGTTGCGGACGCCATATCAAGCACGACGCTTCCGGCATAGTCAACTGTCTCAAGCTGAGGCTCGGACGTAGTACCGCTGACATCGGACACAGGCTCGGACGAGGAGTCCGAGCTGTCCGTACAGCCCGTCAGCAGGCTCAATGCAATGCAAAGAGCCAGCAGAAGGGCAAATAATCTGAATTTCATAAATCCGTCCGCCTATCCGTCAGCCTCCGAGATATACACACTGATCGTATGCATCCTCAAACGCGCTGTTGATAAGTGAATCAACGTCATCGGTCTTTTCGCTCATACATTTTGCAAGCAGAGTGCCTACCTGGGCACGTGCAACCGAGGAGCCGTTGAATGCGGGAGAGGTGAAATAGTACTGGGACTGATCAAGTCCGACCTTTACAACCAATGCGGTAAGGAACTCGGCTCCGTTTGCCTTTGCGAGCCAAGCGGCATAGGTCTCGTTCTCCTGTGCCGACTCAAGAACGGGCATATAGCCGGAGGTGGAGGAGAACTCGGTCTGGAACGCCATATTGGTGGTGAGATATTTTACAAACAGCCAGGATGCGAGAATCTGCTGATCGGTGGTCTTGCCGCCCTTGAGGATGCAAAGGCTGGGCCCCTGGGAGATAACCTTACGGTTATCGGCGCTGAGCTGAGGAATGGTTGCAACACCAACCTCAAATGCACCGCCGGCGGGAATCTGGTAGCTTGCGCCGCCCGAGGAGCCGATACACATATAGCTGTGCGAAACGGTTTTGTCAAGCTCGGTAAACAGACCGGAGGTATAGCTGCCGTAAAGAGCCTCGGTGGTAACGTAGCCCTTCTGGTACCAGTCACGGAATCTCTTTACAAAAGCCTTGCAGTCATCGTTGTTAAAGAGATAGTGCTCACCGGTTGCGCTGGTGTAGGCATATTTGCCCTGCTCACACATAGTGATGAACCAGTTGTCCTCGGAGTCGTAGCCGAGAGGATAGCAAAGGGGATCGATGGCGAGAATCTGCTCGCAAACCGCTTCCATCTCGTCCCAGGTGGTGGGAACGTCGATACCGTGCTCTTCAAAGAAGGTCTTGTTGTAGTAAAGAACCTCGGTCGACTTGGAAAGAGGCATGGTGTACATAAGTCCGTCGCCGTATTGCTTGCCCTCGTTATAGAAGCCGTCGATAAAATCATCGATCTGCTCCTGAGTAAGTCCGATAGCCTCGGTGGTGCCATCCTCACGTGTAACGGTAACAGTGCTTGCGATAAGGTTATCGAGCTGAACGACAGATTTGGACATATTGTAGGTAGCTACGTGGTCGGGATAGCAGTATGCGATGTTGGGCTGGTTATCGCCCATGATCTCGGTGTTGATGAGACCTGCTATATCGCTCCATCCGCCGTAGCTGCTGTGCTCGATGGTGATGTTGGGGTAAAGCTTGTTGAACTCACCGATGTGGTAGTTAAGAACCTCCTGAAGCTTTGCGCCCATGGTATGTGCAAACTTGATGGTTACTGCGCTGCCGTCGTATCCGCCCTCGGGCACGTCAAAATTGGCTGTAGCGCCGGTTCCGTCGGAATTTCCGCCGCCGCCTCCGCCAACTCCGCCGCCGTTGCAGGCAGTAAGCACGCACGCGAGCATTACAATTGCCAAAAGAGATGCGATGATTCTTGTTTTCATTGTTTTTCTCCTGTATGTTATTTATTTTGCAAAATAAGGGACGAAAATTAAACCGTGTATCAGCCCTTTATACCGCTGCGGCTGACACCTGCCATAATATACTTACGCAGGAACACGAATACGAGGAACAGCGGCGCCGAAACGATCGCAACAGCTGCCATCTGAATGGGGTAGTTGACCTGACCGGACGCATCCATAAATGCATTTCGCAGACCGTTGGTGATAAGCTGGTGGGCATCGTCGTTTGCAACGAGCTTGGGCCAGATATACGAGTTCCAAGCACCCATCATTTTCAGTATCGTGATCGAGATAAGGGTGGGTAGCGCAAGCGGCACCATGACCTTCCACAGATATTTTATATCCGAAGTGCCGTCAACCTTTGCGGCAAGATAAAGCTCGTTGGGAATCTGCAAAAAGTTCTGCCTGAGAAGGTAAATGTAAAATACACTCACAAGAAAGGGAACTATCAGCGCCGTAAAGCTGTTCATCCAGCCGAGGTTGTTGACCGTGATGTAGTTGGTGATGGTAAACAGCTCACCGGGGATCATCATAGTGGCGAGCAGAGCCGCAAACATCATATTCTTGCCCTTGAACTCAAGCCTTGCAAACGCAAAAGCCGAGAGCACGGTGATAACGAGCGAAAGAAGGGTGGAAACCACGCCGACGTAAAGCGTATTGACGAACAGCGTTCCGAGGTCGGCTGTGCTGAACGCATCGGCATAGTTGGACACCATTATCTGCTGAGGGAAAAACGTGGGTATCGTCTGGCGGTATTCCGTAAGCGTTTTGAGGGAGGAGATTATCATCCAATAAAAAGGAAACAGAACCGCAAGCGCCATTGCGAACAAAAATGCGTAGGTAAGCGCCTTGACGGTAAACACGCCGATACGCTGAGCGACGGATACACTTTTAAGGTCCTTTGCGTGCATTGTTTTGATATCGGAGCTCATAACTGCACCCCCTTAAAAATGCACTCTCTTCTTGCTGACCTGAAGGTTAATCAGGGTGACAACAAGAATGATGGCAAACAGTATGAGAGCCGCCGCGCTGGCAAGCCCATGCGAGTTTGTTCCGAGCGAATCGTAAATAAATCCGACCATCGTATTGAGCCTGCCCGCATCGTGAACGGGACCCATATTCTCTCCGAATATACCTACGATGCTGGAATATTCCTTGAATCCGCCGATAAAGCCGGTAATTACAACGTAGGCGATCATCGGAGAAAGAAGAGGAACGGTGATTCTGGTAAACACTCTTCTTCTCGGTGTGCCGTCAACCTTTGCGGCATCGTAATACTGACGGTTGACGCTCTGCAGGCCGCCGAGCAGCACGAGTATCTTGAACGGCAGTGCGTTCCATACTATGTAGATTACCATAACGGCAATATTCGCCCAGTAGCCCGAGCCTGCATTCATCCAGTTAACAGGCTCGCCGCCGAAGAACATAATGATGTTATTGATAATTCCCCAGGTGTCCGCCATAGATCCGTCGGGACGGAGGCCAATGATATTGAACATCGCCGCAAATACCATACCGATCGCTATCGAGTTGGTAACGTAGGGCAGGAAGAATATCGTCTGAAGTCCCTTCTGGAGCCATTTGATAGAGTTGAGAGCAACTGCGATAAAGAGCGCAAGAAGCGTTGAGATCGGAACGGTGGCAACACAGAGTATCATCGTGTTGAACAGGCAGTTGAGGAAGCGCTTATACTGAAGCACCTTTACAAAGTTCTGGATACCGAACGCAAACTCAACGCCTATCTTTGCCTGATTGGCGTTGTATCCGTTCTGAAATGCCATAAGCAAAGTATTGATGATAGGCCAGACCGTAAACACAAGCAGCAGTATAATGGCAGGTGACAGATAGAGCCACGCCTTCCATTGTTTTTTACTTTCTACCATATCATTTCACCTCAAAACGGATTCTTTCCTCGGTTTCCGCATTAAACAGGAACACCTTGTGGGGCTTGAGATTGTATTTAACGGTAGTGCCGCCAAACCTGATACGGTCGTCGGCGTTTACTATAGAGCGGACGATGGGGTTGAGGGAGCATTCGTGAGCAGAAACCACGCTCACGTCCCTGCCCATAACCTCTACGTTGTTGAGAACGCATTCCAACCTTCCGTTATCATCGGCAATAAATCCCTCGGGACGGATACCGACGGTAACCGCCTGATCCTTAACTCCCGGAACGTCAAGCACCTCGTCCGAGCCGATAAAGAGCTTTCCGCCATCTACCCTGCCGCTGAACACGTTGATTGGGGGAGTTCCGAGGAATTTTGCAACGAACAGATTGTCGGGGTTATCGTAAACGTCCTGAGGCTGACCGATCTGCTGAACGACACCGAGCTTCATAACCACGATCATATCCGAGATGCTCATAGCCTCCTCCTGATCGTGAGTAACAAAAACGGTGGTGATGCCGGTTTCCTGCTGGATGCGTCTGATCTCCTCACGGGTCTGCAAACGGAGACGTGCGTCAAGGTTGGAAAGCGGCTCGTCGAGCAAAAGCACTCTGGGCATTTTTACGAGCGCGCGGGCAATGGCGACACGCTGCTGCTGACCGCCCGAAAGCTCGTTGGGCTTGCGGTCCATAAGCTCGTCTATCTGAACGAGCTTTGCGGTTGCGTATGCCCTCTCAAGCATTTCCTCCTTGGAGAGCTTGTCCTCGCCCTTGAGGTTCTGAAGCGGAAAAAGGATGTTCTGCTTTACCGTCATATGAGGATAAAGCGCATAGTTCTGGAAAACGAGACCGATTCCCCTGTTCTCGGTCGAAAGCTCGGTAACGTCATCGTCACCAAAGAATATCTTTCCCGAGGTGGGTTTTTGAAGTCCGCTGATCATATACAGCGTTGTTGATTTTCCGCAGCCCGAGGGACCGAGCAAGCCGATAAGCTTGCCGTCGGGAATTTCAAAGGAAAAATCGTTTACCGCAACGACTTTTGAGTTTTCCTTCTTGTCACGGCTGGGGAAAATTTTTGTGAGATTCTGCAACGTAACTTTCATTCAAACGCCCTCTTTATGTAATTTATTATACTCAGTAATCCTGCCTTGCAACCTGCTCGGCGTGGAGCTTTTTTTCGTACTCGATCAATTCGTCGGTGCTCTCGAATATCCGCTGGCTCGCAAGATCGACAACGACAGTGCCGGCAAACGCATCGTGAATCACCGTATTGTTACGGGTGACGCAGTAAAGAACCACCTGCGTGATACCTATTCCGCAAATAACTATCGTGCCGGTAATATCCATCATTCCTCCGAAGATCATCAGCACGAGGTAAACGGGAATCATCGTTTCAACGGTAAACTTTCCTATCAAAGCACGCACAAAAAGCTGCATCGTGCTGATTTTTACGCAATCGGCACGGACGAGCCCGAGCCCGAATACCTTTTTGCCAACAGTCACGCCGTTTTTGAATATAAGCGGGACGGCAAAGTCCAGCAGCAGCGTCCCTGCAAGGATACCGCCGGTGGTGATAAGAAGTGCAAGGTTTATGACCATATTGTAGGCGTGCATCGCCTCCTCGTCGGAGATCAGCGCCTCGTATGCTTTTTGATAATTTTCAAGCTCCTGCTCGGTCATTTGCTCATACGTCTCGGCATCAATATCGAACACTATTCCGTATTCGCTCTCATATTTTGAGTACGCCTCCTCCACGGCGGTGTTATAGCCGTCGTAGCCGAGGGCGGCAGACAGACCGTAAGCGCATCCGACAGCGACGATGCTGAGCAATATCGCATCAAGCATCCACGCCGCAATACGCTTCCAAAGGCTTGCTTTTTGCAGATCGGTTCCCAAAGGCTTTCCGTCCTTTCATTGGTTTACGGTACATTATATCACATATTATTACAAATATCTACATATATATAGTATATTTTTTGTTTTTCGACACACTGTTTAATGCTTTGAGGAGCGCTTTCGGAAAAGCCCGTCAAGTATCTCCTGCGCCGCATCCTCGTAAGAGGAAACCTTTACGGTGTAGTCGCAGATATCGGCATTCTTCTGCTCGGCATCGAGCGCCATAATGCGGTTGACCTTCTCGTCAACACCGAGCGGCTTGTCCAACAGATTGCGGAGCAGCGACTCCTTGTCCTGTTTGACGTATATGGTGGTGACGCCCGGAAAATGAGTTTTGAGCGCCATAGCGCCACAGATATCCATTACCGTCAGCACGTATTTTCCTCTTCCGAGTATATCGTCAACGTCCTGCTTGCGGCAGCCGAAGTTATACCCTGCATATACGGTGGATTCAAACAGCTCACCCGCATCCGCCATTCTGCGGAAATCCTCAACGCTGATGTAGCGGTATCTTGCGTCTCCGAGCAAATCCTTGCTCTCGTTGGTGGTATAGCTTACAAGCTGCTCGAATTTGTGCGATTTTCGGAGCAGCTGTTTTGCGATCTCGGTTTTTCCGCCGCCCGAAGGGCCTACGAGCACGACTATTCCCGGCTCGCTGCGCTCGGATGCTCTGACGTGTGGAGCGTAGCCCTCCGAAATAACCTCGACGAGCTTCAAAAACTCATCGTAGTTGTTAACGGCAAGCACGCCCGTTGCGTGTTGGTTCCAGGGCTTGCGGAGCAGTATCGGATAGGTGGCGTTGGAGCGTGCGACGTTATGCATTCCGTCGTCAAACAGGATATCAACGTCAATTTTATCCTTACGGGAGCCCATATAAATGTGGTCCTGGGGTATCTCGGGAAACTCCTCCATTATTCTCTGCGCGCGAATGCTCATATACTCGGGGTAAACCGACGTGGAAACAAAGACCTCGGTCATTTGACACAGCTTCCGCACAAACTTTTTTGCGCCCTTCATAACGGGCTGTGTGCGAAAGAACTCGGGGTCCTTTATAAACTCAAAAATTACGTCCGCTCTCGTGCCGAGAGTCCCCCAGCGGTCAACCTCGTAGATGGTAAGAGGGGGATCAAATTTATATTTTTCGTTGGCAAGCCGTATTGCATACGGCACGCATTCCATCAAAAGATCATCTATATCAAGAGCTGTGGACAGCCTGAATCGTTTGTTCATAAAGCAATTATTTCTCCTTCGGTTTTTCCTATTTGATTATATAACAACCACCGCAAAATTGCAAGATACTACATTTTGTGTGGCGGCAAAAAGCCATCACAATCCGCTTTTGAAAAAGCGGAGCGAAACTTTTAGCGCCCACGTTCCGCTTTTGAAAAAGCGGAGTAAAACTTTTTAGTGCCCACGGTGAAGTGTCGATCAAATTTCAAACTGCAATTCCCGTGAGGTTCAACTGAAAGCAGATTTGTTACTTTTAGCACTGGCAGTGAGTGC